>NZ_JBHSOW010000026.1:0-1696 GCF_042656405.1 Paenibacillus solisilvae | reverse complement strand
CGTTGAAAAAATATGGCCGTTTTCTTTCACCGACATTTACAAAACATACATGCTAGCTTGTTATTGCCCTACTCATAATGTTTCGGCTCTCCTTCCCAATACAAATATATCCTGCACATAGATGAAAGAGGCGACCATTGCAACAAGAAACGCGAGCAAGGTTCGAATGATCCGCTTCCGCACCTCTTCAAGGTGTTCCACTATATTCATCTGTGTATTACTGTCCGAACCCATGCTACTTGTTAACCTCTACAGACGACTTCGAAGACTCCGTATCGCTCTTCTTCTCATCCTCCGTATCGCCGCGTGTAGCGCCCTTAAACTCGCTTAGCGTTTTGCCGAATGCTCGTCCAAGCTCAGGAAGCTTGGCAGGACCAAATATAACAAGCGCAATAATCATCTCCTCAAAATTGTGTAGTGTAGGATCAGCCACGGCTTTATGATGCCGTGGCTGATGGTTTTCTTATAGGCCGAGCTTAAATCCAGTACGTTCCTTACACGGTGACCGCACCGTCGTAAATTTTCTGCAATCCGGGTTTGCCCTTTTCCAACAGGAAGGAAGCGCGAGTGGTGATCGGTGCTCCTGGACGGGAAACATACGGAACAATCCGATAATCCGTCTGCCAGCTGTCAGGGGTAACAATGCAGCGCACGTAGCCGCGTTGATTGTTGTAGAACTTAATATGCGGATTTTCCGCAAGCACGGCTTTTTGGGCGTCCGTGATATCAACACCGTCTCCTCCTGAGGTGATGGCGGTGCCGACAAACTCAGCCCCGAGCGTCTCGGAATCCGGATTGTTGAAATCCGCTTTAATATCGCAGGCCCAGTTGTTGTGAACGTTACCTGTAAGAACAACAAGATTGGTAAGGCCTTGCTGTTTCGCAAAATTAAGAATCCGGTCGCGGTTGGCGGAATAACCGTCCCAATTCTCCATGTTCAATTCTTCTCCGGTTCCGATCAGTAAGTCCCTCTTACAGAAAAGAACCTGCTGTGGAATGATGTTCCACTTCGCCTGCGATTGGTAGAGTCCCGAAAGCAACCATTGCTCCTGCTCTTCGCCCATAATGGACCGATCGACACTTGTGGATTCGGGGGTCGGCGGTTGTACTACGTCCTTGTCACTACTTGCCTGATCATCACGGAACTGGCGGGTGTCGAGTACAAAAACATTAGCCAGGTCGCCATAATTAAAATTTCTGTAGAGCTGCATGGTGAACCCGCTCGGCAGGGAAGAACTTCTTAAAGGCATATTTTCGTAATAGGCCTGGAATGCCGCAGCCTTGCGTGCCAGGAAAGGCTCGACCGGCTGATTATTCTCAGGGAACAGACCGGCATGGTTGTTTTCGACTTCATGGTCGTCCATCGCAACCACCCATGGGAACTTGGCGTGTGCGGCCTGCAGGTCGCTGTCGCTTTTGTAAAGGGCATAGCGGTTGCGGTAATCCGTAAGTGTCATAATTTCGGGACCATTATGGTACCGTGGGCTTGGAGTAGTTGATGCGGGACCGGGGCCTTCGTAAATGTAATCGCCCAGATGAAAAACCAGATCCAACTCTTCAGCGGCCATGTGTCGGTAAGCAGTAAAATAACCCACCGGGTAGTTTTGACAGGAAGCAAAAGCAAAAGTCATTTTCGATACGTGCGATCCGAATGCAGGCAGCGTTTTCGTCCGGCCTACGGGACTCATTTCCGAAC
>NZ_JBHSOW010000025.1:0-9836 GCF_042656405.1 Paenibacillus solisilvae | reverse complement strand
CTAAGGAAATCATTCCATATCACCTCGTTTCGGTTATTCTCACTGAGGAGTGATGTGATATCCCTTATAGAATATCCATTAGTATTATAACCAAACTCTTTAATATAAGTAAAGCATTATATTAGTGAGTGCTAATTTAATTATTTGATAACAATACGTTAACAATCCGAAAACATTCACGATTTAAGATCATAAGCGAATCGATATATAAGCACTTAATAATATCGTGATAAGGGAGAGAAGAATTCAAATGTCGAAGAAAGCAAAATGGTTGTCTTTCAGTATTATTGCCATCATGGTAGTCGTGTTGGCCGGATGTGGATCGAGCAAAGAAGGAAACACGGGGGGAAATAGCAAAGCTTCAGATAATGGTATGACCATAACTGCAGCTGGGTCGACCTTTGTAAATCCGTTATTTTCAAAAATGTTCTCCGAGTATAACAAGCTTCATGCTGACATCAGAGTTAATTATCAATCGATTGGTTCGGGTGGCGGAATCAAACAATTGACAGAGGGAACCATTGATTTTGCAGCTTCAGATGCTTTTATGACTGATGAAGACATTTCAAAGGTGAAAAACGGTGTCATTCATATCCCTGTTACTGTCGGTGCGGAAGCAATCATCTATAACTTGGATGGAATTGATAAAGGGTTGAAGTTGACGCAAGAAACACTTGCAGATATTTTCCTTGGCAAAATCACAAAATGGAATGATGCGAAGCTGAAAGCTGATAACGCAGACCTAAGTTTACCGGATTTGGCAATTACCCCGGTGTATCGTTCGGACGGCAGCGGTACGACTGCTATCTTCACAGATTATCTAAGCACAGTTAACCCGGAGTGGAAAGAAAAAGTGGGCCAAGGTAAATCGGTACAATTCCCCGTAGGTGTGGGCGGAAAAGGTAATGAGGGTGTTGCAGGGCAAGTAAAGCAAACGCCAGGTTCTATCGGTTACGCGGAACTTGCATATGCAGTGAATAACAATATCTCTTATGCTCAAGTTCGAAACAAAGATGGAAATTTCGTTTCTCCTTCACTCGAAGCAGCTACTTTAGCTGCAGAAACAGCTGCAGCCAATATGCCTGCGGATACACGCGTGTCTATTGTTGAAAAATCGGGTGAAAAAGCATATGGAATTGTAGGTTTTACTTGGGCACTTCTAAATGTGGAATATGATGATGCAGATAAGAAAAAAGCGATTATAGATTTAGTCAAATGGGCTTATCGTGATGGTCAACAGTATTCCGAAGAACTTCTTTATGCGAAGATCCCTGAAGCAATTGCCAAACTTAACGATACCAATATCGCTAAGATTCAGTAATCAACACATGAATGGAGAGGGATAGAGATGGTATCATCTCTATCCCTTCATTATCATTCGAATAAGAAACATCGAAAGGAGAAATGTGGTCTTGAAGAAAGTCCCCTTGCCTACCTCCATGGTTAAGAGCCGCATGAAGAGAGCTATTTCCCAACGTTTATTTGATACCGGATTCAAATGGACTACATTTATGTTTGCAGCTGTGATCTTCTTATTATTTCTTTGGATTATTATTGCCTTAGCTCTTGAATCTCATTTATCCATACAAAAATTTGGGCTGCATTTCATAATTGGCACGGAGTGGAACCCTGTCAAAGGTGAGTTTGGTGCCTTACCCTTCATCTATGGAACTGTAATATCCTCCTTAATTGCGATCATAATCGCAGCACCAATCAGTATTGGTGTTGCGTTGTTTATAACCGAGATGGCTCCAGAGTGGCTGAAGAGGCCTGTTGGTTTTATGATTGAACTTCTCGCGGCAATCCCAAGCATATTATTTGGGCTTTGGGGTTTGTTTGTCATGGTACCCTTTATTCGAGATTGGTTTCAAATCCCGGTATCTAAACTTCTAGGCGGCTTTCTTTTATTCTCGGGAGCCCCAATTGGTCTTGGCATGTTATCTGCAGGGGTGATCCTTGCCATTATGATTATTCCGATTATTACCGCACTGGCTAGAGACGTCATAAGTGTTGTACCTAGCTTGCAAAAAGAAGGTTTCATGGCACTGGGTGCAACGAAATGGGAAGTCATTTGGAAGGTCATTCTGCCCTTTGCCAGACCAGGGATATTGGGGGCATGTATTCTTGGAATGGGGCGCGCGTTAGGGGAAACTATGGCCGTTACCATGGTCATCGGCAACCGGGTAGATATCAAAGCTTCTTTATTTGCGCCCGGACATTCCATGGCAGCCGTTATAGCAAATGAATTTACAGAAGCTACGGACGATATTTATCTATCCTCGCTTATTGAGATTGGGCTGCTCTTATTCCTTGTAACGTTTGTCCTAAATGCGGCTGCGAGATTTATGATTTGGCGTGTAGCACGAGGGCCTAGAGGAGGTGTGAAAAGGTGAATAAGAAGCGAATGATTCGACGAAACAAGGTCAATGTACTCATGATGGGTATCGTTGTTCTGTTCACCCTTATTGCGCTCATACCTTTAGTCAGTATATTGAGTTACATCGTATATAAAGGGTCATCAGCCCTCAGTATCGATTTTTTCGTTAAGCTGCCAGTCGCAGTAGGTGAGCTAGGCGGTGGGGTCGGCAACGCAATAGTTGGAACATTTCTATTAGTATTAATTGCCTCAGGAGTCGGTCTGCCTATTGGTATCATGACGGCCATTTACTTGAATGAATATAGACCTCAAGGACTTTTTTCTTCTATGATCCGTTTTGTCGTGGATGTTCTTCTTGGTATACCTTCGGTTGTCATTGGGATATTCGCTTATATCGCATTTGTCAGGCCTTTCGAGCATTTTTCAGCATGGTCAGGAGGGTTAGCTTTAGGCATTATTATGATCCCAATCATTACTCGTTCAACAGAAGAAATTTTACGGCTTGTTCCAAATTCGATAAAAGAAGGTGCCTATGCTTTAGGCATCAACAAATGGAAGACCATTCTGTTTATTGTTATTCCGTATTCGTTAAAGGGTATGGTTACGGGTATTATGCTTGGAGTTGCTCGTGTAGCCGGAGAAACAGCCCCACTATTATTAACGGCTTTCGGAAATCATTACTGGAATACTAAATTGTCAGAACCTATTGCTTCACTGCCGGCACAAATATTCGAGTATGCCAAATCACCCTATGAGGATTGGATAGAAAAAGCATGGGGAGCAGCACTTGTACTTATTGGTTTTGTTCTCATCATTAATATTGCAGCACGGACGATAACGCGGAGTCGGTTCAAAAACATCAATTGAGGTGAGTGAGCGTGGCCAAAGAATTACGAACAGAGAAGCTAAAAGCCTGGTATGGCAATCAACAAATCTTAAAGGGTATCGATATGCAAATTGAAAGCAATGCGATTACGGCTATCATAGGACCCTCTGGATGCGGAAAATCGACCTTTGTTCGCTGTCTTAATCGGATGCATGAGGTTATTGATGGGACACGGGTAGAAGGTGAAGTATGGTTTCAGGATCAAAATGTATACGCTTCTGGTGTTGATCCTGTTGAAATACGCAGTCGAATTGGTATGGTCTTTCAAAAACCTAATCCTTTTCCGACGATGTCGATCTACGATAATGTCGCATCCGGATTAAAGCTAAATGGAATACGCAAGAAATCAATTCTAGACGAAGCGGTAGAGAAGAGTTTACGGATGGCAGCAATCTGGGATGAAGTCAAAGATCGTCTAAAACATTCTGGGATGGGCCTTAGTGGAGGTCAACAACAGCGATTATGTATTGCAAGAGCTTTGGCGATTGAACCTGAAATCCTACTCATGGATGAACCTGCGTCAGCACTCGATCCGATATCAACTAGTCATATTGAAGATCTTGTTCTAGAACTTAAGAAACAAGTCACAATTGTCATAGTAACTCATAATCTACATCAAGCTGCGCGAATAGCAGATCACACAGCCTTTTTCTTAAATGGAGAAATGATTGAATTCAATCAAACGGAACATATGTTTTCTTCCCCTGATGATCATCGCACGGATGACTATATTTCAGGACGTTTTGGATAAGGATAAGGAGGATACAATTTGGTGGAGCATCGTTCAAGTTTAAAAAAGTTGCTGACGGATTTGCATGGAAAGCTCGATCTAATGGGAGAAAGAGTCCAAGAAGCTGTTATTCAATCTGTTCAATCTTTGCAGAATCATGATCTTACACTGGCAAAGATACTCATTGAAAATGATGAGCAAGTCAACCGTATGGAAAATCAGATCTTAGAGCTAGTTGGTGTAACAATAGCAACGCAGCAGCCGGTTACCAAAGACATGCGAAAGATTCTAACTGCGGTACGTATGGCAAATGACTTAGAACGAATGGCGGATTTGGCCATTGATGTGGCTAAAGTAACGCTTAGACTCGATTCGGAGGTGGCTCCTGAGCTTTTTGAGGGAATCCCGGAAATGAGCGAGATAACATTAAAAATGATACATGGAAGCATGACTAGCTATGATCGCGGTGATATTGTATTGGCAAAGCAAATGGCTGAGTTAGACCATGAGGTCGATCGTTTATATGGACAGTTTTTAAAACGGAATTATGAATATATGGTCAAGCAGCCTAATACGATAACACAAGGTTTGCAATTATGCTTTGTAGGGCGATTTCTGGAGCGAATTGCTGATCATGCAACGAATATAGGCGAGAATGTTATTTACATGGTATCTAATGAAAGGCATGACCTAAATCACTAGTAACACATCGCATAAGCGGAGGAAGGGAACATGCAACAGGAACAGAAAAACACTTGGGTCGATATGATCCCCAAACGTATTCTCCTTATAGAGTCAGATCGAACCTTAGCCAATATGCTTCAATATGGCCTTATTAAGCAAGGGTATCAAGTTGAATATCTGGAGCCTGGAAGCATGCACGCTTTTAAAACGATTGATTTAGTCATTATGGATTCCCCCGGAATTGAGTTATACCCGGGGGATCTTCTTCAATTATTGAGCGATAGGCATATACCCATTATTGAACTTATAGATAAGAGTAGTGCTCATCAGCCACTTAGTTTAAAAGCAAGTCATCTCTTGAAGCCATTCGATTTCTCAGAACTACTGCAGCTCATTGATCATTCCTTGGGAAAAGAAAAAACAGCGATTCAAGTATCTCGTGAACAAACAGCTTATCGCATTCATAACATTGAAATCTATCCGTCTGGATCAGAAATACGAATGAATGGATCTACCGTCCATTTAACATGGCGAGAGTTCCAGATCTTTGTTGTGCTGCTTGATAATCAGGGAAAGCTGGTTTCTTCTGATCAACTCCAACACATATTGTCCGAAAGGCATGCTAATGATAGAAACGCATTAACGCTTACCATGTTCAAATTAAGAAACAAATGCAAGATGTTTTCAGACGTTTTTGAAATTAAAACAATAATTAAAAATGGGTACCAGCTGGATTTCAAATAAAGAGTTAACCATATGTTTATTCGTTAATACTCCCTTAACATTTCGGAAATATGATAAATGAGCATGTTGAATGACATCATATAACCCAAATCGTAGCCTTGAGGGGGCAGTTCAAAAATTGATTACATTATCTTCTATGGCTGAGGATTATAAATTATTAGGGGACAAAACCCGATTAACGATTATATGCTTGCTAAAAGAAAAAGAAATGTGTGTTTGCGATATTGTTAGTGTGCTTGATGTCTCTCAGTCGAGCACCAGTCAACATCTACGTAAGCTAAAATCTGCAGGTATTTTACGTGAAGATCGAAGAGGTCAGTGGGTCTATTATTCACTATCAATCGAAGAGAAGCCACATCTTAAGGATGTGCTGAATTATTTACCGGCAATAGTCCAAGGTGACGAAGTTAGAATAAATGAAGAAAATATGTCTTGTTAAAGCTACCTTCTTTGGTGGTTTTTTAATAACCATAAAAAACCAAGCATTAATGCTTGGTTTAATGGTCTATTCAATTAGACGCTTTGTTGGGATGACTTGTATACACCAAATTTTTGCAGTAATGAAATGACCTTTTGTTTTATTTCATCTCTAGCAGACCGCACATCATCCATTGTAGCGTCTTCTTTGGCTAGAGGATCATGTATACTCCATTGCTCATTACGGATACCGAAAGGAACGATAGGACATCGCTCCTCGATATCATCACAAAGTTTGATTATAACAGAAGAACTCATAAATATTTTCATATCGATTTTTTTGGAGAAGCGGTCGGTAATATCGATCCCAATTTCCTGCATGGCTTGAATGGTGAAAGGATGAAGTGAACTTGGCTCTAAGCCTGCGCTATCGATTCTGACATTTTCAGTGGCATAATGCTTTGCTAGAGCCTCTGCGATTTGACTTCGACAACGATTTTGTCCACATAAAAAATAAATATTGAATGTCTTGTTCTCCACGATATGACACACCTTTCATTAGGGATTAACTACATTATATAAGTGAATTGTAATATCAGTATTAACTTATATAAGGACATTGTAAATGTCACTCTTATTGGAGTACTCAGAGATGTGGATTAATTATTCAAATAAATAACTTGCAATTTGCAAATAATAGATGTATAAATAAGTTAATGAGGTGAAGAACGTTGGAGAATCCAAGAGAATTACTACAGGTGATGGCTAGGCAATTCGGCTTTTTGAACAAGAACTGCTGCACGATTGGCAGTACGGAGATTTCTCTGATCCAAAGTCATATTCTATTCGAAGTCGATCGGCAGCATGAGCCTTCCATGCAGCAAATTGCGGATACGCTTGGCGTTGATATCACTACGTTTAGTCGTCAAATTCAAACGTTAGTCAACAATAAGCTGATCAAAAAAACGCCTTCACTAGGGGATCGAAGAGTCTATATATTATCCTTGACCGTAGAAGGGAAGTTTTTTGCTACCGCAATTGATAAGATGATGACTGACTATCTGGATGAGGTATTTTCATTTATGAACGAATTTGAGAAAGACACCGTTATTCGCTCCATTAAGCTCTTGAATGAAAGTATGAGGAAATCAAAAATGTGTTGTACACCATTGGGGTAATGCGAATTACTCCATATCATTTCATTAATATTTGCAAATTGCAAATAAAAGGAAGGTCAAAATGAGTGAGATTTTGGATGTTATTGTAGTTGGTGGAGGTCAAGCAGGATTAGCCTCCGGATACCATCTTAAAAAGAACGGATTTAATTTCTTGATCCTCGAAGCAAGTGAGGAAGCTGCAGGTTCATGGCCTAAATATTATGATAGTTTGAAATTATTTTCACCGGCGAAGTATTCCTCACTTCCAGGGATGCCGTTTCCATCTCCGGGTGATCGTTATCCGGGGCGTGATGAGGTCGTTCAATATCTGAAACGATATGCTTCTCATAATAAACTCCCGATTGCTTACCATAGTCAAGTTAAACATATTGGTCGAGAATCTGGTGTGTTTGAAGTAAACACAGCAGCTGGAGAGAGTTATCGATCGCGAACTATTATCTGTGCGACAGGCTCCTTTAGCCGGCCATTTATTCCTCACATTGATGCTCAAAGCGATTACTTAGGAAGAGTGATTCATTCCTCCGAATACTTATCACCGGATTCCTTTACTGGCCAATCTGTGATTGTAGTCGGAAGAGGGAATTCGGCAGTGCAAATCGCGATGGAGCTGTCTGAAACTGCTGAAACCACATTAGCTGTCCGCGATCAGGTTTCACTGGTTCCTCAGCGTATTCTAGGCCGAGATCTTCATTTTTGGCTAACTATAACGGGCGTGGATTCCTTTTGGCGCTTCGGTAAGTCCGCAGCAAACGCTTCGTCCGTCATAGATCTTGGCAATTACAAGGAGCGGTTACATGCAGGACATCCGGTACAGAAACAGATGTTTACCGCATTTTATCCAGAAGGGGTCGTATGGTCAGATGGATCAAGGGAAGAAGCGGACAATGTTATATTCGCGACTGGTTTTCGGTCAAACCTTGAATACCTGAGGGGGTTAGGTGGACTTGATCCAAATGGAGTTCCGGTACAAAAAGAGGGGATTAGTTCAAGCGTTCCCGGCCTATATTTTGTTGGTTTGAACGGACAACGTTCATTTGCCTCCGCTACGATTCGCGGAGTCGGGGCGGATGCAAAGTATGTGGTAAAGCAAATAGGTCGGTCACTGAAAGGCAATTAAAGCATTTTGCATTCATTTATTTTCAAATTTATCTCATTGGCGAGTACGGAGCTGCTTCTAACGCTGTTCCGATCATATAAAACTTGCAAATCATTTAACCAGGAGGTTATTCCTAATGAGTCATGTAACAGAAGATCAGATTCGTCAAAATGTTAGAAACCGTTATAAAGCAGCTATTCAAGAAGTAAATTCGGCAGGCGGTTGCTGCTCTACGGAAGCAAGCTGCTGTGCTTCAGCTGACGCTGTTTCTTCCAAATTGGGTTATTCAGCTGCTGAGTTATCGGCAGTTCCGGAAGGAGCAAACCTCGGACTTGGATGTGGCAATCCGCAAGCCATAGCAGATTTGAAACCCGGTAATGTTGTGCTTGACTTAGGGAGTGGGGGAGGCTTTGATTGTTTCTTAGCATCTCGTCAGGTTGGAGAAACCGGTCATGTCATTGGAGTTGATATGACTCCCGAAATGATCAGCAAAGCAAGGGCAAATGGAACTAAAGGTGGCTTCTCGAACACAGAATTCCGGTTAGGGGAGATCGAATATTTACCTGTTTCCGATCAATCGGTAGATGTAGTTATTTCGAACTGTGTGGTTAACCTGTCGCCTAATAAACCGCAAGTATTTAAGGACACTTTCCGCGTATTGAAACCGGGGGGACGAATCGCTATTTCTGATGTTGTCTTATCGACAGAGCTGCCGACAGAAATCAAAAATGACCTGGATGCACTGTATTCTGGCTGCATTTCGGGAGCATCCAGTATCGAAGACTTAAAACAAATGCTTTTGGATAGTGGATTTTCGAATATTACGATTGAGCCTAAGGATGAGTCGAAAGATTTCATTAAAGATTGGGTACCAGGAACGAGCATGGAAAACTATATTGTTTCAGCAGTAATTAAAGCCGTAAGACCATAACCAATGTGAGGTGAGCAGTACTATGTATTTAAACACATATGTAGCTGAAAAGCTTATGGAATATAAACAAGCTGAGCTAAAAGAAATATCTTCAAACGCAGGTTCTTTACGTAAAGAAACTAAATACGTATCTCTGTTAAGAAAAATAATTGCATTAAATGCCCAGAGAATAGTAAACAATACTCCTTGTTGTACGTAAATCCGTTTTTTAAACAAATAGTGACTAATTTGAAGTCCGGTAGTCCTCTCCCGGCTACCGCCATCATATATTGCCAATAAAACTAGGCCTCCAACGACCGGACGATCTCAATAAAAAACAGCAAAAGGATCCGCCGCGTCGGATCCTTTTTACTACTTCACAAAATAAGCGGTTATATACAGATGTCCTGATGGACGTTGAACGGGCAGAATAGTTTAATCAATTATTGGGTACTCTTTAGGGTAAAAAACTTCAAATATCAGGTGTAATCAGAGAAAAAATTTTGAAGGAGAGTTTGATTTAGATGAACAACCTTAAGTTTTTTGTTTATCAAGTTTTACTTTCATTTCTCGGTATTGCAGTTGATATTCTGTTTAGAGAATTTATATATGATTCGTCCTTTTTTAATAATAGATATATTCCAGCACTAATTGAGACATCAATAAATGGTGTCTTACTATATTTTATGTTTAAATTATATTCTTCTTTAAAAACAACTAAATTACGATACAAGATTTTAATACATATGACCTTGCCTCAAAAAAGTAGACACAGAGAAAGCCTCGGCGACACCCATTAGTCTATTGCCTAGAG
>NZ_JBHSOW010000024.1:0-82386 GCF_042656405.1 Paenibacillus solisilvae | reverse complement strand
GATACCCTCCCTCGAAGTGGAGGTAAGGTATCCTGTTTATAAGATTTGGACTTTTTCAGTGGCCTCGTCTATGCCCCTCTATATTTTTATGAACGGACAACTTGGAATTCATTCGAAAACGTAAAAGGATATCAAACGATTATGGTGAATTTATACAAGAAGTCCTAGGATAAGTAATGTTGTTAATAAACGAATCATAATTGACGGTGAAGGAGCAGATGTTGTGCTGAGAAAACTCACAGAACATTTATTTCAACATGAAGATACTTGCATGGTTTACGTTATCAAAAATGGTCCAGAGGCCATACTCATTGATTTCGGATCAGGAGCCATTTTGGATGACCTTAGATCCATCGGCGTAGAGCAAGTAACCGACATCCTCATGACCCATCATCATCGGGATCAAGGCCAGCAATTAGACAAAGCGATCGCGGCAGGAGCGAGACTATGGGTGCCGCATCATGAGCAGGATCTGTTTTCGAACGTCGATCTTCACTGGTATGGACGCGAAATTTATAACAATTATAACGTTCGTCAGGATAAATTCTCTATACTTGAACCGGTTCCGATAGACGGTACGCTTAAGGACCATTCTGTGCACATTTTTGGAGGACGTACGTTTACAATTGTACCTACGCCTGGACATACGATCGGTTCAGTTTCGATTGTTACGGAGGTGGATGGCAAAAGGATCGCATTCACAGGCGATTTGATTGCCGCCCCCGGCAAGGTCTGGTCCATGTCCGCAACACAGTGGACCTATAACGGCAGCGATGGTGTCATAAGCACCCTATTATCCGTGTCGGATCTACGTGGGATGGAACTTCACATGCTGCTGCCATCGCACGGGGAAGTGATGAATAACCCCGCTTCAGCGTTCGATCCTCTGATAAGCAACTTGAAGCAGCTGCTCCAATTGCGTAATGAATACTCGATCATCGAGCAAATCCTAGAACCCGAATATGTGGAAATTACACCTCATTTGGTATGGAATAACCGCTCCTTTGCCAATTCCTATGCACTCATATCGGAAAGCGGCAAGGCGCTTATAATCGACTATGGGTACCCCAATTTCCATCAAACTTTCTATGCAGGCACGGATCGCTCCTCACGTCGTCCGTCAATAAGACCCATCGAACAGTTAAAGAAGCGCTATAATCTCACCCAGATCGACGTTGTCATGCCAACTCATTATCATGACGATCATATTGCCGGTTTTAATCTATTGCGGGATGTTGAAGGCACCAAGACATGGGTAGCAGAAAGTTTTGCCGATCTTCTCGAAAACCCTTCGGACTATGACGTTCCATGCATCTGGTACGATCCAATTCCGGTTGATCGCAAGCTGCCGCTCGAAGTGCCTATCGTGTGGGAAGAATACGAGTTTCGGTTATACGAGCAGCCAGGGCATACGCTGTATGCCGTCGCTATTGCATTTGAAGTGGATGGAAAGCGAATTGTAGCTATCGGAGATCAACAAGGCGATGATGGATACCTGAACAATTATGTCTATAAGAACAAATTCCGTTCCCATGATTTTATTCTAAGCGCTGAGCTCTACCGCAAACTTAATCCCGATGTCATCATTTCCGGACACTGGGATCCTCTTCAAGTGACAGATGACTACTTGGACAAGCTTGCTCGCGATGGGGAAAGCTTGAAGAAACTCCACGATGCACTGCTTCCCACTGAGACGATCGATATGGGAGCCGAAGGCTTCTGCGGTTGGATCAATCCTTACCAGATCGAGATAAATGGCGGGGAGACGGCCGAAATTACAGTAGAAGTGTTAAATCCATTGCCCAGTAGGGAAAAGGTCATCGTCCAAATGATCGCTACTGCAGGTTTGGAGTTTGAAGCAGAAGAGCAGCAGCTTGAGCTAAACCCGCATGAAATCGGAACAATCCGATTTCATGTGACGGCTCCCACTGGCACAGCGATCAAACGAGCGCGAATCGCCGCCGACATTACGATCGGGAAGCGTATGATGGGGCAACAAGCCGAGGCCTTGGTAACGGTGGTTCATTTATAGATCGGAGGCCATACAATAATGAACCGCCCGGTACGTCATTCAGCAAACTAGGAGGCTCCACTATGGAGGATTTTATGCAAACGGCGTACCGTTTTGTGAAGGCCCGCTTCGGTGAACATGTCAAAAATCTTATGCCTCTCGCTGCCGGCGATTGGTCGAAAGCCTATTCCTTCATGCTCGAAGGGCATGAAAGGGTTATCCGCTTCGGTGCCTATCTGGACGACTTTGAGAAGGATCGTGTGATGGGTAATTTTTCCTCGGACACACTTCCAATTCCTAGGGTTCTTGAGGTTGGCGAGACGGAGGGCGGCTTCTACGCCGTATCCGAGCGAGTTTCGGGCAAGCATCTCGATGAGCTGAACGGGCCTGAGATACGACTTGTTCTGCCGCAATTGTTCGACGCTCTCTATGAACTTCAGAAACTTGACCTCACAGACACACAGAGAGTTGGCATTTGGCGTCCAGATGGGACTGGTCCAAGCTGGGGGTCCGTCCTTCTCTCTGTGGCTGAGCCCCGGGATCGACTAGCGGGCTGGCGCGAGCGACTTGACGCCTCGCCTCAGGAGGCACGGGTCTTCGATGCCGGAATAGAAAAGCTGCGTCAGCTCGCACCGCAGCTTCCGGAGTACCGAGGAATCGTCCACAACGACCTCTTGAACCGAAACGTACTGGTGGACGGAGGGAGGCTAACCGGGGTAATCGACTGGGGGAATGCGTTCTATGGTGATCCTCTCTACGACAACGCTTGGTTTCTTTACTGGTGGCCTTGGTATCCGAAATGGCAGGAGATTGACTTAGAGGAAATTCTGGACCGCCACTGGGACAAGCACGGGGGCCGGCCCGCACAGATGGAAGAGCGTCTTCTCTGCTGCCTTATCCACATCGGCCTCGACCATATCGCCTACTGCGCTTTCAGGCAACGCACAGAGGATATGAAACGCCACGCTAAGCAATTGTTGACCTTCATAATCTAAGACGGAATACCCAAAAGCTAATGTAACAAATGTACAATAGCTCCATACTCGCAGGCGCAGCTTTTCACCTGGATGCGATGGATGTCTAATTAGGATGGAGTTACACTCGACGCATGCAGCATCTCCATATTACCCTCATTAGAATCGATGATTTCGATCTTCGCCCCTAATGATCGGAAGGTTGCGACGATGTTCTCATAGCCTCTTTCAATATGCTGAACACCGGTAATCTTCGTAACGCCTTCCGCGGCTAAGCCTGCGAGCAGAAGACAAATACCAGCACGAATATCGGTCGCATGAACCAGATTGCCATGCAGTGGAACACCGCCTTTGATAAAGGCGGTACCCGAGCGAAGATCTATATCAGCCCCCATTCTTCTTAATTGGAGGACATGATTGAATCGTTTGGGATAAACCCTGTCGCTGATGATGCTTTTTCCGGGTGCTTGTGTTAGCAAAGCCGTTAACGGCTGCTGCAAATCGGTAGCAAATCCTGGATACATGGCTGTTCGGACCCTTGTTGCTTTTAATTTGCCTGTTGAAAAAGCCGTTATCGATTGGTTATTGGCACTGAGCTCAATTTGCAAACCAATTTCGTTTAATTTGGCAATACAAGCGCCTAGATGCTCTGGAATTACATCTTCGACCGTGATGGTTCCGCCGGTTACACCTGCTGCAATTAAGAATGCTCCCGCAATTAGACGGTCCGGTATCACAGTATACGAACAGCCTCTTAGGTGGCGCACACCTTCAATTCGAATGGTGTCCGTTCCGGCTCCGCTGATTTTGGCTCCCATCTGATTCAATAAATTGGCGGTATCGACGACCTCCGGATCCTGCGCGGCATTACGCAATACCGTTGTTCCCTTTGCTCGAACGGCTGCCAACATAATATTGATGGTCGCGCCTGACGTAATCATATCAAAATATATATCCGCGCCTCTTAATTCCTTCACCGCCACCTCATAATAATCTTGGTGAAAGTGAAAGTCAGCCCCCATAGCTTTGAGTGCCTTAATATGCTGATCGATAGGCCGACTCACGAAATCATCGCCGCCAGGATAACCCAAAGTAACTTTTCCGCACTTGGCTAGCAACGCCCCGACAAAATAATAAGCGGTTCGAAACATAGACGCTTTCAACGGATCAATCGAGGCTTGTCTTACATGGCTTGGATCAATAAAAACATCACCAGATGACTCGCGGAGCATACGGATGTCCATTTCCTCCGCAATTTTGCATATGACTCCAAAGTCTGCGATCTCAGGTATGCCTGCTAATCTTACCGGCTCATCCGATAAACAGGAGGCCGCCAATAAAGCTAATGAGCTATTTTTGGAGCCTGGAATTTTCACATTTCCACTCAAGCTTGTAGAGCGTTCTACTTGGAGCCATTTCATCGGAATCCCTCTTTCTTTGTTCTACAGACCAGACCCTGCTGAGTCCGATTCCACTGTTGCAATAACGACTTTCACGCCTTTGATTTGCTATGTCTTGAATCGCTTCTTGATCGCTGCTTCGTCGGTACTAGCGAAATCTACTTATTTAGATAAGATGGTTCTCGTATATATATCCAGACCTAAATTTTTCATGGATAGCGAGCCCTATTTCCTATGGGAAATCGCGCTAACCGCGCGCACAAAAGCCGCTCCAACCGGAGAAGCCGTACGGCTCTATGATATCCCGCCGCCTGTCATTGTTTGATCGCTACCGGCTCGATCATATTCTTATGGCAGGGGATAACTTATCATGGCATAGTGAATACCAGCTCCGCCAATAAAAATTTTCTCATTTTCTTGAATATCTAGAGTCTCGCAGACGTTTCCGAGGGGATAATTGCCATCCAAACCATACAATATTATACTTGTTTGGCGTACATTAATGATGAAGGGTGATCGTATGCCATTCAATTCGTTTGATAATTATCCCATGAGTTGGAAGCCGGATATGAACCATTTAACTGCCCCCCTCTATGTATCCATTGCCGAGATGCTCGAAAAGGATATTAAGGAGGGATTATTATCCCCGGGGACTAAACTGCCTCCCCAAAGGGAATTGGCTGATTTTCTCGATGTTAATTTGAGTACGATATCAAAAGCGTTTAAGATCTGTGAGCAAAAGGGACTGATCGGTGCAACGGTAGGGAGAGGAACGTTCGTATCTTCTGATGTGGGTGTCAATAAAATGCTATTGCCGAATCACAACCTGCCTGGTGTGATCGAGCTTGGTTCAATATTTCCTGAGCATACGTTGAATAATGAGATTGCAAGCCATATGAAGAAGATGGTTTTGGAGCCCGGTTTTGGCGACCTGTTTGGGTACGGACACCCGGAGGGAAGCATCTGGCAGAAGGAAGCCGCCGTTAAGCTGATTGGAAAAGCGAACTTCGAAACAGAGCCGCAGCAGATCCTCTTGGCAAGCGGTGGGCAGAACGCAATAATGGCTATTCTTGCTGGGCTATTCAAGCCAGGCGATAAAATCGGCACGGATCCTCTCACGTACCCGGGCATTAAGACTGCAGCCAGTATGCTGGGGATTCAACTTGTGGCGATCCATCATGCCAATAACGAAATTACGCAAGAAGGGCTGCTTTACGCATGCAAGAATGAAAATATTAAAGGGCTGTATCTGATCCCCGACTTCCATAACCCCACTACACATACCATGTCTGCTGAAACAAGAAGAATGATTGCCGAGGTTGCCGTTAAGGAAGATTTGATCGTGATTGAGGATGCCATTCACAGCCTGCTTCATGAGAATCCTCCGGCTCCTATTGCCGCCTTTGCCCCAGAAAAGGTGCTTTATGTATGCAGTGTCTCGAAGGTCATTTCTCCGGGGCTGAGACTTGCCTATATCGTAACGCCGGAGGCATTCAAGAAGAAGCTGTCAGCCGCTCTATATAATATGAATATATCTGTGCCGCCGATGATGACGGAATTCTCTGCGCGGATCATCAATAACGGCATTGCGGATACCATTTTAGATAAACGTCGTGCTTATTCGAGGGAACGAAACGAGGTTATTAAACCATATTTGGGTGATTACGAGATGTTGGGAGCACCTGAAAGCAGCTTCAGGTGGCTAATTCTTCCTGATTATACAACGGGCAAAGATTTTGAGCTGCGCGCCTATCAAGCCGGGGTGCAGGTTTACGGATCGGAGCGGTTTGCTGTAGGGACCGCAATGCCTCAGAGCGGTGTAAGACTGGCAATTACAGCAACGGAAAATACCAAGCAATTAAGAGAAGCGGTTAAAATCATCAGAGCACTGTTGGAAAATGAAGCCGATGATCGACTTTCCTTGATTTAAATCATAATTGCATGTCATACAATTATGTATTTGATGGCATACAATAAATTAAATGTCAATGAGGACCCTGTATTGCAGGCTTGTCGGTGAACGGGTAACGATAAGTGGCCGGGCCGTACTATATTCGATTGCTGAGCTTCAATTAAACGGTAATTAGCAACTATTTCTTCCGCGACACAAAAAAACTCATGGAAGCAGCCAACTGGACGAATTTTCATGAGCAGTTTATTCATGTTTCCAGTAACCGTGCTCCGAACGAGGAAGAAACGACCGTTCTAATGGCCACACTTATGGTAATGGGGTAATGGGGACGAACATTATTTGAACCCAACTGGTTAAACGAGGATAGAACGGCAGGTACGTTCACCGAAGTCGTCATTTTGGATAAAGACCGGAATGAGAAGTAAGAATCGTGGATATAACGATGAAGGAGCTGCCGCGGCAGCTCCATTTTCATTTTCGCAAGATTAAAACAACCATTCAATCGATTCAATCGCGGTTAGTCGCACAGTTCATATGTATACCCTCCGATGTGAATGGAGTACTCTCCATTAAACTGCTGAGAGGTACATTTTCTTCGTTCTCCGGTTGATCGAGTGGGTAAATTCTAGCCGTTTCGTTATTGGGGTCAACATGTTGGATATAGATCGGTGCTCCATTATAAGTCACATCGACCATGGTCGATGATTCGGCTATCTCTTGAGCTCGCTGCGTATTCATAATTGTGGCCTCCTTGGTTAAAGTTAGTTACATTGTTTGCGGATATGAACGGAGATATTCAAATCTTCATTGACCATTTTCAAGCCGGAATCAGATTAATTTGGGCCGAACGCACTAAAAATCGGTTTCCTCTGCGAAATATTAACTGTACTGAGTGTGTAGATTGATAGGAAGAGCTTGGAGGCAGTTGTATGAAACCGATCATCAAAGAGAAATCAAAGAAACGAATAGCGTGGAAAAAGGTCATCATTACCGTTGTTCTGGCGGGAATCCTGTTCGTCGCCGCAGGTTGGGCTGTATTTGGCATGATGGTTGCAAGGCAGGATATTTCCCTGCTCGCGAAGCCGCTGCCTGCAGCAACGATTATATATGATCAGCAAGAGAAGGAAGCGAGCCGGATTTCGCTGAATACCTACGAGGCCGTGAGCTATGACACCTTGCCGAAGCACCTGGTAGATGCAGTGGTAGCTGTGGAGGATAAACGATTCTTCGAGCATGACGGGACGGATATTTGGGGGATCGGACGTGCGCTCGTTACCAACCTTGTGAATGATAAAACGGTACAGGGTGCGAGTACAATTACGCAGCAGCTGGCTAAAAACGTCTTTCTATCCCAAGAGCGAACGTGGTCACGGAAATGGAACGAAGTTCTGCTGGCCAAAAAAATCGAGGAAAATTACGATAAGAAGCAAATCATTGAAAAGTATCTCAATCAAATTTATTTCGGAGAAGGAGCTTGGGGAATCAAGCGGGCAGCGGAAACCTACTTCGGCAAAAAGGTTAATCAGCTGACGCTTTCGGAGTCGGCTATGCTGGCAGGTATCATCAGAGCGCCTTCTGCGCTTTCTCCTCTCAAGCATCTGGATAAAGCCAAGGAACGCCGCAATGTTGCGCTTCAGCTTATGAAGGAACAAGGAAAAATAAGCGCAAGCATGTATGATTCGGCAATCCGTGCACCAATCAAACTGCGCAGCTCCAAGCCAAGCGGCGAAAATGCCTTCAAATACCCTTATTACGTAGATCAGATCATTCGTGAAGCATCTGACCTATACGGATTGACAGAGAATGAAGTGCTGCATGGCGGACTGCGAATCTACACGACGCTCGATACGAAAATGCAGCAGGCTGCCGAACGTGTTTACGCGCAGGAATCATTGTTTCCTGAAAGCAAAGCGGATCAGCTCATCCAAAGCGGCGCTGTTCTTGTCGATCCGCGTGACGGCGGAATCAAAGCGCTTATTGGCGGGCGGGGCAAGCAGCCGTTTCGCGGATTTAACCGCGCGGTGCAGCTGAAACGTCAGCCCGGTTCCACGATGAAGCCGATCTCGGTATATACGCCGGCATTTGAGCAAGGCTATAGTCCCGATGATCATATCTTGGATGAGCCGGTCGATTTCGGAGGCTATCAACCGAAGAATGCCGGAGGGGCGTACCATGGAGATGTATCGATCTATGATGCGATCGTACATTCCTACAATGTGCCGGCTGTTAAAATACTGAATGAAATCGGTATCGATGCCGGCATGGATGCATCAAATCGATTCGGAATTGAGCTTACGGATGCGGACCGTACACTCGGCCTGGCGCTAGGCGGTCTGCAGGAGGGTGTTTCGCCACTGGATATGGCCGAAGCATTCGGCGTGTTTGCAAATGACGGGACTCGAATGCCGGCGCATTCGATTATCCGTATTGAATCCGCAGACGGTGAGATATTGGCGGAAGCTGCTGAGAATACAGGGAAAAAAACGACGGAACCGTCAGTGGCCCGCACGATGACGTCTGTGCTTGAAGGTGTTGTTCGGGAAGGTACGGGAGAGGCGGCTGCACTTGAGGATCGCCCGGTCGCCGGTAAGACGGGAACAACGGAAATGCCGGGTACCGGGGGGGAGGGGGCCAAAGACAACTGGTTTGTCGGTTATACGCCTCAGCTTGTCGGAGCCGTTTGGCTTGGTTACGACCATACGGATGGGAACCATTATTTAACGACGACATCGAAGGCTGCGGCAGCCGTCTTCCAGGAGCTAATGAGCGAAGCGCTTAAAGGCGAACCGGTCATCGCTTTCCCTAAAGCTCCAGGCATTTCGGGGAAGAAACAGGATAAATCTAAAGACGGTGAGAAAGAGGAGAAGAAGTCTAAGTCCGATAAAGACAGCGATAATTCCAATAAAGATCACGGTAAGTCCGATAAAGACCGCGATAAGAAAGACGAGGATCGATCGCAAGACCGCAAGCACGGAAACAAGGACAAAGGCAAGAGGAACGACGATTGACAGGCAGCGGCTCACGATTAGACTGTGCGCTAGTGCCGGTTATCTGTACCTCAACTTTCATACTTCCTATTTAATCGAGCAGGCTGCAGAAGCAGCCTGCTTTATTATTAGCGGGACCTCTAAGATTGCTTAATCTAATGAGGATTTTCTTGGATTCAAAAAGGCAGTAATTGGTCCATAGAAGATGGAGAAAGATGTGTCCGATGATTATATCCTGTGGTAAAATCAGGATATAGGCAATGCTATTGCTTATACCGCAGGTTTTAACTGCGATATAATAAAAGACAAGAGAAAGGATGTTAAAAATGAAAAAAACACTAAAAATAAAAAGAAAAATGAATATCATTTGGAGGGCAGCTATAAGATAAACCCTCCAAAATAATGGAGGAGAATAGATTTGAATTCCCGATTTAAGAAGTTTATATCCTATTACAAACCCTATTTAGGATTGTTTTATGCAGATATGGCATGTGCGTTTGTTGTATCAGTTATTACACTGGTACTCCCATTGTGTATAAGATACATCACTAAAAATGTATTAGAGGGAAATACGCCCAATTCGCTCAACCAAATTTATATGATGGGCGCTGTCATGTTTGCATTGGTTGCCGTTCATACTTTTTGCAACATGTTTATTTCCTATCAGGGGCATATGATGGGAGCTATGATGGAAAGCGATATGCGCAGTGATTTATTTGAACATTATCAAAAACTATCATTTCGTTTTTATGATGAACAAAAAACAGGTCAGTTAATGACCCGGATCACAAATGATTCGCTGTCGCTTTCTGAACTCTATCATCATGGTCCTGAAGATATCGCCATCTCATTAATAAAGTTTGTCGGTGCATTTATCATATTAATCAATATTAACGTTAAGCTGACCTTGATCGTCTTTCTCTTTTTACCAATCATGGCTGTTTTCGCGTTCTATTTTAATAAGAAGATGAATATTGCGTTAAGAACAAGCAAGGATAGAATCGGCGATATCAACGCACAAGTTGAAGATACCCTTTCAGGCATCAGAGTGGTAAAGTCATTTACAAACGAACAGATCGAAAAAGAGAAGTTCGCTTACGAAAACAACCGTTTTATTCACAGCAGAAGAGAGAGCTATAAAAGTGAGACTTACTTTCATGAAGGGTTAATTGCGTTCACACAGCTCATTACCATTGCCGTTATCATCTTCGGCGGAGCTGCTATTGTTCATGCTTCTTTGGATTTAGCTGATTTGCTGACTTTTTTATTATGTATCGGTATCCTCATCGAGCCCATTCAGCGATTGGTTAATTTCGCCAGACTGTATCAAGAAGGAGTTACAAGCTTTGCCCGGTTCATGGATATTATGGAGCTCGAGCCGGATATACAAGACTCAGCAGATGCAATTGAGCTTTCACACGTTCAGGGCAATGTGGAATTTATAGATGTGAGCTTCAAGTATAAAGAAGATTATGACGATGTTCTGAAGAACGTATCTCTGGATATAAAAGTCGGAGAATATGTTGCATTTGTGGGGACTTCAGGCGTCGGTAAAACAACGCTATGTTCTTTAATCCCTCGCTTTTATGAAGCAAACCAAGGGGAGATCCTTCTCGATGGTAAGAATATCAGAGATATTAGCTTACGATCCTTAAGAAGTAACATAGGCATTGTCCAGCAAGATGTGTATTTGTTTGCCGGAACAGTCGCAGACAATATCCGTTACGGTAGAATTGATGCAAGCAAGGAAGAAATCATTGAAGCAGCCAAAAAGGCGAATGCCCATGATTTTATCATACAGTTACCGGAGGGGTACGATACGGATATTGGTCAACGTGGCGTCAAATTATCCGGAGGGCAAAAGCAAAGGCTAAGCATTGCACGCGTTTTCTTGAAAAATCCGCCTGTTATCATTTTTGATGAAGCGACAAGTGCTCTGGATAATGAAAGTGAAAGGGCCGTTCAAGATTCATTGGAGAAGCTAACCGACAACCGCACAACCCTTGTCATAGCCCATCGTTTGTCAACAGTCCGAAATGCGCAGCGAATTGTTGTATTAACGGATAACGGGATTGAAGAACAAGGAACGCATGAAGAGCTAATCGCATTGGATGGCACCTATGCGAATCTATACAACGTGCAATTAGAATTAAAAATGTAAGACGGATTATTGCAGATTGATACAATGAAAGGCTGTCGAGCAAGTCTCGGCAGCTTTTTTGTGTACGCTTATTGAAAGACCAGTCCGCGGCAGAGAGAGGCGCGAATGACTGAGTAGCTAACGGCCCTGGAAATGTGATCCATATGAATATACATATCGGCAAAGGTTGTGCAATGCTGAGCATAGAACCCCATTAAATGTCCTCTTCCGTCATGTTCGCTTCCGCGGGCAGCATTTTCTTATCAAGCCAATCCATCAGACGAAGATCGTCGCTGTTAGACCGCAGAAGCGACATCGGGGTTTGCTATAACGCAGCCGCTCCCGTCACCATGAATTAAACAACACTCCCATCATTCATAAAAGGACAATTGACCAATTTAAAAAATACTTAATCCCCCCTTCTGTTTTGCGAGTTTGCCGGAGTTAGCTCTCATTGCTTCTTTACAATTCTTTATTTTGTGATTAACGTGGCTGGAACAATTCAGAATTATTATAGGTGTGTGGGAACGGTCTCACATCGTGTGGAAACGATCCCACATGCAGGAAAGGGAGTGCGGCATGGACCTCACAATTAAAGAAATCGCGCTGCGGGCCGGTGTATCCAAATCAACCGTTTCACGAGTGATTTCCGGAAAAGGATACTCCAGCTTGGAGGTGCGCGATAAGGTGCTCCAGCTGATTGAAGAATTGCAATACAAGCCTAATGCAGTGGCTAGGGCGATGGTGTCTCAAAGAACGTACAACATCGGCGTACTTATTTATCGCCGGCATCATCCGATAGCGTCCCATCCTTTTTACGGCAAAATTCTCGATGCCATTTTGATGACTGCCGCAAGCTTGAACTATTCTGTTTTCGTTACGACGGATCATGAAATGTCACTGCGCTCCGCCGATTTTATGATGGAAAAAAGGGTGGATGGACTAATATTAATCAGCAGATTGCAGCAGAACGTCATTGATTACATTACTAACTTCGGGGTGCCGTACTTGATGGTTAATGGCTCGACGGAAGTTGACGGGGTCATCCACATTGTCAATCAAGACGAAGAAGGCGGACGGATGGCCGCCGAGCATCTGACAGATGCAGGGCACCGGCGCATATTCGTAATCGCCGGACCGCAGACGCATCGCAGCCACAATTTGAGGCTTAAGGGATTCACAAATTACCTGGCGCAAATCGGAGTTCCGATCCCACCCGGTGCAATTAGGTTTGCATCAACTTCCACCTTCGGAGAGGGATATGAGCTGATGAGCAGTGATTGGGAACAATTCAGCGCAGGCGGATATACGGCGATGTTCGCCACCAACGATATGATTGCACTTGGCGCTATGAAATTTATGCTGGAGCAGTCAGTAAGAATCCCTGAACAAATTGCCGTTGTCGGATTTGATGATATCGATTTCGCTGCCATGTTCTCACCCTCATTGACAACGATCAAAGTGGATACCGAGGAAATGGGGACACAAGCCATTAACCTGCTGGACAAGCTCATCCGGCAGGAGAAGAACATTGAGAACCCCAAGCAGCTAATGCCCAAATTGATTGTCCGCCAGTCAACTAAATAAATGCCCATGAATAGGAGTGTCTAAAGACGTATGCGCTGGTATTTAAATGCAGTAGGCTCACGGAAAATCATTGAATTTATCATACTCGTTGTGTTCGTCATCTTTTTCTTAGGTCCGCTGCTCAATCTCGCCATACTTGCTTTTACCGGGAATTGGAAATATCCGGATGTCCTGCCGCATCAATGGTCGCTGAAATGGTGGATGTTTGTATTCAAGCAGGAGGATATTGCGCAATCGATCAGCCTGTCCTTTATGATTGCAGCCATCGTGACGGCTCTATCCATTGTGCTTTGTATTCCGGCCGCCTATGCGTTTGCCCGCATCCGTTTTCCGCTGAGCCGCTTCTTCTTGTTCTCGTTTCTCCTGACACATGCCTTCCCGAAAATGGGGCTGTATGTATCGATAGCCGTGCTCTTCTACAAGCTCGGACTGATGAATACTTTGCTCGGGGTCGTATTGATCCATATGATCAATGTACTCATGTTCATGACCTGGATCCCAACGGCTGCTTTCCGCAATGTACATAAAGCTCAGGAGGAATCGGCGAGGGATGTGGGGGCAAGCCCGCTGCGGGTGTTCCGCAGCATTACTCTGCCGATGGCAATGCCCGGTATTATTGTAGCTTCGATCTTTACATTCTTGAACTCGCTTGATGAAGCGCAGGGCACCTTTATGGTAGGAATTCCTAATTACAAAACGATGCCGGTCGTCATGTACTCGATCATCAGCGATTATCCGGCTTATGCGGGTGCTGTATTTTCCATTATCCTGACAGCTCCGACCATCATTCTGCTGTTGGCTGCGCAGCGTTTTGTGAGCGCAGATATTATGTCCAGCGGCTTCCAGCTCAAATAATGACAGAACGATTAGCCAATTAAGGAGGCACTTATGGACATTCAGCTTTCCATTCAGCAATTGACGAAACGTTACCAGACAGGAGAAGGCGTAACCGGTATCTCCCTCGATGTTCGCAAGGGGGAGTTAATCACGCTGCTTGGCCCATCAGGCTGCGGTAAAACAACGGTCCTTCGCAGCATCGGAGGGTTTCTCGACCCGGATTCAGGCGAAATCCTCATTGAGGGGAAAAGCGTGCTTAAAGCGCCTCCGGAAAAACGTCCGACCTCCATGGTGTTTCAGGGCTACAATCTATGGCCGCATATGACGGTTTTTGACAACCTGGCATTCGGTCTCAAAATACGCAAGACGAAAAAGGCCGAAATCGATAAGGCAATAGAGGATGTGCTGGAGCTGGTTCGCTTACCTGGGGCAGAGCGCAAATATCCGGGGGAGCTCTCAGGCGGACAGCAGCAGCGCGTAGCGGTAGCAAGATCTTTGCTCCTGAAGCCTGCCGTTCTTTTGCTGGACGAACCTTTCTCCGCACTCGATGCCAAGCTCCGGCACGAGATGAGGGAGGAGCTGAGAGAAATTCAAGCCGAGACCGGCCTTACGATGGTGTTTGTGACGCATGATCAGGAAGAGGCGCTCTCGATTTCGGACCGCATTGTCGTCATGAATCAAGGGAATATCGAACAAATTGCTTCCCCGCAAGAAATTTACGATGAGCCGCGTACGCTTTTTGTTTCGCAGTTTATCGGCAAAATGAACTTTTTGAGAGGGGTGATTGCCGGCAATCAGGTAACCGTAGGCGAATGTAGGTTTCCAAACTCAAAAGATCTATCGGGTAACGTAAGGGTGGCCATCCGACCTGAAGATGTGTTGATTCATGGGAGAGAGGATCGAGGCTTAGCCGGTGTGATCAAACAGGTCATGGTGCTCGGGCATTATGCCGAAGTATCCATTGATTTAACGGGCTATGGTCCCATCCGGTCCTTTCAACCGCGTGATTTAGTCAAGGACCTTCATTCGGGTCAGCAAGTCAAGACAAGCTTCAAAAAAGCATTAGCCTATCCGGAAAACTAAGCACGATATCCCAAGGAGGAATTTACATGTTCCGCAAGAAAACCGCCATCGTCTGTATGACTCTGCTGACTTTTACCGCTGCTTTTATATCCGGCTGCGGCAGCAGCAAAGCAAATGAAGGTTCAACCAGCTCGCCCGGCAATACCTCGACCGAAGCAGTCGCTGCGGCAGAGCCTGTCAAATTCAATTTTTATTTTACCGGCTCGCAGAATGTGAAGGATTTGTGGGATACGCTGATTCCCATGTTCGAGAAAGAAAATGCGGATGTTAAAGTAAACCCGGTCTATATTCCATCGGGCACAGGCGCTCAACCAACCTATGACCGTATTACCGCTGCCAAACAAGCGGGCAAAGGCTCCGGCGATATCGATTTATATGAAGATGGCTTATCCTATGTGACGCGCGGACAAAAAGACGGCCTGTGGGATACGTTAAGCGCTGAGAGCATTAAAAACCTGGCAAATGTGGATGAGTCGACGCTAAAGGATATCAGCAATCTGGCTGTACCGTACCGTTCATCTGCGGTAGTATTAGCTTACAATAGCGACAAGGTTAAGACACCTCCAGCGAATCTGGATGAGCTGTATGATTGGATCAAGAAAAATCCGGAAAGATTCGCTTATAATGACCCGTCCACGGGCGGCTCCGGAGATTCTTTCGTGATGACAACTCTTTATAAATTCCTGCCTGAAGAAGCGATTCACAATTCAGATCCGAGCATCGAGAAGGATTGGGATCAAGGCTTTGCGCTGCTTAAGGATCTGGGCAAATCCGTTTACGGCAACGGTATTTATCCAAAGAAAAACCAAGGAACATTGGACTTGCTGACCAGCGGCGAAGTCGATATGATACCGGCATGGTCGGACATGGTACTGGATCAGACCGCCAAGGGACAGCTTCCGACAACAACCAAAATGGCGCAAATCTCGCCTGGATTTAATGGCGGCCCTACCTACTTAATGGTGCCGAAGCTATCGGATAAGAAGGACGCCGTCTACCAATTCCTGAACTTCGTTCTGTCTCCTGAAGCGCAGACCGTCATCGTGAACACGATGCATGGCTTCCCGGGAATCAAGCTTTCCAATATGTCGCAAGACATTCAAGACTCGTTCAAAGGGGCATCTGAAGGGTTCCGTTCATTCAATATCGGCGATCTGGACAAAGATATGACCAAACGCTGGCAAAGTGAAGTCGCTGCCCAATGAAGAAGGAGGTAAAAATGGGGATACTGGGGCTGCTTCTGGTGATCCCCTCTTTTTTATTGCTCTTTGTCACTGTGGTCGTGCCGATTATGACTTCTTTCAAAGAAAGCCTGACCAACAAGAACGGCGGCTACGATCTGTCCAATTACAAGTACCTGTTTACCGATAAGCTGATGCGTTCCAATATCGTGTTCACACTGGAAGTAACCGTCATTTCAGTTATTATCGTTATGGTTATCAGCTATGCGCTGGCCGCTTATATGAGGTTTAATAACGGTAAGATGGTGAAATGGATCCGCAATATGTACATGATTCCGATCTTCATCCCTTCCGTTATTGCTACGTACGGCTTAATTCAGCTGCTTGGCAACCATGGCTGGATATCCAGATGGCTGCTGCTGCTCGGCGGAGGGGAAATGCCGCGCATTATTTTCGACATGAAGGGCATTATCATTGCTAATTTATGGTTCAACATTCCGTTTACGACGATGCTGCTTGGGTCTGCCTTATCTGGAGTCCCGAATTCGGTCATTGAAAGCGCGAAGGATGTAGGCGCAGGCAGACTGCGTATCTTTACCCGCTTCATATTACCGCTGACCTACAAGACGATGCTTGTTGCGGTGACATTTGTGTTCATGGGCGTTATTGGCTCGTTTACCGCCCCCTTCTTGATCGGACCTAACGCTCCACAAATGCTGGGCGTGTCGATGGAGCAGATTTTCGGCGTCTTCCAGGACAAACAATTAGCTGCGGCAACAGCATTCTTTACGTTCCTGCTTTGCTCGCTGATGGGTTACTTTTATATTCGAAGCATGATTAAAGAAGAGAGCGTGCGATCATGATGAAACGATTAATTCTGGAAGTGGAGGGAAGCGTTCGGCCCGCTTGAACAAACCGTTAGTATTGAACAGCCCCATTATGTGATTGAAATTCCCGGCGATGATCTGATCTGGGTTCGGGCCGAGCTCAAGGGAACGGTTCGCGGAGCTCGCACCATGATCGCCTTTACCAATGCGATATATATGGACTATTGAAAGGGAGGTTATGTAGAATGAATCATCAATTCCCGCTCATCACCGCGCACTCCGGAAGCATGAACACAATGGATCATACGCTTCATTCCGTACAAACAGGGCTTGAACTCGGCGCTGACGTGGTGGAAGAGGATGTTAGGGTGACAAAGGACGGCATTCCGGTTTTGGCTCATGATGATGAATGGACTACGGTGGACAGCTTGAAATTGTTCATTTCGCAAACTACTTATGAAGATTTAAGAGAGCTGCAGTTTAAGTTCAATCAGGGGGAACACCGTGAAACGGTTCGGATCTGCAGGCTTGAAGAAATGCTTCCGCTCATCCAGGCTTCGGGTAAAGTCGTGAACCTGGACTTGAAGGTAGACGAAAGCATAGAGCCCGTTGCGGCCTTGGTAAGACAATATGGAATGTCGGAGCAGGTTTTCCTATCCGGATGTGAAAGAGATCGAGCGATGCTGGCCCAGCAATCGAATCCTGAAATGCGCAAACTGTTAAACACAGACACCAGCTTATTCAGAACGCTTCCGTACAGAAAGGCGATGGTTCAAACCTTCGAAGATGCGCTTGCCGCTTCTTGTTTCGGAATCAACATCAATCACAGCATCGTGCGCCAGGAGCTTATGGATTATGCGGCATCGCTAGGCCTGCCCATCTTTGTTTGGACCGTGAACGAAGTAGAATTGATGCGCCAATTCGCGGATATGGGCGCAGCTTCCATTACGACGAGAAATGTTGCTGCGCTTGTCCAATTGAAGCAAGAGAGGCTGAGTGAGCGATTATGATTGAAATTTATGCGCATGAATTCCAACGAATCAGTGAGACCCTTATATCCAAGATACAAAGCGGCGATGTGAAGGCGGACAGCGGCTATTATCATGCGGTTATCCCTGTATTGGAGCTGCTTCAGCAGGTTTGCCCGGAGCAAACCGAATTTACCGCTTGGCGGGCGGAGTATCACCATCTCGATGGAAATCTTCGGCGCGCTGGCGAGCAGTTTAAGCTGACATTGGAGCTTGCTCCGGCGCAGCCGCTGGAAGACCACGAAATTCGTTTGATGCGCCAATTTTGTCCCATTCTGCTCACGACGCCGCTTGAGTGTTTTCCTTTAAAGGATGTGGCGGCTGTTCACCATCCGACGCTTCCGCTGATCGGCTACCATTTGTTTTGGGAAGATGATTACGATTTCCCAGATGACTATGAGCCCTGCGATCATGAAGAAATTTGGGTGGCGTACGATCCGCGCACAGAATCTATCACGAATGTGCTGACCTTCTTCCACAGCACGGTCATTGAATCGCAGGCTGCCGTTCAGGAAGCGCAAGAGAACGGCGGCCGTCCCCTCGTGCGCATTGAATGGGGCAAGCATGGTTCGCTGCTCAAAGGGTGGGAGAAGTTGATGATTCCGCTCAAGGAAATCACGGGCATGGAGTGGATGCAGGAAACCTTCGAGCTTGTGAAAAGAGGCGGACGAGTCCCGGATCATCCCTTGAAGAGGCACTGGCCTAAAGGATTCGAAGGTTCTTTCGAAGACTATACCGACTTCTCGGTTCCTGTCGATCCGCTAACATTTTTCGATCAAAAGCCGCTTTTTTTCAAATCGCTTTGGGTCAATGCCATTTTATTTACAGAAGGATTATTATACAATTTTCATCCGAAAATGGAGTGGCCCGAACGCTTTCAGGGCATTTAGCCGCTGAAGGGGTGGACGAAATCGTCCACCCCTTATTTTTTCAGCCGGGCTCGCTTGGAAACAAAGATAAAGCAGACTTGTTTACGCAAACAAGCCTGCTTTATTCATCTCATTCCTGATTTTACTTTGCGTGGTTCTGCTTTACTAGTTTCACGTATTCGTCTGGTGTTACGACTTCAACATTTGGACTCAGCCCTTCAACAACGGTTTTGATATCAGAAAGGCTTTTCGTCCAGCAATGCACTAATACAAGCGTATAGCCATCGGCTGTCGTTGGACTCGCCGGCCTGGAGTTAATGTTTGTAATCAGCGTTTCTTCGTCGGTGATCCCATCCCATAATACATCTCTCTGAGCGATTACCGGTTTGTTATTGACCCATTGGATATCGCCGTGTGTTGTTTCTCCGTATCCGAAATAGAATAAGGCATCAATATTCGGCTTAGCTAAATACTTTTTCCAAATATCGGTACGGGTTAGCGCGCCTTGATCAAGTATTTCGCTAATTCGCAAATCTGCTTTGCCCATGTACGTATTCAGGTTATCTACATACGTATCGAGGTCACTTGAAGACATTTGGCTAGGGAAAATATAGCCGGTACCGCTAGGGCCAGCGATAAAGTGGTCTTTCACCTTGCCCTTGGTGGCATTCTCGTAATACCAACGCAATGCTGCCGGAGCGAGGTCAACTAAGGTCGGGCTTATGCCGTATCCAACGCTAAATTTTCCCCGATCGGGATTGTTGAAGTATTCATTCAATCCCCAGAGGTTCCAGGCTATGTTATCACCATCACTGATTACAAAGGTTACATAATGCTTCTTCTTCGTTATTGGATTGGAATAGGTCTGTTGTTTTAAGCCTTCTGTGCTGTAAATGCTGCTGAGAGCAGAGAGGTTAGGGGCCAAATCGGAAGGAATGGATGTAATGCCTTTCTGCGAAGCTTGTTCAATCATATCAAATTCGTTATTTCCATATCCCATCAGCGCGGATCCTTTGTTCAGACCGTTTAAGACTCCTTTGCGCCAATTTGTTACTCCGTCAAAAAAAGTAAATGAATTCGTTAACGCCGCATAATCGCGTAAATGATAATAGATCGATGTATTGAGTTCAGCTGCTATTGATTTGGAAAACAGGTTCTTGTAGTTGTCATAAGCCCATTTTTCATTCTTGCCCGAAACATCGAGGATTTTATTCGTTATTCCGATGGATCGTACGACCTCCTCTTGACTTTTATCGATAATCAAGGCGTTCATTGGACCGCTTAGCGAGGTTGCGACATTCAAAGAGGAAGCATTGTTGTTCATATCGTAGACGATATAACCTTTTACCTTGTCCTTGAAATGTTCGACAAGCAAAGGCCACGTTGAATATTGGTCATTCAATTTGATATTGTAGGTTGTGCTCATGTAGTTTTTCCAGGTTGCTCCCGGTCCGCCTTCGTCGATGAAAATCTGTTCGGAGGAGCTCTTGGCGACGATTCCCTGGAGTGCGGCCACGAGTACCTTATCTTCATTGTTCGTCAAATTGCTGGATGGGATAACGGCTAAAGATTTAAGAGGGGTTCCTTTGGGCAGCGACACACCGCTTCTATTGCCGGCATACGTAACGGATAAGGAAGATACGAGAAGCACGAGAACAACAATCGTGAAAGTGCTTACGATTTTTTTACCTTTAATCAAGTTCTTCCGCCTTTTTCCAATCACCACGAAATGTCCTCCTTCATAACAATTTTAGTTAGCGTTACTGTCTATCTATTATATCACCGCCTTTTGTTATATTGTATATAATAATATATTTGTTATGACTATGTGTCAATAGTATCAGATTCAACAGGGCAGGTCGATTTTCATTCTAAAAACCAATTAGATAAATGGTATATTTGATATAGTTTTAGGAATTTCCGCATCTAAATATGAGTTGAAAGAAATTATGATAAGATGAAATAGCAATTGCCCGGCAAATTCAAGATGGATTGGCGGTAGATAGAAGTGGTTACGATTAGAAAAGCAGATGAAAACGACCTTTCAAAAGTGGCCGGGTTATCGGAATTATGGCTTACGGAGTGTATCACCTACGGTTTGGGAGCAAATACCGAAGAATTGCTGAGGAACCATATCGGAGAATACTTCTGGGTGGCGGAAATCGGCTCTGAAGTTGTTGGTTATATTACCGGCAGTATTCACTTCAGCGATGGGTTGGCTGTCATTGAGCAAGGAGAGCGGTACATTGAAATCGATGAGGTATACGTTCACCCTGAATATCGGAATGAAGATATAGGACATTTGATGGTCGATAAGCTTCTTCAAACAGCGGAACGTAACGGGATTACTCGTTCAATCGTTTATTCAGCTAGTAAACAGTGGCAAAAAATAATTGGCTTTTATGAGAAACATGGTTTTAAAATGTGGTTTGTTCAAATGTACCGCTAAAATCGGTGCCTAACTCGACTTGCGGAAAAATGGCAATAGTAACCTCCAAGTAATTTGGTAAACAAAAGTGCTTACTTCTCAGATGAGCGATTTTATTTTATGGTATAGTCGGTTGTTCATGATTTTATTTGCTGTATATCAGGACAAGGGGGATGAAAGAATGAAAATCTTAATAACCGGTGCCTCGGGAAATTTAGCCTCTGGCGTAACCGAGCAATTAGCTCGAAAGCACGAAATTACATTGTCTGATGTTGTTCGTGTTGAAACTGCATTCACGTATTATCAGGCGGATGTACGCCAAACCCATGCATTGGATCAAGCTTCTGCTGGAGTAGATGTTATTGTCCACACTCCGGCGTTTCATGGCATTCACATGGGAAAGCATTCCGAACAGGAGTTTTACGATCTGAATATTACGGGGACGTTTCAAATGTTCCAGTCGGCTGTACGCAATAAGGTGCGCCGCGTCGTGTGGCTCTCAAGCATGTCTTATTATGGATCCGATTTTTATGCTTATACGAAGAAAATCGGTGAACAAATGTGCCAGTTCTATCATGAACGCCATGGAATTGAAGTGATCATGCTGCGTCCTGCGGATTTTACTCCTTATGCGGATATCCGCAACTATGGAGAGCGGTTGCTTCATGGCGGGGTTGACCGCCGGGACGTGATCGAAGCTGTCGTCTTGGCAGCGGAATGTACGTCAACATTCGGCGCATACCGCATTATACGCCATGATTCATTTACGAATGATGATGTGAAAGCGTATTCTGAATCCCCAGTCGAAATTTGGGACAGACTCTATCCCGGCGCCAAAAAAATCATTGAAGCCTGCAAGTTTAAACTGCCTTCTGAGATCCGCGTAACCGATTTATCCAAAGAAAAAGAAGAATTGGGATACACGCCGAAGTATCATTTCGGCACTTTTATTCAGGAATTCACAAGGGATGGAATGATCATCTCATGAATTATCGTTTGTGAAGGCTCGAAAGTAGAGCTATACGCTCTAGATCAACAAGCCCTTCCGGATCCGGAAGGGCTTGTTTTTTTTCTAAAAGAATGAAGTGTTCTGGATGAATCCATCAGCTTCGCTTCTTTACATTCGACAATTCACTTCTTAGGCCCAGTGGGCTCCCCATGCTTTCATCTCATGGATAATGTTATGCAGCTTATGTCCCTTCTCAGTTAAATCATATTCAACCGTCGGCGGAATAGTTGCAAAAGCTTCGCGCACGACAATGCTGTTTTCCTCCAGGTGACGCAGGGTTTGAGTCAGAGACTTGGAGCTGATGGCGCGAATGTTCGTTTTTAATTCCCCAAATCTTTTTTTGCCTCCGAAGAGTTCCCGAAGAACCAAAAAAGACCATTTCCCTCCAATGACATCCAAACATTTTTCGATGGAGCAATCGTATTGAGTTTGAGCATTACCAGGTTGTGAATGACCCATTACCATACCTCCGATAAAATCATTTGTTTAAAATATATACCAAGGCAAGAAAAGATACTAGCTAATCAATAAATTGTAACCTTTTAGTAACTTAGTTAAGTAAAAGTACGTACTTTTCAAGTATGGACAATTACTTTATGATACGACGTAGCGCTATTAACAGGCAGGAATGGCTTTATATTATGGCTTTTCCGGGTAATAGAGAACAGTCCCCCTGTGATGCGGCTGCGCAGAGATGTCAAATGAAGTACTGAACTTATGAAGTTGTGAAATCGCTTCCAGGAAGCAACGCAAGGACCAATTTCGAGCTAAAAGGAGAAGGATATCGATGGAATACCGTGTATTAGGACGTTCTGGTTTAAAGGTAAGTGAGGTTAGCTTGGGATGTTGGGCGATAGGCGGACCTTCGTGGAGAGATGGAAGTCCTGTCGGGTGGTCTGGCAATGATGATAATGCCTCCCTCGCTGGTTTGAGACAGGCCTTTGAGCTTGGCATTAACCACTTTGATACGGCTGATGTTTATGGCGACGGCCATTCGGAACGAGTAATCGGCAAATTTCTGAAAGAAGTTCCTCGGGATCAGACGGTTATCGCAACCAAAGTTGGTTGGTTTCGAGGTACGGCACCGAATGCGATGCAGCCTGTACATATCCGGCATCAGCTTGAACAATCTCTCGTGAATTTGGGAACGGATTATATCGATCTCTATTATTTTCACAACACGAATTTCGGACCCGATGATCAATACCTGGAAGAAGCGGCGGATACGATGCGTCAGCTGCAGAAGGAAGGAAAGGTTCGTGTAATCGGCCAGTCCGCTTATAGCTACGGGGATTTCATGCGTGTATGCCCAGTGACGCGTCCTGATGTACTGCAATTTCATTATAATGCGTTTGGGAATCAGTTTGATCAGGAGAAGACCAATCTATTTCAATGGGCGGACGAACAAAATTTGGGGATTGTTCTATTCGGGCCTCTGGCGCAGGGGCTCCTATTGGATAAATTTGATCCGGATCATCCGCCTCAATTCGGTGAGGGAGATATTCGTTCGGGAAATCAAGCTTTTACGAAAGAAAGATTGCTGGAAATACGAAGCAGACTGCAGCCGGTTAAGGAACGCTTCGGCAGTGAAGTCCGGGATTTGGTCCGGGTTGCAATCCAGTATCCTTTAGCGCAATCCTCGAATGCCTGCGTCATTCCCGGGTTCAAAAATGCGAGTCAGGTCGAATCCAATGCCTCAGGCGCCGGACAGCCGCTGAGTGCGGAGGATGTTTCGTTCATTAGACGCGTGCTGAGGGGATAAGCCATGGTTGGCTGCATATAAACAAGGAGGTTATGAAAATTGGACAAAAGAAAACTCGGATCAACAACGGTTGAAACGGCGCCAATTGTTCTTGGAGGCCATGGATTTATTGATTTTATGGGAAAACCAAAACCAAGCATTGAAGAAGCAGCTAAAGTCGTCTCCTACTTAGCGGAGCAGGGGTTAACTCATTTTGACTGTACATTTTCCTCCGAGAGACAGATTTACAGTGAAATATTGAAGAGGACGGGCCTTAAAGGGAAGCTGCTTCCTGTCATTTGGCATGGATGGCATGAACGGGAAGAAAAAAGCGCGGATGATATCGTGACCAATTTTAAATATATACTCGATGAGCTCGGATGCGAGAAAGCGGGTATGGTGATCTTTCATAATACCTGGCCTGAAGGACCGGCCTCCGGGAATATTGAACATCCATATCCGGACTGGGTTTTTGAAGGATTTCAGCGATTGAAAAGTGAAGGCCTTGCGGATGCCGTAGGGTGGGGAATGCTTTCCGGCGGGAGATTATCTGAAGAATATTTATATCAAATCTGGGAGCAAATCGATTTCATTGCACCGTACTGGAACTACTCCCTGCGCCGTCAGCAATTTATGGTCGAGTTTGCCCGGGAGCATGGACTTGGGGTTTACGCTGTAGGCGCTTTTGCAAGAGGAGCCATCTTCAAATGGCCAGGTGTAAAGCCTGAAGAATTGGTACGTCCTTGGCTAAAATGGATCTTTAGGGAACCTTCCGTATTTGCCACTTCCGTAAGTTTATCTACGATGGAAGAAGCTCAACTGACTTTGAAAGCTTGTGACGGAAAACCGATGAGCGGGGAGGAGTCTTTGTACTTTCACCGCATGAACTTTCCGATTCAGATGGTCGATTACCGCATACAAAATGGGCAGCGAAGCTTGCAAGGTTTTGAGATGGTGTCTCCTGAAGCCCATGGCAGCAATATGATCGGCCATAACATGATCAAATGGAAAGATTAATTTGCATAAAGGATGCAGCTCCGGATATGCAAAGTTGAACAAGACTTGGGCGATTCTAATCGTATTCCCAATATCCGATAGGGGAAAAACACAGAAAAGGCCCATGGGATGAGCCTTTTCTGTGGGGTTTTTGGAGGAATTTTAGCAGCCTGAATGCATGGTGGGACATTCAGACATTTATTTAGTAGCCTCCGTAACCGCCAAATACTCCGCAACTACAAGCTACAATCACCAATAATATGAATAGCACCAGGATCGTACCAGCGTTAGTAAAAGCACCGCCTACATGACCGGACATTTATTCAATGCACCTCCTCACGTGTTGAGTACTCTGTAAGTTATGCAAAGATCGTGATAGATGATTGGGTGTTTGTTACCGAGACATTTTAATACTGTCATTGGCCTAGTGAAAACGGATCAGAAGACGGTACGATTGTAAATTTCGGGAAACTTCAGGGAATAAATGCAACGATTTAAGCTGTGTTTCATATCATAAATAAGAATATTTGTTTACACAAAAGGGGATAATTGTTATCCTATATGCAATATTCAAACGCGATGACGAGAAGAGTAAGGGAAAACGTTCTTGCACAGAGAGCTCCGGCAGCTGAAAAGGAGCAAAGAACCTTTCTCCGAACCAAGCCTCTGAGCAGCATGCCGGAACCTTCGATGGGGATGGTATGACGGGAGCTCCCGTTATCGGGCTAGAGTATAAGCATTGCCCTGCAAAGCCGTACTTGAAGAGGTTAATATGGCGACATATTAATGAAGCTGGGGTGGTACCGCGAAAATTTCGTCCCCAAGACATGAGGTCTTGGAGGTGAAGTTTTTTTTGTGCCGGGAAACCACTAATCGCATTCATTAGGAGGAGTCGTCAATGGGGAACGAGAAGGAGCATTACAGCGAAAACTTTTTATTTAGGTTAATTAGTGAGGAGCTTCAATTGAAGGCATTTGGCAGGGACATGTGCACGCGGTTTCCTCCCGAGCCGAACGGTTATCTTCATATCGGAAGCGCCTACGCCATACACACGAATTATATAATCGCCCAAAGATTTAATGGAAATTTTCATTTACGGTTTGATGATACGAATCCTCTTAAGGAGGATATCGAGTATGTGAACGCGATTATCGAGGATATCAAGTGGCTCGGGTATGATCCGGGAAATCATATCTACTACGGCTCGGATTATTCGAACGAAATATATAACGCCGCAGTCTCCTTAATCAAGCAGGGAAAAGCTTTTGTCTGTGATTTGACTCCTGAGGAAATGACGGAGTATCGGGGGACTTTGACGGAGCCGGGCAGGAACAGCCCGTATAGAAACCGATCCGTAGAGGAGAATCTGGAGCTCTTTACGACAATGAAGAATGGCGGCTATCCGGCTTCCTCCAAGGTTGTCCGTGCCAAAATTGATATGAGCTCGCCTAACATAAATCTGCGTGATCCTGTTATTTATCGCATTATCCATGCAGAGCACTACAGAACGGGAAACGACTGGTGCATCTATCCGATGTACGATTTTGCTCATCCCATTCAAGATGCGATTGAGGGCATTACCTATTCCTTATGCTCCATCGAATTCAAAGATCACCGCCCCTTGTACGAATGGGTCTTAAAAGAGCTTGATATCCCAGAGCCTCCGCAGCAAAGGGAATTCGGCCGGTTGAGCTTAACGGGGGTTGTGACAAGCAAACGGTTTTTGAGGCAGCTGGCAGAGGGAGGTTACGTAGACGGCTGGGATGATCCCAGGCTTCCTACGATCCGCGGCTTAAGAAGAAGGGGCTTCACGCCGGAAAGCATCCGCAGCTTCATTGAGGAGATCGGCAGCATCCGGACCCAAAGCACGGTAGACATGTCGATGCTGGATCATTCCCTCAGGCAGGATCTTAAAGCAAAAACGATTAGCATCATGGCAGTTTTGCATCCGTTGAAAGTCGTCATTACCAACTACCAAGGGAATGACTCGGAGCTGCTGATGATCGAGAATAACAGCGAGAACGAAGCGCTCGGGAGGAGAGAGGTTCCTTTTTCCAAAACCATCTATATCGAACGGGATGATTTTATGGAGCAGCCGCCTAAGGGCTTTCACCGCCTCAGTCTGAATGGCGAGGTAAGACTGAAGGGGGCCTATTTCATCCGGTGCGAGGAAGTAATCAAGAATCCGGATACCGGGGAGATTACGGAGCTGCGCTGCACTTATGACCCGCTCACGAAGAGCGGCACCGGATTTACCGGACGTAAAGTGAAGGGGACGATTCATTGGGTCTCGGCAGAGCATGCGGTAAAGGCTGACGTTCATCTGTATGAGAAGCTGCTGCTGGAGCAGAAGCTTCCGAATGACGACAACGGGGATTGGATCGATGCGGTCAATCCGGATTCGCTTATTATTGTAAAGAATGGGTTGTTGGAGCCTTTCGTTCAACATGCACGTCCTGAACAAAAATATCAATTTTTCCGTCATGGCTATTTTTGTGCGGATAAGAAATTAACTACAGCCGGCCGGCTTGTATTTAACCGTATCGTGCCGTTGAAAGACAGCTGGAATAAATAACGAAATAACGAGTAATGAGCAGCTATAACCATGACAACAGGCTGCCGACATTGTCGGCGGTCTGTTCAGCTGTACCAGGAACGAGTGCACATCAATACGAAAAGAGAACCTTAAGACCCACAGTGGGTTTAAGGTTCTCTTCAATGAATGATGGATTTGAATCTGGGTCTACCCTTTGGGATAGCCCCACGTTTTTATCAATTTTTTGCAACTTGGGGCATTCGCCGTCCATAGAGATAGGCGCAGCCTATCGAAAGGAGCACGATAATCGTCAGTCCCCAATAGATATTGCTGTAAGCAGCTTTCAGGGGCAGGTCTTTCTGCCAAGATAACGCGCTTGCGGTAGCTGCAACTCCGAACGCCCCGCTGAAGAATTGGAGAAGCTGGAACAGCCCAAGGCCGGAGCCGATCTGAGAAGGTTTCAAAATGCGCGACATCTCATTCGAGATGCTGCTGGATAAGAACGTGAAACCTACACTCAGCAGCATATAAATAAACAAGATGGCGACATAGGTCGTACCTGCAAGCAGAGCGAACAGCAGCACCGACGCGAGAACGAGCAAAGGAATAAAGCGGATGATCGCCGCATTGCCTTGCAGGTCGATGATCTTACCGACTTTGCGCGATAGGAATAAAGCCAGCAAAGATCCGGGAAAAATGACGAGACCGGAAGAGATCGCGCTTAAGCCGTACAGATTAACCAGGATTTGCGGCATCAGAAACAATGTAGCGAAGCTGCATAAATAGGCGGCGATCCCAACGGCTCCCAGCATCAAGTAGGCACGGTTGCGAAACAGGACGGGCTGAACGAAGGGATCCCGCGCCCTGCGAATGCGAATGACGAACAGGATGAGTGAGATCAGACCTGCGGCCAGCGCAATCCCGGATTGATTCGTTAAGAACAGTAAAAGGCCGGTCGTTCCGATACCTACGAAGAACGCCCCCAACGCGTCGAAGGAGCCTTTGGCCGGCTTCTCCGTAGGAAGAAGAGCCGCGAACAGCGGAACGAGCAGAATCGTAACGGCGGTAACCGCGAATAGAAAATGCCAGCCAATAAATTCGACGATAGCCCCGCCTGCTACGGGTCCAAGGCCAAGCCCGAGCGAAGCAGCCGACATAATCGTCGCCATTGCTTTGCCGCGCCGCTCCAGCGGGACGTACCTGGTAATTAGCACAAGCGATAGAGCTGGAATCGCACCCGCTCCTGATGCTTGTACGAGGCGGACGATCAGAAGCAGCAAGAAGCCGTTACTGAACAACCCGACGATGGCCGCCGCGCTAAGCGAGACAAGCGCGATAATAAACAGCCGCCGTATCGGAACGAAATCGGATAACCGGCTGTAGGTGATGGATGAGATCGCGAAGACGATGGAATATCCCGTAACGATCCAAGAGGTTGTCGATGGCGACAAGCCATAATCGTGAGCCACGCTTGGCAACGCCAAATTAAACATCATTGTATTCATGATAACCAAAACGATCGACAATCCTAACAGGACGGTCACCAGACCTTCCCGAATGGACGTTTGTTCGAAACCGCGTGCGGCGGCCGACGCTGACGTTGACATTTGACTCACCACCTTTTGTTGTTTTAAAGTTTCATTATTATCGAACAATAGAAATATAACATGCTCTGTGGTAAAATGCAATTACGGAAATAAATAAATTTAAAGGGGGTTGGCCAATGAAAATTCTCTTCCATCCGGACAAGGCGGATATCCAATTATCCTCGGTTCTATATGCTCTCAGCGATCCCATCCGATTATATATTCTGAGTGAGCTGAACAAAACGGGGGAGCGCACGTGCGGGGATATCGAAGTGCCCGTCGTGAAATCGACCTTATCACACCACTCGCGAACCCTAAGGGAAGCGGGCATTGTCCGCGTTAGGTCTCTTGGCACGCAGCGTTTTCTTTCCATTCGTACGGAGGATTTGGAAGACCGGTTTCCCGGACTGCTTAAATCCATTCTGGCTGCCTACGAAATGTCGGGCGCACCGATACCCCAATAACAATGAAGACCCTATTTGCCTGTGATTATGCCGCCGGGTCGAATGGGGTCTATTAACTTCATAGACAGTTCTGCTTCAGTTTCTGCGCAAAATACTCCATTTATCAAAAATAGGTTTCGATATAAATCAAACAAGCTCCCGTCAGAGAAGCTTATTATCCTGGAGGCTCATCAGCATGAGCTGCTTAGGCGGCAAATGGAGCTGAATCAAGCGTTTGAGGCGGTCAACCACAAGCTGTCGTTATATGATAAGATCCCAAAAAGGGATTGTATCTCCTGAACAAGAATTACTTCATATGGCCGGGGATGATTCCAAGAAAAGGTGAGAATTATGCCCGCTGAGTCTTTTAACTATAAGATGTAAGGGAATTGAATTAAACCAGAGAGGTGAAATGAGATATGCACCGTCATCATCTATTCGAATTATTGCTGCACGACGACGACGAACTGGCTGAGCTCCTTGGCAGCCTTGTATCGGAGCGAACCACCATTCACGAGTGGCCGCTATCATGCGTTCAACGCATTCGAACCGAAAGTGGCAGCAGCTACATCTACAAGGTGCAGGCCCCGCCAACACTTGAGGCTGACTTTTACGGCCGGGCCCGATCGGCGCTCTTGGTGTCAGCCCGCGTAATCGAGGCAGAGGGAACGACTACTGCGATGATAATGGAGGAGGTCGACGCGCCGCGATTGAACGACAATCACCTAGAGGAGACAGAGGCGATTGCGATTGCCTCCGATCTGCTTGAACAGATCGCGGAGATCGAAGGAGAGCTGCCGGCCATGGTGGACATCTGTACAGAAGAGCGTTGGGCCTCTTATATTAGATCAGTCCTGGATGATATACGCGCCTTAATCAGGGAGGGCAGTTTTCATCAAGTGGATCTCGAACTGGTAAACTGCCTTAGTCGATGGAGTGAATCCCCATCGTTGAAGAACGCCATCCACTCGCGGTCAGGATACGTCCATGCAGACCTTAAGGCTGAAAATGTGTTGGTAACGCCAAAGGGTTACCTCGTCCTTGACTGGCAGCGGCCTATTCGGGGACCGGTAGCGCTGGATTGCGCTACTTTATTGATCTCATTGGGAATTGATCCGACGCGGCATGTCTCTCTAGGGATTGTGCAATTATACCACTTTCTACAAATCGCCTGGTACGCACAGGCAGCCCGGAGATGGGTGCCTCATGGCAAGCCGTGGTTCGATGGAATTATTAAAAGCATCAGCAGCGAGCTCGCGCGTTTGCAGCAGGAGGGTTGAGCGTGATTTTGAGTTCGCCTAAGGACAGCATTATGAAATCCAGATATAACTCTTACAAACAAGAAACAAAAATCCACCTCTGTACGCCTCATTGAACAATTTCAGATACAGCCCCTCACGAGTATTCAAATCGAAATACATAACGTTTTCCCTTGGCTATGCTGCCGCTGAATGACATCCACAATATTAGTGAGGTCGACCAGAAAGATCTGGTGACCTCATACTGCGAAATGCAAGCGCAATCGGCTGAACCGTGCATGTAAGCGGAGCCGAATTCGGGTTCCTAAGATTTACTGAAAAATGCTATGGCAAATTGGCGAAAATGAATGGCGGCCTGGGATAAATAATGTTTTTTGTTCCATGCAATCCCGAATGTGCGATTACAAAGCGGCTCCGTTATTTTTAATTGAACGGTTTCCGTATTTGTGGCTCTCCCCCCCAGTGAGAGGGGGAGGGTAAAGGTGATGCCGAGGCCCATTTCAACCAATGTTTGTATGGCACTGACTTCTTCAAGCTCGAAAGCGACATGGGGTTCAAAACCGGCTTTTCGGCAAAACCCATCCGTAATTTCCCGAAAATTAGATCTGGAGGACAAGGAGATAAAAGGTTCATTGGACGCTTCAATTAATGGAATGCTCTTCTTGGAGGCAAAACGGTGTCCCTTCGGCACAGTCAAACACAATTCCTCTTCCACCAGCGTCAGCCACTCAATATCCGGCCCGGTAACCGGCGTGGTAGATATGCAGAAATCAATATCGGCGTTCTCCAGGTCGTTTTTCATTTCTAAAGCAGAGCCCAATTGACGCTGTATGACCCGCACGTGAGGATGGGCGGTAAGAAAATCTTTCAGAAGAGTTGGCAATACATACGGAAGCGTCACCGATATGGATATGACTCCATGGTCGAGTCCTGCCATATCCTTGAGCTCCCGCTCTCCTTCCTCCAGTTCCAGAAAAGCTTGCTCAACCCGTCGAAGATAGGTTTTCCCGAATGCATTCAATTTGATATGTCTGCCTTGACGCTCGAATAAAGGAATTCCCAGTTTTTTCTCTAACCGCTGGATCGAGTTGCTGAGCGAAGGCTGCGATACATTTAACGCTTTGGCTGCCTTTGTGATGTGCTCCAGGCGCGCAACCGCCTGAAAATATTTGAGCTGGAGAAATTCCATGGTAAGCCCTCTCTTCATACATAACTTTAATGTGATGTTTCAATCATAAAATAAGTATTATTTTTAATAAAGTTTCAACCTTATACTATTTAAACATACAGAAAATTTATTAAGGAGAATGGAGAGAGTTTGTTGATTAGAGAGAGAATCTGGACGAAGAATTTTATTGTTGTTTGTATGAGCAGTTTTTTCATGTTTCTCACTTTTTATATTCTCGCGACCGCTTTTCCGTTATATGTGAAAGATAGTTTGAACGGGGATCAGCAGCAGATGGGATTAACCATTACCATCTATGTGATCGGAGGCGTATTGATCAGGCCCTTCTCGGGTCAGTGGGTAGATCGGTTCGGGAAAAAGAAAATGGCTGTTATCGGGATGGTCATTTTTCTAATTGCCTGTGTAGGTTATTTCGGCTCCAAGGGAATTTTCTTATTCATGGTCATTCGTCTTATTCACGGAATGAGCTATGCGGTAGCCTCGACGGCGACAAGCGCGGTTGCATCTACGCTGATCCCTGATTCACGCCAGGGTGAGGGAATGGGTTACTTCAGCATGTTTATGAGCGTTGCCATGGTTGTCGGTCCTGCGCTCGGGCTTTTTCTATGGAGGGATAAGAATATCCATGTCCTGCTGCTGGCGGTATGTGCCATTGCTGCACTTTCTCTGCTCTTTACGATCGGAATGCGGTTGCCCCAGCAAAGACCATGCACTGCGGAAGCCGTTCAGAATTTAGAGCCTGCCAAGAGAAAAAAGGGCTTGAGCTGGAGCGACTTTATTGAACCGAAGGCGCTGCCGATTTCGTTGGTAGGGTTTGTTCTGGCCTTTTCTTACAGCTCATTATCCGGCTTTATCTCTTCATTTACGGCAGAGATTCATCAATCCCAGGTCACGAGTTATTTTTTTGTTGCTTTTGCGGTCATGATCGTATTGTTCCGTCCTGTCATCGGCAAAATATTCGATAAGTATAATGAACATTTGCTGTCTTATCCTGGCCTCTTGTTGTTTGCCATAGGCCTGATATTGTTAAGCCAAGCTCATTCCGGTACGGTCATCCTGATCGCCGGTGTCATCATGGGGATCGGTTACGGGGCGCTCGTGCCTTGTTTTCAAACGCTTGCCATGAAACTGGCCTCGGGACATCGCAGGGGGGCCGCTATAGGGACGTTTTTCTTGTCCTTTGACTTAGGCTATGGATTGGGTTCCTATTTTATGGGACTGATTGCTTCTTTCACGGATTACCGGATGATGTATGTTGTCGCAGGACTCATTACTTTGCTTTCTGTTGCCGTCTACTACTTGCTCCATCATCGTCATCAAGCTCAGCTGCCCATTCAGAATCAAAAAGCCAACATAGCTTAAATGTGAAAATCAAACACATAAACCTATAAAAGTCGGGTAACAGCGGCTTTTTTTTGATTGGATGAAATCCTTCTTTGACTAGGCTTGACATGAACGGCAAAGACAAAATCAGCGTCAGACGGCCATGGTTCATTGGCGCGATTTAGTTCGATTGTTATTTACAGCATTATCCAAGATGAGTATATTAATTATACTAGAAATGAACGCGGCAGAATGCCCATTGGAAACATAAAGAATATGCGGGCCCGCAAATGCCTGGCTTGCAATGAAGGAGGAAATTTCAATGAGCCGAGGTGAAGTTACCATTCCGGCCGAGTCGATTCCGGTATCGCATGACGTGGATGTTGTTGTAATTGGAGGTGGGCCGGCAGGGATCGCTTCAGCGATTAGCGCTGCTTCGAACGGTGCGCGAACGCTCCTGATTGAGCAGCGCGGATTTCTGGGAGGGATGGGAACGGTTGCGCTCGTTCCCGCCTTTTGTCCCTTTACGGATAAAGAAAAGCCGGTCGTACGCGGAATTGGCCTCAAGCTTATGGAACAGATGAAGCTGGCTTGCAATCCGGAATACCGCAATAGGCATGCCCATGCGCTGGATTGGGTGCCGATTGACCCCGAAACGCTCAAGCGTGTGTACGATGATGCGCTGATTGAGAGCGGAGCGTCTTTGCTTTTCCATACATTTGTTTATGATGTACTGCTGTCGGAAGATCGGCGTCAAATCGAGGGTATGATTATTGTTAATAAATCCGGCCGCTCTCTCGTGCGCTGCCGCTATGCCATTGATGCGACGGGTGACGCTGATATTGCGGCAAAGGCCGGTGTTCCGTTCCAGAAAGGCGGGGGGCAGGGTGAGCTGCAGCCAGGCAGCATGTGCTACCTGCTCGCGAATGTCGATCGCGCTAAGTTCGACCGCTACCTGAGGGAATCCGGCGATTCAAGCCAGCTCAATCAAACGGTCGCGCGTGCGATAGCGGACGGCGCTCTGCCGGAAGGACGGAAATCGGTATCGGGATTTGCTTGGGTGAATGATTATTTGGTCGGCGTCAATTTCGGACATATCTTCGGCATCGACGGGACAAGCGCGGAGGATCTGACTCGAGGAGCAATCGAAGGCCGCAGACTGGTGGAGCGCCAGGTGCAGTTTCTTCGGGCCTATGTCGGCGGATTCGAGAAGGCGCATGTGGTCGCTACAGGCGAGCAGGTAGGCATCAGGGAAACACGGCGGATTCAGGGCGATTATACGCTCACGGCCGAAGACTTCATACAAGCTCGTTCATTCGAGGATAACATTGCACGCAATGCCTATTTTATCGATATTCATATGGCCGACAGCAAAGGAACGATGACCTTTAAGCATTTGGCGCCGGGACAATCCCATGGCGTGCCTTACCGGGTGCTTCTTCCAATAGGGATTGATAATTTATGGGTCCCGGGACGTGCCGCTTCCGCCGATCGTGCCGTTCAGGGATCTCTGCGGGTGATGCCGAATTGCTTCGCAATGGGCGAAGCTTCCGGTACGGCAGCGGCTCTTGCGCTGCAATCATCTGCTACATCACGGGAACTATCAGTCACGGAGCTTCAACGGAGGCTGCTGGAGCAGAATGCGTGGCTCGGTGAGGTAGTGCCGAACTGAACATGGCGGAGTCAGATGAAGCCTAATGTCGCGAGCGGTTGATGAAACGTAAGGCACGCGGGCATTAGCTCAGCTGTTCTGCACTCAGACTGTTATCGTCCTATTATGCATATGCTATTATCGCAACCCGGCCGAACGAGGTCGGGTTTTTTATGCGGAGCATTTCCGGCCTTTAACCCTTTCAGTTTGAACACAAGCCTACTGCATCAATTACTGCATCAATAAAATCCCCAATAAACGCACTAATTCAAGCACTAATTAAAGCACTAATTAAAGCACTATGAATGAAGTCCGCGTAAATCGCGGGCTTTTTTAGCTATCGGGACGAAGTGCTTCCATCGAAGCTTAACGGCAGTAACGACGGCGAATGTGCCGCTCAAATAATAAATGGACGAAAAGGCAGTCGTATCATGAGCGCGGTCACTAAACCAGCCGGGATGATAATATCGGTTCAGGAAGAGCATCAGCGGGATAATATGAAGTGTCCCAAGCAAAGGAGCCGTGCATAAGTACAGGAACAGCGGGTGAAGCCATCTTTTTACAGGACGCAAAATACGCGGATACAGTGCTTTTGCAATCGAAAAGTAGACCAATAATCCAACCGATGTATACTCAATTCGCCACCAATGCAGCGTATAAATTTGAAGCTTGACGAATGGGCATGATAGTACAATAACAATAGGCTGCCGATAAAGGGTTGTCCCATCCATCATGAAAGGAATGAGGGATGGGACAACCCTCTTTGGATAGAGGCTTGTTTAACAAAGTACGCTTCGAAGTGCTGCCGCAAATTTCGATATGCCCGGTCCAATGTCATCTGCTTTGGGTCTTGCATACGTAAATCGCATATAACCTGAATCCGATCCGTAAACACTGCCCGGTACGAAGATAACTCCCCTCCGGATCGCTTCCTCAAGCAGCTTACTGTCATTTACCTGGGGTATAATTTTGCACCATAAGTGCAAACCACCTTGCGGAATTGTAAATGTCACCAAGTCCGGCAGTTCTTTTTGTAAGGCTTCGATAAGCAAGTCCCGTTTATAAAGCAGATGCATGCGCAAACGTTCCATATGAGGAAGGAAATAAGGAGATTTCAAAAACTGTTCGGCAACCCTTTGCGGGACAACACTAAGTCCAAAATCCATCTGCTGCCTGGCATCCGCCAGCCGCTCGATAACCGAATGAGGAGCGACCATCCATCCGATACGCAGCCCGGACGCTGCGATTTTGGAGAAAGAACCGATATAGAGGACCGAGCCGATCGAATCCATGGATTTGAGCGGAGGAGGAGGTGTTCCCTTATAGGCTGTCAGGCTAAAAGGATCGTCTTCTACTATCGGCAGTCCCAGCTCACTCGCGACATCCAGCAGTTGGATTCTTCGTTCATGATCAAGCACCGCGCCAGTCGGGTTTTGAAAATTGGGATTGATAAATACCATCTTGATGCGGTGTTTTTTGAAAAGGGAACGAATATCTTCGGGCCGGACTCCTTTATGATCTACAGGAAGACGAAACAGTCGAAGCCCGGCCGATTGAAACATGGGCAAAGAGTAGCAATAAGAAGGATCTTCAATGGCAACCGCATCTCCGGGAGACAGCAAACATTGGGTAATCAAATACAAGGATTGCTGGGAGCCGGAAGTGATGAGAATCGATGAGTCTAAGGTTTGGATATCCCGATATTGATCTAAATAGGTGACCAGCGCTTGTCTGAGCGGCAAAAAACCTTGAGGATTGTCATATCCCAGATATTCTGTGTAATGATTTTCGTTCATAAGCATGTTGATCTCCTCGACAGGAGATAGATCCGCAGCCAGTTCGCCGCTTGCGAAATCAATCAAGGTTTGATTTTGCCCTAGAGCTTCCCGGACACGGCGCAAAAAGGGCAGGTTCGGCAGGAAACTTCCGCCTTCTGCATACCGATGCCAATTAGGAGTATGCTTCGGCGTTGCCCCCCATTTATATTTACTTACTCGCGTTCCGCTTCCCGATTGGCTTTCAATAATCCCCAGCACACGAAGCTCTGCATAGGCAAGAACCACTGTACTGCGGTTCACTTCCAATTGCTCCGCCAATTTTCGTTCGGAAGGAAGCACGCTGCCCGGCGGGAATTCGCCATAAGATATTCTCCGTTCGAGATCGTCGGCTATTTGTTGATACAGAGGTTGGCTGCTTTGACGATCAGGTTTCCACAATTTTATGACCTGCTTCCGTTTATTTATAGAATGAATCATAACTGTCATTTGTCATTTTATCATACCACCTGATTTGACATAAGATGCCCCATTTTTCAACGTAAAAATGACAAATGAATTTCAATCTATTGAACATGGATGGTCCACGTAACAAAAAAATGGATGGGAAGGATACCTCCGGCTGGGAAGCGCTGTCTGATGTAGAATGGTGAAATTCAGATTGGATGGGTGTAAATAAACCGCTATTGGATGGTTTGTTTTAATGTTTTTTCTATTACCATTGTAGACATATCGGAATGGAGTGAGGAGTGAAGTCTTTGACAACGACAGGCGATGAGAAATTATCCAAGATTGAGATCATAAAGCGGCAGAGCCGTCACCTGCGAGGAACGATTAAAGAGGACCTTCAAGACGGCCAACCCCATTTCTCGGAAGAGAATGTGCAGCTGCTCAAATTCCACGGCGTTTATCAGCAGGACGACCGTGATCTGAGGGCAAAGCTCAAGAAAGAAGGCAAGGAAAAGCATTACAGCATGATGATTCGCGCCCGCATTCCAGGCGGATTGCTAAAACCTGAACAATACCTGGTATTTGATCGGCTGGCGGACGAGTATACGGATTATAAAAATATGCGCATCACGACACGTCAAACGCTTCAGCTTCATGGAATTCTCAAGGGAAACCTGAAACGGACAATCCGTTCGCTCAATGAATCGCTTGTTACGACGCTTGGAGCTTGCGGCGATTCTGGACGTAATACGATCTGCTGCGCGGAACCGGGCGACGAGCCGTTTCGCATGGAGATGCGCCATGATTTGCTTGCCTTGTCCGATCGGTTGAGCGCAAAGACGAATGCGTACCATGAGATTTGGGTGGACGGCGAGCCCGTTGAACTCGCTGAAGGAGAGACGGAAGAGCCGTTATATGGAGATGTATATCTTCCACGCAAGTTTAAAGTTGCTATCGTACCAGAAGGGGACAACTGCATCGATGTTTACGACAATGATCTCGGTCTCGTGGCGCATATCGAGAATCAGCACATCGTTGGATATACGGTGCTGGTAGGCGGCGGAATGGGCCGGATGGCGCTTGATCAGGAAACGTATCCTCGTCTTGCAAGCCCGCTTTGTTATGTGGCCAGAGATGAAGCAATCGATACCATACTGGATACCTGCGTTGCGATCGTGACCATGGAACGGGACTTCGGCGATCGCTCGAACCGCCGATTTGCCCGCATGAAATATCTGATTGACCGGCGTGGACTGGAATGGTTCAAGCAAGAGGTCGAGGAAAGACTGGGCCGGGAGCTTGATCCTCCGCGGGAGCTTACTTGGCAGAGCGGGAACGATCATCTCGGCTGGCACCGCGAACGCGATGGAGTCAGTTACCTGGGGCTGTTCATTCCGTATGGTCGTATTAAGGATACGGAGACCATAAAACTGAAATCGGCACTTCGCGACATTGTGCGGGAGTTTCAATTAACCGTTCGCTTCACCGCACAGCAAAATATAATTCTGAGCGGCATTGCAAATGGCCTTCGAAATGCGATCGAAGATAAGCTGCGATCCTTTGGTGTACCTCTTCCGAATGAGCTGTCGAATGTGGAGCAGAATACGATGGCATGTGTATCGCTTCCCACTTGCGGGCTTGCCCTTGCCGAGTCGGAGAGGGCTTTGCCCGAGCTGATGCCGCACTTCAAGAAGCTGTTCGAAGAGCTTAATCTCGCGGAAGAGACCATCACGATTCGAATGACCGGATGTTCGAATGGCTGTGCGCGTCCATATAACGCCAACATTGCTTTCATCGGTCGTGCCAGCGGCAAATATGATGTGTTTCTCGGCGGCAGTTCGCTTGGCACAGCATTGAACGAGCGGTTTAAAGAAACGGTGCCGATTGATCAGCTGGTGGCAACGGTACGCCCTATACTGGAATCGTTTGTTGAGGAGCGGGAGCTTGGCGAGGATTTCGGCAGCTATTGGCGCCGCGCCGGCTTAGAACGGTTCAGGAGCATCGCGAATTAGAAAGGAGTACCCGTAATGGCCAAGGCACTGGAGGGAAAACGAATTGTCATCACGGGTTCCCGTAAACTAAGTGAACTCAGTGAAATTATTGAGAGACAGGGCGGGTATCCCCTTGTTCGCCCTCAACAAGGAACCTTGCTGCCCGCGGAAGAGGAAGTTGAGCGCGATCTGAACCATCTGGTTGAAAGCGGGACTGATTGGATCATTTTCACAACGGGAACGGGGCTCGAAGCCTTGCTTCATCAGGCAGAACGAACCGGTGCTTACACCCGGCTGCTCAATATTGTGAAGCAATCCAAAGTTGCGGCAAGAGGATATAAAACATTTGCCATGTTGAAGCAATTAGGTATTAAGCCGATTGTCATTGATGATGATGGGACGACACAAGGGCTTATTCGAGAGCTTCAAGCCTTTGATTTTGCAGGACAAGGCGTAACGATCCAGCTGCATGGAGAGCCTATGCCAGCATTGGTTGCCTTTTTTGAACAGAGAGGGGCTGCAGTCAGAGCGATCCTGCCTTATAAGCATGTTGCTCCGGATGATGAGGTGTCGCGTCAGTTATGCCAGGAGATTATGGAAGGCAGAGCAGATGCGGTCTGCTTCACAACCGCAGTTCAGGTTCGATATTTTTTTCTGTATGCCAGAAACAGTGGTTGTTATTTGGAAATTATAAAAAACTTCAATGGTCGAGTCGTTGCGGCAGCGGTAGGAAGAGTAACGGCTGAGGCATTAAAGGAAGAGGGAGTAAGACTGGTCCTAACGCCTGATAGTGAAAGGATGGGGGCCATGATCATCGAGCTTTCACGTTATTACAAGAATAAAGCGGCTTTAACGAAATGAAACGTTATGAATAAGGGGATACATTAGTTACGAATGGATGGAGAAAATCATGAAGAAACAGCATGTTCGTGTCGCTGTCGTGCAATCTGCTCCGAACCTTTTTGACAAGGAATCTGCCTTCCAGAAAATAGAAAGCTATTCGATTGACGCTCGTCTCCAAGAAGCTAATTTACTTGTATTTCCAGAAGTGTTCTTATCCGGATACCCTAGAGGTCTTACTCTTGGTACTCGTGTCGGGAGCCGAACAAGCGGAGGGCGCAAGGATTGGCAGAGGTATTGGGAGAGCTCAATTGACATTCCCGGTGAGGATACTAATCGGCTGGCCAAAATCGCGAAAGAAAACGAATTGTATCTTGTAGTAGGCGTTGTGGAAAGAGATCAGGAATTCAGCGGCTCAACCTTGTATAATTCGATTGTATATCTTGGACCGGACGGAGAAGTGCTGGGGAAGCATCGCAAGCTTATGCCTACGGGTTCTGAACGGCTTTTGTATGGACAGGGAGACGGCAGCACGCTTACTGTCATCGATACCCCATTTGGACGTATAGGCGGACTCATATGCTGGGAAAATTATATGCCGCTTGCCAGAACAGCTATGTATGCTAAAGGAATCGACATTCTAATTACGCCCACGGCTGATGCCCGCGATACTTGGCAGGCAACTCTTCAGCATATTGCTTGTGAGGGTCGATGCTATGTGCTTTCCAGTAACCAGTTTGTAACGAAATCGACTTATCCGGTTGATCTGGCCGGCTACCTTGATATCGAGCAAGATGCAGATGTATTATGCAGGGGAGGCAGTGCGATCGTTGGGCCGCTGGGCGAATATGTTGAACAGCCGTTATATGACCAAGAAGGGATTATTTATGCGGATCTGGATATGTCGCTTGTCATGCAAAGCCGTTACGATTTTGATGTGGTGGGGCATTATAACAGACCTGACATTTTTCAATTGGTCGTCAACGAAACGAAGAAAGACATTGTTAGCTTCAAGCTTAAATGATCTCGTGAGCTGTCGATTCCACCAAGGAGGAGAAGCAGATGCAAGTACCGGCAGGCGTTTGGATTAGTGCGGCTATCATCATCGTCATTTTGTCATGGATGATATTTTGGATTACGAATAAAGCGTATTCGAAAAGATGGGAAGATTATGACGACCGAATTGACGGTCAATAATAAATAAAATACAGCCTTTCTCTATTTCAGAGAAGGGCTGTTTTTTTACTTTCGCGAGCAGCATAGCAAGTATATTTTGTGTTTTGTCAGGTCCGTTTCGCAGGCAAAAAGAATTGACAGGCTCTATCCTCGGTGATAGCATCAGGAATAAACATAAGCGGTCAAGATGAATGGCGTTAAGCAAGCTCTTCGATTTGAAGAGTTTTTTAAAAATACGACAAAAAAGAATGTGATGATGTGATTCAACCCCATTTAAGAGCTTGGAAGCAAAGCTTTTTTGACAAGTATCTTTCTGGAGAATCAATTGATTATCGGCAAATTATTTCCCTATTTATCCCCATTCTGATCGATCAGGCTTTTCTAGTTTCTCTAAGTCTGGTGAACACCGCGATGATCAGCTCCTCTGGTGTAGTAGCGGTCAGCGCAGTCAACATGATTGATTCGCTTAATATATTTCTTATCAGTGTCTTTATTGCCGTGTCGACCGGGGCAACGATTGTGGTCGCGCAATATAAAGGAAGCGGTAATAACCTGATGGTTTCCAAAGCTGCGTCCAGCTCCGTTTCCTCGGTATTCTTGTTCGCACTCTGTATCAGTTTGTTTGTGTTTGTGTTCCATCAACCGGCATTGAATATTCTGTTTGGATCGGCCTCGCCGGAGCTATTAGCCAAGGCAAAAGTTTATCTGATCGGAAGCAGTATGTCTTACGTTGGAATTGCGATTGTGGAGGCAGTTTGCGGCGCGATGAGAGGGATCGGGAAGACCAGAGCGTCGCTTGTTCTATCCTTGCTCATGAATTTAACCTACGTTCTATTAAACATTCTATTTATCAACTTTTTACACATGGGCGTACATGGTATGGTTATTGCTGTGAATGTTTCCAGGTATCTCGCTGCAGCCTTTGCCATTTTCTTTTTAATGAAAATGGATACGAATCTGCATGTTCAAATAAGAGATATGTTTCATCTAAATTTTCCCATGATCAAAAGGATCATGTTCATTGGTCTCCCGATTGCAGCGGAGCAGATGTTTTTTAATGGCGGGAAAATTATTACCCAGATGTTCATTGTCAGCCTTGGTACATATGCTATAGCAACCAATGCCATTAGCTCTTCTTTCGCCAGCTTGTCCCAAATCCCCTCTAATGCCCTGGCCCTTACGCTAATTACGGTGGTCGGTCAAAGTATGGGGAGGCGTAATGTTGATGATGCCAAAAAATTCACGAAGTCGTTTCTCTGGCTGTCGTCCTTTTCCTTTATATTGATGGGTCTGATCATTATCCCCCTGTTCCATCCGCTTGTCGGTCTGTTTCATCCCCCAGCGGATATTGTGGATGACATTTTCACGATTGTGCTGATCAATATTATTGCTCAAATACCGCTATGGTCGATCAGTTTTATTATGCCATCAGCGCTTCGGGCATCGGGCGACTCGAAATTCACATCCATCATTGCTTTGCTGTCTATGTGGTTGTTCCGGATTGTGCTTGGTTATATTTTGGGTATTGTTCTGCACTTTGGAATCATTGGCGTCTGGCTAGCTATGAATTGTGAATGGGGAGTGCGCGGTACCATCTTCCTGTGGCGTTTTTATGGGAAAAAATGGTATCAGCATCGTTTGATTGACTAGGAAGTCAAAAAATTGGTCCTACTTTAAGTCGCGTAAATCGCGGCTTTTTTGTTATAGACAAGACAGCCATTCCTTAGATATATCCAATTGTGCAAATGGTCATCCCTAAAACTATTAGCAGCAAAAGGTAATTTTTGGAATATCCTTTTTTTTAATCTTCTACTAACACTGATGGGATAGAATCTTTACTAATGTTAAAAAGGTTAGAAATGAGGAGATCGTGATGAGCTTGCCGCAACGAGCCGGGGCGTTGTCCGGCCCGCAGATTGGGCTGAAGACCGACTTGCTCCCGGCAAAAAAGAAAGAACGGATAGAGGAAGTAACCCTATTGAGGGCGTTTGCGTTTCTCGCCATTACCCTGCAGCACTGCATAGCTGAATATATTTACCGGGCTGATATTTTGCAGCCTGATGCCATTATGCTTGCGATGCTGTTTGACTTCACTCGCTTCGGGACGCCGACATTTGTGTTTCTTTCCGGCTTGCTGCTGTTTTACAACAACAACAGCGGCAAACTGGCCTATTGGCCATTTGTTCGAAATAAGCTGACTGCCATTTACTTACCGTTCTTATGCTGGACAGTGATTTATTGGATCGCCGTACAGTTGATTTCATTCGGTCAATTGGGTAATCCGGCAGACTGGCCGAGGACGCTGCTCCATCAGTTGTTCCAGCCGACAAACGGTTATCATCTGTGGTTTATTCTGATGATTTTTCAATACTATCTGTTGTTCCCGCTCTTTGCATTCGCAGTCAATAAGGTGCGCCGAAAGCTTCAAGAGATGCCGGGAGGGGCGTCCTTCCGCAGTGTGTTTCTGATTGTTGCCGTATTGGGTGCATTGTACGGTATCCTGATGTGGTTATCCAGTTACCGGATGCCGGACTGGGCGGCTGAATGGGGCGGCTTCTGGGCTGACGTACTGTCTTACCGGACGTACTATTTTGTTTTTTACTTCTTCTACTTCCTGCTTGGCGCGGTTTGCGCTTTCGGGCTTCAGCGGTGGCGGCGTTTTGTAGAAAATGGATTCATAGGGTTCGGATTTGCATTCATTGCCCTATACATCTGGCAAGGCCATGAGTTCCTTAACTATTCCACGGAACAAATGAACCTCAACTTTGCCGGATATTTGAGGCCGTTGACCTTCGTTCTTATCGTGTTCCAGCTTCTTGTGCTGTACGGTATTGTATTGGTTGTGCAGAAGAAGGGGGGAGCGGCGCGCAAGGTGATGCACTTTATCGGCACTTATTCCTTCGGCGGATTTCTTGCTCATGCCTTTGTACTGATGCTTATTAGTTCCATTACGAGGCCGCTTGTGCTCACCGGCTATCATTTGCCGGCTGCTGCTCTTACCTTTATAGCAACGGCAGCCGGTTCGATTGCCCTTGCAAAGCTGCTAAGCAAGCTGTCTTTCGGGCATTGGCTTATCGGTACGACAGGGAAGCAGGCTAAGCGAAACCGGATGGAAGCCGCGCCGGTGAAACATACATTTCCTCAATAAGGGTCTTCCCAAATGGAACAATAGCAAATAAACGGCCTCTGTTCGCATCCAAAGCGATGAGGTCGTTTTGTGCTTTAAATGGACAAGTGACTTTAATGCATCAATGGGATTTACATGTTAAACCCATGTAGTGGGGTCTTTCAACTGGAATATAATGGAATGTAACCATGCCAAGCCTCAACCCATATACTGAATCATCGGTATGGATCAGTGTGTGTGTGCAAATATTGAGCATATTGTATCGGTCGCTTATACACGGCAAATTGATTGCGAATTCTATCATACAGATCTTTTTGTGGTTTTCCATTTAGTTCAATGATCCAAATATGATCGTCGTTGTCCAACGCAAAATCTACACTAAACTCGCCTAAATGGTGGATTTTATTTTCTTCCATTATTTCTGCGGATCTTAAACTTAAGTTGTAAATCGATTGAATGATAGCATTCACCTTGTCAGGCGGGTACAAACGTTTGAGAACTTCTACGGATAAACAAGCCTTTTCACAGATACTGGTATTGTAACTGCCTTTATGGGCAATCCGGCTGACGACATTCGTGACAGACCATAAGCCTTTATCATTTTTTTGTACAAGCGCTCGGATATCGAAAATTTTATTGTTCAATTGCCGTATATGAACTCCTTTTTGGATGATATAGGGAGTGGAGCCGATTAGCTTTTGAATAGTCTCATCAAATGGTTTGGAGTCTTTTAAAATGATTTTAGGTGCGAAATAATAGAGGCCAATGTGGATTTCCCCTGAATTCTTCATCTCCACACGATAAACGCCTTTCCCTTTATGTCCGTAGACAGGTTTAAAATAGAGGACTTTATGAACCTCTAGCAAATGAAGTGCGTTCTCTTTATCGAAGGGAACGGTTACCGGTAAATAGTCAAAAAGCCATCTGCTTAAATTCGTATGGACTTCATGTTTATTGAACTGGTTAATACGATTGAAGCACTTATCTTTACCGATTAATGTCTCCAAACGTTCAATCAACTCTTGATGGGTATCGTAACAGCGGTTATAGACAACTTGGGGGAAAGGAAATTTACTTAGCGCCCATTTTCGGTTTGAACGATGAAGTCCGACTATACTCTTATTCTTCCAGTTTATAGAATGTGGAGTAAAACAGAATAATTTCATATTGGTCTTATTAGTTTGAAGATATTGTTGAAGGACATACTTCCTTTGATTACGGTTTGCAACCAGAATACCTACAAAACCGTGATTATTGTTCATCACTTGCCTCCATTATTTTAATAAAGAGAGTCATAATGATAGGATATGAAACTAAAAATAGAAATGCATGGACAACAATACAATCGAATCGAATTTATTTTTTACCATAGTTGTTTGCACTGAATCTCACCACCCGGAATAAACTTACTCTGAGTCAAAAAGGGAGTGGTATCACCTTAGGTATAAATGCCAAATGGTGGTCATCAAGCCCTTAAACTTAGAATGTATAAAGGAGTGTCACACACAAATGGGTAGATTTTCAGGTCCCCCGGGACCTCCTGGACCACAAGGTCCTCAGGGTCCACAAGGTCCTCAGGGTCCTCAAGGTATATGTCCCCCATGTCCTCCTGGACCACAAGGTCCACAAGGTCCACAAGGTCCACAAGGTCCGCAAGGTCCGCAAGGTCCACAGGGACCTGCTGGCGTCGCCGATTTTGCATTTCTTTGCAGCACAGAAGAACAGAACGTAGAGCAAGCTGCAGCCCCAGGCGGGCAAGGGGAAGCCGTAACCTTTAACAGTTCACTGATCAATGGTACCGCTCTTACATTTAACCCGCCGACAACTATTGTCATTAATCAGACTGGCATTTACAATATCAGTTGGGAGGTATTTCCTACTCCAGGAAATAGCGCCTTTGGATTGTTCTTCGACCCTGCTGGATTTGCTCCAGCCGCACTGGTCCCTTGCAGCAATTACGGCTCAGGAGCAGGAAATAATCCTTACCAGGGTCAAGTCGTTACTGAATTAACAGCAGGTGGTACCTTAACATTAAACAGAATCGATAATATGGGTAATCTAGTGTTACAAAACGCTATTGGCGGAGGCACTCCTACTGTAAGTGCGTCTATTGTTATTGAAAGATTAGCATAATCCTAAATGTGAACCGCTTAGATTTCAATTGAGCAGTTGAACGATCGGGACTCGAGAGTGGGAGCGAAAAAGGAAAAGGCAGTCGGCTTACGTAGACTGGCTGCCTTATTCAACTAGCGGGCAGGATCATATTATGAAGATTATGACGATCAATTCTGTTAGTGGTCTTGCGGAATGAACTTGATCATATAAAGAAGCAACCGCGGAGGTAACCATACTCGGCGGTTGTTTCATTTAGAGGAGAATGTCATGGCCAATCCTCTTTGAGGAGTCGTGAAACGAATGCTCCCTTTACAGATATTGGTGAATAAATCACGATGCGAAGCGGTTAGAATAATAGCCCGATAGGAAGGCATGAAAGTTCTAGTTAATCGCTTCGTCATATTGAACGATCCCTGCATCTTCGAGCTCCCAGTACAAATTGGGAACATTGACATCAATCGTGACTTTCCTGCTGCTTACCATGTCTTCAATCTGCCGGTTGCCCTGTAACTCTTCTTTCAATAGTTGTGCGGTAATATCCGCTGTGAACACGTTCTTATCGTTGCTGGTCCGCTCATAGGCTTGTCCGGGCAAATTGCCATAAATGGCGATCACGCCGATAAAGTTCGGCGACTCCCGGAGCTCCGACAATCCTTCGGGGATTAATTTCCCCCGCTTCGGAGAAGCCATCAAGGTAATCCGATCGTAGGTTCCGTCCGGGAGCTGTTCCAATTGGCGGAGCTGATAACCTTCGACCATCACCCCATACCGGCTTACGAATGCCTCAAATTCATTCAGGGATAGGGCTTGCTCCATGGTAATGGTCACAGGAAGAGTTTCGGTCGTATGCTTGTAAGCCTGAAGCTGCGCGGTGCTCTGATAGTTGCTCTTTGATGCGGGATTCACATCGATTTCATTGTTCGAAGACTGGATCGCTACATATTCCTGATCCAACGCGTGAAGAGTTGCAAGTATATCCGGCCGGCTGTTTCCCTGTTCTCCAATGCTCGTCCCGCCCGCTTCCGGGCGGCCGGCACTGCCAGACAGCAGGGCAATAAGGAGGAGCGAAATACAAGCCCCATAACAAGTCTCTCTTCGGTATCGGATAACGATTCACTCCTTATCTGCCCAGCTGATTGCCAGCTAACTTATTTATTCAGACCGTACTTCCAGGGGACTTTTCCTAAGTAATCGGTTTGCTTCGGAATCATGTTTTTGCCGTTCCAATCCGACATGGAGGAATAGAAACGGATCTCGCCCGATTGGCTGGTGTTTTGCGGTTCAAAAGAAGAGCCGAAACGGTAACTGTAATTCGCTTTAACCGACCCGCGCGCTGTTACTTGTACGACATTGTCATTATCGATGCCGTCGCCGCCCTGATCAAAATTATCGAATTCAGGGTTAGGGAAATTGGTATACGTGTAGTTCCAAGAATCATTATCCAGGAAATCATCCCCGTCCATGGAGATCGACGGAAGCAAGGCGGACGTCGCAATGGTGCTGGCTGAACCCGGCGAATATTTGATTCCTTCGAGCTCGACGCGCAAATCGTCCGAAGCGTCAGATTCCGTCCAGGTACGCATGTAGCCTTCGTTTGGCGCGTACAAAGCTTCACTGCCATAAATTTTCTTCCAATAATCCGGAATGATGAAGCCCAGCTTGCCATAGGTAATCGTTTTCTTCACATAGCTGCCGTCGCTGTAATAATCCGCACCGGATTCAAAGTTTATATACAGCGAGCCGTTGATGACCATTAAGCCTTCCGACATATTCGGGATGGTCATGGAATCCTGCAGGTTACTCGGCTTTGCTTTGTTGTAGATACGCAGATAACTTGGCTTATTGCGGCCAAGCGATTGGCTGTAAATGATGTAATTGTCCGTAATGGCGACACCTTGGACTTGCTGCGGCGTCGAATAGGAATCGATTGGACTTGCCAATACGTTCTCCGCACTGTCCAAATTGTATCGGTACAAGGTAGATTCGGCCGTATCGTCGAATTTTCCGACCCACAAATCCCCGTCCGCATAATACGAATAAGAAGCCGAACTTAAGTTGTAGCCTTTATCGAGCTTAAGACCACTGTTATTGCCTGCAGCGGCGACATCGGACAATTTGTAGCGGAACGTGTTGAAGCTGCTATCTGCAGCTTTGGCTGTTGATGACACCCACAAATAATTGCTGCTGACCGCCAATCCTCCGACATGGCCGGCATGATGAATGGCGCCGCTTGTCTTGTCGTCGTTTAAATAAATGTTTTTCACATGATTGCCGGTCGCCCGGTCGATGACGGCAATGATGCTGTCTTTAACAGTAGTAGGACTGTTCTTATCATGATAATAATAAGCGATAAGAATCCAGTTTTTGGATGGCCAATAGGATATTCCTTGGGGGACGTACTTCTGATCTAGATTGGGAATGAGCGGCCCTTTCTTGAATACGGTATGATAATGGCCGAATTCATCATTATATGGAGCCGATAGATCGGTTGACGCCTGAACCGGTTCAATTGCGGGTACCGATCCTAAAACAGCAGCAAGCAACGCGGCGACGGAGCACTTTCGTAAAATGGACATCTGCAGCCTCCTCAAAGTTGTATTTATGAACCCCGGTTCACAAAAGTATTTCAAAAATAACATACCTGTCTGTGCAGGTACAGTCCCAAATCCGTCTGGACATCGGTCTAATTACCCATGTCCAACAGCTTTTGAAGGCAAATCATGTAATTGGTCATGTCTCAAATTAAAGCCTTAGTTCTCGAAGCCAATAGATAGCTTCGCAAACTAAGGCTATAAGTATGTACTCTTTATTACACAATTCTCATTAAAATGAACAGACTTTAATTGATATTTTTATCCTACCGTGATCAGCGGGATCAAATGATTAATTGGTATATATTCCTATTACATGTATCATATTATATCAACAAGCAATCCAGAGGGAGCTTGGAGACAGCGATGATTTAGTTTTCAAAAAAATCCAGTGCATGCAGACATGGCCTGCCGTTACGATTTATATCGATGGTCTGGTTGACTCCCAGCTGCTCCTTCAAGGAGCGAAATGTGGGGGAGCCCCAATCCCATACCGTTGTGCGCGGACCGATGGAAGGGTTTACAGAGAACCTTCGGACCGATACGGCCCTTATCCGCAGGCGCATTCGTGACCCGCGTCTTTGGATGGAAACCAGGCAAATAGGAACGTTTACCCCATACAAGCGTATCTTTCATGTATATCAAAGGTATAGCTGATGAAGGGATAATCGTGGTGCTGCCGCTCTTCTTATGGCTTGTTTATATGGTCAAGAGAAAAGGGAGGGATGCCCCCATTAAGCATTAAGGATAAGAAATAGTAGGAAGAGGCAGGATTAATTTTGAAATAAATGTAATTGAATGTTTTCGATAAGGAAATTTCGAAGAGGGTGTACCCGCAGCAGCAGTCGATCTGCTTTGGGGCATTCTCTTTTTTATTACCGGTCTCCTTATGTCGGTTGTCGAGAACGATGAAGGACTATAGTACCGAATTTCCGGGTTTACCAGACTTTAACTTGGGCTTATTCTTCCGCAAACAAAACTGCCACAGAATTAAGTCCGTTCAGAACGAAAGTCAAACACCGAGTGGAGGCCGTCAAAATTGCGCGCGAAATGGTTCTTGTCTTCGATCGTCATGTTTTTTCTATTCATTGTTTTGACCCCCGCATCACAGGTGTGGGCGCATACGGATAACAGCGAGGGCTTCTCAAGAATCTCCGCCATACCGGGTAAGCTTCACTATGAACTGATGCTCGATTATTTCGAATTTGGGCGTGTCGTGATGCTGGATGCACGTCCGGATGCAGCAGAGAGCGAGCTGATCCGGCTGCTGGATGAGCACAAGAAGGAAGTTACCGACTATATTAACTCCCATCTTCGGATCTATATTAACGGAGAAGCAGTAGACGGGGCGCTTGTCGAAACGAAGGTGATTTCTAAACTGGGGCGCTATTACGCCGACCTGAGCCTCAGCTATCCGAATGCGTCGAATGCCAAGGGAATTGAAATCGCTTACGAGATCTTCTTCGATGATAATGATTCCATGCATCGCAATATTACTGCTTACGAGTGGGAAGGCAAGGAAGGGCAGTTCGTCTTTAACAGCAGCGACAGGGAGATGGAACTGGGCAAAACCTGGTTTATCGGACAAGCTTGGCGGTTTATTCAACTGGGCTTCCATCATATTATGATCGGATTTGATCATATTTTGTTCGTTGCTGCGCTGGTGCTGACGTCGAGGAACTTCCGGTCGGTGTTAAAGGTTGCGACGATTTTCACACTGGCTCACAGTGTAACGCTTGGATTGACCGCATTCCAGGTTTTAACCGTACCGGCGGAAATCATCGAACCGTTAATTGCGCTGAGCATCTCATACGTGGCTATAGAAGCGTTCTTCCTTAACGACAGCAAAGCTCGCCCATTCGTCGTGTTTGGCTTCGGTCTCGTGCACGGGATCGGGTTCGCCGGCGCGCTGGAGATGACGGGCACCATTAAAGCAAGCTCGCTGCTGTCGCTGGCTGCTTTCAATATCGGTGTAGAGTTGGGACAGTTATTGATTATCTCCCTGCTGTTCCCGGTACTGCTTTATATCCGCAAGTACAATTGGGCGAGACCGGTGCAAATGACCGCGATCGCATCTGTGTTCGCCTTCGGCATTTTCTGGTATGTGGAGCGGATGATGGCTTAGTTTAATCTTCGGTTTGAGTTTTTGGAAGGGGGGATGCCATCGGACGTGGCTCCAAAGATGAGTTCAAGAAGAGTACAGAAACGTGGGAGATCAAAGCAAATATCGGAAATGATGAGGGAGGAACATAATTTGTCTTTCGAACGGAAATTGAAACGAAGCAAGAAAAAAGTTCAAGTCATAACAAGCATCGCGATGGCCGGATTGGCGCTTGCCGCCGTCATTAAGCCCGTTATGGCGGAAGCGACGGAAGCGACGGTTAGCGGGATCGTTTTCGCTGATAAGAACGGGAACGGTGTACAAGACAACAACGAGCAGGGGCTCAAGGGAGTCCGCGTATCTGACGGCGCATCGATTGTTCTGACGGATTCGCAAGGCAAATATACGTTGTCGGTAAATACGAACAGACGGGTAACGGACATCGCGTTCGTTACCGTGCCGAGCGGATACAGGGTCCAGACGAATGAATATAAAATTCCGCAATTTTATCAAAATCTAGGTAAGCTTGAGCCCAATGAGAGCCGCGAGACCAATTTCGCGCTGCAGCCGGCGCCTGAGTCGAAAAATCCGAATTTTGAGTTTGCCGGGATTGCCGACGTACATGTGCAAGCCGGAACGACCAACAACCGGGAACGATTCACGGGCCAATTGGCACAGCTGAACGAGCTGACCGGGGCGCCCGCGTTTATCACCATCAGCGGAGACATTACGAACGGTGCGTCGGACGCCGAGTTCAACGACTTTTTGGCAAGTACGTCTACTTCCATCCATCCGGTATATCCCGCCGTGGGCAACCACGATTTTACCGGTGGAGCTGACTTCGCGGCACGAATCGACCGCTACCGTACTTACTTAGGACCGGAATGGTATTCATATGATTACGGCGATAGACATTTTATTGTCCTGGAAAATAATATGGGCATGCGCGAAGCGGACCAAATGACATGGCTGAAGGCCGATCTGGAGCAAACCGGCAAGAAAAAGGAAATCGTCGTCATCACGCATCGGCCGTTCAACAACCCGCAAACGCCGGATGCGGCGGAAGCGCAGAAGTATATTGATCTGCTTGGGCAGTATAATACCCGCCTCGTGCTGATGGGTCACACGCATGTGAACGATGTGGCGACAGATACGATCAAATCGGCGGATCATGTCGTTACCAATTCCAGCTCCTACACCATCGACCAGACGCCAAACGGCTTCCGCGTCATTTCCTTTAAAGGCGGGAAAGAAAGTCATTCGTACAAAATGTACGGCGTCGAGAAAAGACTGGTCATCGTCAATCCTGCTCCGGGCAGTAAAGTGCCGCAGGGTAACATTCAATTACAGGTCAATGCGTACAACTCAACGAGCAGCGTGACGAAAGCGAGTTACCGGATTGACGGCGGAGCATGGCATTCGCTTAGCAATAGCGGTGAAATGACGTGGGCGGCGCAGTGGAAAGCAGGCAAAGAAAAGCTCGGCGAGCATACGATTGAAGTGAACGTCACGGATGACGGGCAGCATACCTGGTCCGAGAGCAGTACCTTTACGCTTGTCAATGCGGATGAGGCTGTCTCCCCGGTTATTGGCGCAAACTGGCCGATGTTCCACGGCAATGCGCAGCATACGGGAGAAGCGCTCGATGCATTGGCGCCGGATCTGAAATTGGCGTGGAGCCATTTGACCGACGGAACGATCCTCACCTCTTCGCCAGCCGTTGTGGACGGCAGGGTATTTATCGGTACGAGGGATGAGAACGGAACGGATCAGAACAGCGTGCTGGCGCTGGACCTGAAGACGGGAGATAAGAAGTGGAAGTTCACTCCGGATGCGCAAATTCAAGCTTCTCCTGCGGTTGCAGACGGCGTCGTATATGCGTCTTCCATTCGCGGTACCCTATATGCACTCGATGCCAAAAGCGGCAAAAAGCTGTGGGAGAAAAAAATCGGACAGGATGACGTAAACCGCGCCTGGATGTATTACTCGCCGACCGTTGCGGATGGTATTGTTTATCAGGCTTACAGCTCGAAGAGCGGCGGAGAAATGATGGCACTTAATGCCCGGACAGGAGAAACGGTATGGACAGCCAAACTTGCGGGCGGCTGGATTGCCGAGTGTTCTCCAGTCGTGAAAGACGGTAAAGTGTACGTCGGCGCGGACGGCGGTTATCTGATCGCGCTTGATGCGAAGGACGGCAAAGAGCTGTGGCGCAAGCAGCCGGCCGGAGGCTGGATGCATTCCATGCCGGCTGTCGCTGACGGCAAGATCTATATGGGTTACGGCGGTGGATTGCTCGTTGCATTGAATGCGGATACGGGGGCCGAGCTGTGGCGTTATAAGAACAATACGGGCTCGTATATCGCCGGCGACACAACAGGATCCTCCCCGGCCGTTGTCGACGGAGTCGTCTATATGGGCTTCCCGAACGGCAAAGTCGAGGCTCTCAAAGCCGATAACGGTGAGAAGCTTTGGAGTGCTGCAACGAACGGCGGCATTATATCTTCAGCAGCCGTATCCGGCGGCAATGTGTACATCGGTTCCAATGATGGCAACCTGTATGCACTCGATAAGCAGAACGGCCAGGTTCAGTGGTCGTATAAAATCGGGGCGTGGGTCGCTTCTTCTCCGGCGATTTCCGGCAACGCTCTGGTCGTCGGCGCCTTCGACGGCAACGTCTACACATTCACTTCTTCCGCAACAAAATAATAGGCCGAGGCCGACCTTTAGAGGTCGGCCCCTTCGGTTAAAGATGTAGTCAAGGCCGATAGTCGGAAGACAAGCCAATATTCCATTACAAGTCGCATCTCATGCGGCTTTTTTGTTTGATGAGACGGAAGTATGCCGCTTCTATGTGGTACAGCTCATAGGTCTTGCGCTTCATGAACGGTTGCGGACAGAAGAGTTTGGAGAGGCGGAGTACTATAAATGATAGAACTTTACAGCAGTTGTTTATTGGTCAGCAGTTGCTTTTATTCCGCTAGGGTTCATTTACCTTCTCATATGTGTCAGTGTCAAACATAAGGTGAGTCATACTTTTCTTCGTTTTACACTCTATCCAATATGCTGTTCGCTCGTTTTTGCGATACCAACCTTCTTCATCTTCGTGATGAATGGCGGCGGAAGTCTCTTTTCACCCGAAGCCCAGCTATTTCATGTATGGTTTGTCTCTACTGGAATTTATTAACCGATAAAGTATTCAAAGAAAAACACCCTTTCGGGTGTTTAAACTATTTCAGCATATCTGCTATTAACCATATCCACCCAATCATGGATATCCATAATGGAATCGATATTGTTGTACCCCAGAAGAACCCGATAGCAAAATTCCCGTTCTTATTCATCATGGTCATCAACTCCTGAATAAGATGTCGTCCATTTCTTTTCTGGGTAGTTAATTATAGTATATGTAAGCGCTTCAAAAAATACAATACAATTGTGTAAAAAATTCTGACAATTTAGTATTGGTTTCTGACAGGCCTTCGAAAAAAGTCCACTTATCCCTCTTCTGGTACGATCACCTGGACATGACTTGGCATCATACTGATCTTGATAGGCAAAGCTGGCCCACATTCGCCATCCACATTGGTGCTGACAGGTTCAACTGAGGATACACTTACACTTTTTGCGGTGAAGTATACAACGTCTTTATGATTCTTTAGGTTGCCGAGCAGCAAAGATAAGCTAACCGTAATTGTATTGAATACATGGAGATCTTTAATGATAAAGCAGTGCAGCAGACCATCATCAATAACGGCGTCAGGCGCGAGCTTTGCAAATCCGCCTACCGAGTTTGTTAGAGCAGCGAGAAAAAGAGGCGAGTCTCCCTCCCATATTTCTCCATCATGGCGAATGACAAGAGGATGGGAATGATTGCGCATGAGTTCCTTAATGCCTTCTTTTAAGTAGGCAAAAGCGCCAAGCTTGGATTTATCGTCTGACGATACGGAAGATAGCGATTCGGCAAGCGAACCCACAGCAGCTACATTGGCGAACAGTCTGTCGTTTAATCGCCCCATATCAACGGTATTCACTTTGGAAGAAGTAAGTGTCTGAATCGCCTTTTCCGGATTAAGGGGTATTTGTAAAGCGCGGGCAAAATCATTGACTGTTCCAAGAGGAATTATGCCAAGCGTCGGACGGTGCGTTTGATCGAGAAAACCATTAATCGTTTCATTTAGCGTACCATCTCCGCCGATGGTAACAATCAGATCATAACCTTGCTCGCAAGCAGTGATACAATAACGGGTTGCATCCAGTTCCTTTTCCGTCTCATTGACTGCGACATGAAATCCTTTATCATATAGAATTTCTTCTGTATTTCTAACATATTCGAGAGCTTCTTCTTTTCCGGAAGAGGGATTAACTATGATCATCGCTTGTTTCATATACATATTCCTCTCCATTTGTATTTATGGGATGCATTTACTTCATTGATGAGGAAGTTCCTTAAAGAAAAGCCGGCACTGACTGCTGACTATGTCAACATCGTAAGTGACGGCTTTTCTTATAAGTATGATCTCGCACTGCTGCGCGCCACTTTAACCTTCTCAGGGAGCCCTTCCTCTAGAAGACACTTTTCGTACTATGACCTTATTAAACCTGGACAAGTTATTTTGAACCTAGAGGATCGAAAAGGGTTGAGAGGCATGATTTTGTTTAATAGACACTAGGAAATCCTAGTATGAGCAAATCAAGGAGTGATCCGCAGTGGTTAATCAGATCGAGATTGGGAAATAGGATGACAGGCTGCGGCAAGGGATGATCGATTTCTTCAATTATCTATTGTCTGGAGGATTTAAGCTTCAGGCGGTGGCAGATGCAAAGACTGCTGCTGAGTTTGCGGGCGCGAATCTTGATCTGGCGGTTGTTTTGGCGTTCTGATCGAAGAAATATCGCGAGCGGAACGTTAATATCCATTTCAAAATAAGCGACCACAATTCACCGGCCGTCCTCATAAGAGAGGGTTCCCGGCTTTTTACTGTTTCTCGAAGGAACTCCACCCATTGTGAATTCTGTTTTAAGATGTGAATGCGGCAGCTTCATCTTTAATAAGCTTTAATAGATGGACGCTAGGTTTGATGCCGGAGGGAGCATTCTTATGAAAAACAAGCTGATCAATTCACCGGTCATGTATGCGTTTGGCATGCTGGCTATGATGATTCCAAGCACGGCTTTCAGCTCCTTCTATAGTTATTTCTACGTGGAAAAGCTCGGATTGGGCATCGGTCTAGCAACACTGGCACGCACAATCTTTCTCATCTGGGATGCTGTCAATCAGCCGCTTGCAGGCTATCTATCCGACCGGACGAGTACGCGCTTCGGACGCCGGAGTCCATGGCTGTTAGGGATGATGCCGCTGTTCATATTAACGTTTATTATGGTCTACTCCGTGCCGGTAGGCTTAACGGGATATGGGCTGTTCGCATGGTTCCTTACAGCGCTTGTGCTGTATGAAGCAGCCGCTACTGTGCTATGGGTCAATTATGGCGCACTCTTTCCGGAGTTGTTTAAGGGCGATCGCATTCGAGCAAAAGCTTCAGCCATCCAGCAGGGATTTCAAATTGTTGCTCTGCTCATCGGCACTGCGCTTACTCCGATTCTGTTCACGGCTGTAGGCTTCGGAAGAATGTCCGTCCTATTTGCGCTGGCCTTCGCCGTGTTTATGCTGCTGTGCATACGATTCGTCCAGGAGGATGAAGAAGCGGGGAAGTCTGTGCCGGTTGGCTTCAAGGAATCGTTCCGATCGACACTAAAGAACCATGCTTTCTGGATGTTTAATATCTCGAACTCCTTCGCCCAGACGGTTAACGGGCTGATAGCCGCAACCATCCCTTTTTACGCTAAGTATGTATTGAAAATTCCAGAGTCACAAGTATCACTGCTGCTGGCATCTATCTTTGTCTCTGTCATTCCGCTTGTCGGCGTATGGTACTGGATGCTTGGTAAAATGAACCCCGTGAAAGGATGGCGCCTTTCGCTGCTCGCTTATGGTTTATCGGTGATCCCGCTTTGGTTTGGAAGCAGCTTGCTGAGCGGCATACTCGCCGGTATATTGGTGGGCTTTGGGCTCGCAGGCTTTCTCATCACACCTCCGCTTGTCAGCAGCATCATAATCGACCGCGATTTTGCAGCAACGGGCTGCAGAAGGGAGGGTGTATACACTGCAGTGAGCGGATTTATTACCCGTTCCAGCGGGCTGATCTCTGCGCTGTCCTTTCTGGTTGTCGGCATGATTTTCGGGTATGAAAGCGGAGATAAGCCCGGACCTAACCCTGAGGCGACCTTTCGTTATTTGATCAGTGCAGTCCCGCTGGCGCTGCTTGCAACGGCCTTCGTCTTGTCCTTATTCGTACGAATCGAAAGCGAAAAACGCGGTGATAACTAATTAAAAAATGCATAAATGGTTGGGGTAGTACGACTGCCCGCGGCTGCGGAGAAATAACCGGTTATCACCAGGATATTGGTGTTAATCGGCTATTTTTGCGGGTTATGAAAGCGGACACGAAAATGCTTGCCAGACCTATGCGATTGGAGTAAGTTAGTAGTTAGTAGTATAAAGGAGGAATGAAATGATGGAACGGACAAGTTTGCATGTACCCAGAAGTCTGCCGGAAGAACAAGGAATTCCCTCCGCAGCTTTGATTGAATTTTTAAATGCTGTACAAGAACGTAATTTGGAACTGCATAGTCTTATGCTGCTCAGGCACGGCCAGGTGGTAGCAGAGGGCTGGTGGAAGCCTTATGCATCAGATATTCCCCATATGCTGTTCTCACTCAGCAAAAGCTTTACCTCAACCGCCATCGGATTCGCCGCTTCGGAAGGGAAGCTGTCGGTGGATGATACGGTCGTATCGTTCTTCCCGGATGATGCCCCAGAAGAAATAGAGCCGAATTTATCGGCTATGTGCATTCGTCATTTGCTAATGATGGGAACGGGCAATGATAAGGACACAACAAGCAGTCTGCACAAGAGCGAAGACGGGAATTGGGCTAAGGCGTTTCTTCAGGCTCCTGTCGAGCATGTACCCGGTACTCATTTTGTCTATAACAGTGGAGCTACATATATGCTTTCAGCCATACTGCAGAAGGTGACCGGCCAAACGCTGTTGGACTATTTGCAGCCGCGTTTGTTTGAACCGCTTGGTATTGAAGGAGCGACTTGGGAATCTTGTCCCCGGGGGATTAATGTCGGCGGCTGGGGGTTAAGCATCACCACGGAGGATATCGCCAAGTTTGGCCAGCTTTATCTGCAGAAAGGCATGTGGAACGGAAAGCGTCTCTTGCCGGAAGCGTGGATCGAGGAAGCAACGTCCAAGCAAATATCCAATGGAGACGGCGGAGACAGTGATTGGGCCCAAGGTTACGGCTACCAGTTCTGGCGGTGCCGGCATGGAGTGTACCGGGGAGATGGAGCGTTCGGCCAATTCTGTATCGTGATGCCGGAGCAGGATGCGGTGCTGGCTATGACAAGCGGAACGAACGATATGCAGGGTGTCTTGAATGCCGTGTGGGATCACCTGCTCCCGGCAATGAAGCCGTCGCCACTTTCACTTTCCCCGGATCAGGATTCACAAGCGAAGCTTGAGGCAAGGTTAAAGGCTCTGACCATCGATCACCCGCGGCAGCAGCCGGATTGTTCCCTGGAAGCAGCCATCTCCGGCAAGGAATATGAGCTCGAAGACAATGATCAGCACTGGACGAGTTTCTCTGTTTCTTTCGAAGACAATAGAGCAGTCGTCGTTCTGAGCAAGCAGGAAAATGAATATACGATTAATCTAGGCCGCTGTGATTGGGTGGAGGGAACCACGCGGCTGCTTCAGGATGAGGATAAACGCGTTGCTTCCAGCTTTACCTGGCTGCAGGAGGATACGCTTCAGCTGACCCTGAGGTTTATCGAAACACCTTTCGGCTATACAAGCCGGATTCTGTTTGAAGGGGATACTATCGTGTTGAACCAAAATTCAAACGTTCTATCCGATCTGACTGAAATTCGAGGGCGGGTAACGGAATTGGCATAGCTCAATAATCAGAACTGACAAAGGCCGCCGGAGCAATCTGGCGGTCTTTGAAGTGTTCCCTCAAAATTGAAAAGGGGTAGGTAACCATTTTGAATTCATTAATTATCGGGTTATTTTTTCTACAGCAGAGCTTGAAACCGTTCTAATGATGCGGAATCTCTCGCGTGAAATCGAATATTGTATTAAGGAGATGTAGAAGCCGGAGCGGGATAAAAATTGATGGAAGGGCGGAATGAACCTTGGAAACACAAGTTTATCGCCCGGTATGCCATGTGCGCTTTGTGACGGCTGCCGCTTTATTCGATGGCCATGACGCTTCCATAAACATTATGAGACGGATTCTTCAAGCTTCCGGTGTCGAGGTCATCCACCTGGGTCATAACCGTTCCGTTCATGAAGTGACGAGTGCGGCGATTCAGGAAGATGTACAGGGAATTGCCATCAGCTCCTATCAGGGCGGACATATCGAATATTTGACTTATATGTACGATGTGCTGAAACAGCAGGGAGCAGAACACATCAAGATCTTCGCGGGCGGAGGCGGTGTAATCGTTCCTGCGGAAATCAAGGCCTTGCATCAATACGGGATCGCCAGGATCTTCTCGCCTGATGATGGTCGAGAGATGGGACTGCAGGGCATGATCAATCATATGATCCAAATTTGTGATTATCGGGCACCAAGACAGGCGGAACAAGACTTGGCGTCATTGAAAGACCGAAACTGGGGAGCCGTTGCCAAGATGATTTCCCTTGCGGAAGACAGTGCAGCCAAGGCACAGTTGGACGATTCAGAGGCAGCGGTGCTGAAGCAGCTGCACGCTGATATTCCCGAGGTGCCGGTACTCGGCATTACGGGGACAGGTGGTGCGGGCAAGAGTTCGCTGACAGACGAATTGGTGCGACGGTATCTCGATTGTTTCCCTGATCGCTCGATTGCCGTTATCTCGATCGACCCGACCAAAATGAAGTCGGGCGGTGCGCTGCTTGGCGATCGGATCCGGATGAATGCAATTCAAGGCCCAAGAGTTTTCATGCGAAGCATGGCGACAAGAGGATCCAAGTCCGAGATCAGCGAGGCCACCAAGGATGCCATTGCAATCGTCAAGCGGGCGGGTTATGAATTCGTCATCATCGAAACGAGCGGAATTGGTCAAGGCGGATCGGCTATCGTGGAATTGTGCGACGTGGCAATGTACGTCATGACCAGTGAGTTTGGAGCAGCGACCCAGCTGGAGAAAATCGATATGATCGATTTTGCGGATGTCATCGTCATTAATAAATTCGAACGCCGGGGATCGGAGGACGCGCTTCGGGATGTGCGCAAGCAATACAAGCGAAGCCGACAAGCATTTGACGTGCCGGATGAACAATTACCCGTGTTCGGAACGATCGCCAGTCAATTCAATGATCCGGGAACGACGGTTCTCTTCCATCAGCTGATGAAGATTGTGGAGACGAAGGCAGGAGGAAGCTGGCCGGTACAGCATGATGCAGCTCTTAAGAAAGTGACGAAGAAAAATACGATCATCCCGCCGGACCGAACCAGGTACCTGGGCGAAATCATTCAAACCGTCCGTCAATACAAGAAATTTACGGAGGATCAAGTCGCCGTCGCCCGGAAGACGGCCCAGCTCAAGGGTACTAAGCAGATGATCGAATCCGACAACGGCAGGCATCTGTCTGAAGCCGAGGCGGATGTATTCGCGGAGAAGCTGGATGCCATGATCACCGATTACGAAACCAGGCTTCATCCGGAATGCCGGAAGCGATTGGAGGAGTGGCCGGAAATCCGTGAAGCGTACAAACAGGACCGGCTGGCCACCAAGGTTCGTAATAAGGAATCGATTACTGAACTGATTATTGAGTCGCTGTCGGGCAGCAGAATCCCGCGGGTCAGCTTGCCGAAGTTCGAGGAAGCCGGTGAAATTCTGCACTGGCTGCTGAAGGAGAACTTGCCTGGTTATTTCCCTTATACGGCGGGTGTATTCGCATTTAAGCGAACCAATGAAGATCCGAAGCGTCAATTCGCTGGGGAAGGAACACCCGAGCGGACCAACCGCCGTTTCCACTATCTCTGCCGAAATGACGAAGCCAAGCGGCTATCTACCGCATTCGACAGTGTGACTTTGTATGGACAGGATCCGAGCGATCGCCCCGATATTTATGGGAAGATCGGTAACAGCGGTGTGAACGTATGCTCATTGGACGACATGAAGAAGCTGTACGATGGCTTTGATCTTTGTCACCCTACTGTCAGTGTATCGATGACCATTAATGGTCCGGCACCGGTCATATTGGCGATGTTTATGAATACGGCCGTTGATCAGCAGGTCGATAAATTCGTGGAGAAGCAAGGGCGAAAGCCGGATGAAGCTGAATACGAGTCCATCAAAGCTTCGGCGCTGCAAGCGGTACGCGGAACGGTGCAAGCGGATATTCTCAAAGAGGACCAAGGGCAGAATACATGCATTTTTAGTACGGAGTTTGCCCTGAAAATGATGGGCGACATTCAACAGTACTTTATCGATCATCAGGTGCGCAATTATTACTCGGTCAGTATCAGCGGCTATCATATCGCGGAAGCAGGAGCCAACCCCATCACCCAATTGGCCTTTACGCTGGCGAACGGGTTTACGTACGTCGAATACTATTTATCTCGCGGAATGCGGATTGATGATTTCGCCCCGAACCTTTCGTTTTTCTTCAGTAATGGTTTAGATCCGGAGTACAGCGTCATGGGGCGCGTTGCCCGTCGCATATGGTCTACGGTTATGAAGTATAAGTACGGGGCCAATGAACGAAGTCAGAAGCTCAAGTACCACATCCAAACCTCCGGCCGCTCTCTGCATGCGCAGGAGATGGACTTCAACGATATCCGCACGACCCTGCAGGCGCTGATGGCGATTTATGATAACTGCAATTCCTTGCACACCAATGCGTATGACGAGGCTGTCACGACGCCAACCGAGAGTTCAGTACGCCGGGCGATGGCGATTCAACTCATTATCAATCGGGAGTTTGGACTTGCAAAGAACGAAAATCCGCTTCAAGGCTCCTTTGTCGTGGAGGAGCTGACCGACCTTATGGAAGAAGCCGTTCTCAAGGAATTCCAGCGCATTCATGATCGCGGGGGCGTGCTTGGCGCGATGGAAACCCAGTACCAGCGGGGCAAAATTCAAGAGGAATCGCTTTTTTATGAGCATAAGAAGCACGCCGGAGAACTGCCGATTATCGGGGTGAATACGTTTCTTGATCCTAACCCAAGCGAGAATCGTTATGATATTGAACTGGCCCGTTCGACGGAAGTAGAGAAGCAGGAGCAAATTCGCAATTTGCAGACCTTTCAGCTGAAGCATCAGGATCGGTGCGCAGCTGGGATTGATCATCTGAAGCAGGTTGCTCTAGAAGACGGAAACCTTTTCGAGGCGCTTATGGAAGTTGTGAAATCAGCGTCGATCGGACAGATCACGAGTGCTTTATATGAAATCGGGGGGCAGTACCGGCGAAATATGTAGGTGCAGGTGAGGAGGGATTTCTGTGAAAATTTATACAAGAACAGGAGACAAAGGCCAAACCAGCTTAGTTTACGGAAAACGGGTATCAAAGCATTCCCCGCGGGTTCATGCCTACGGCACCTGCGACGAAGCCAATTCGATGATCGGCTTAGCGCTTTCAGCACTGGGGCAGGGCGAAGAATGGTCTTCTTTTCGGCAGCTTATACATGTCGTTCAAACGAAACTGTTCCATGTAGGGGCGGAATTGGCGACTCCGCCGGGAAAGAAGGTCGCGTGGCCGATAGCGGAAGAGGATGTTCGTTATCTGGAGGAACAGATTGACGAGATGGAGGCAATTTTGCCCGCATTAACCAATTTTATTTTGCCTGGCGGTCATCTGTGCGGGGCTTCGCTTCATATGGCAAGGACGATCGTTCGCCGAGCGGAAAGAATGGCCGCCCTGGTAAGGAAGGAGGAGGAAATCAATCCGGTTGTCCTCTCGTATTTAAACCGGCTCTCCGATATGCTGTTCGTAGCTGCCCGATACGTCAATCATCGGGAAGGATTATCCGAACCGGGATTGCATCAGGAATAGCTCCCCTCGTACCGAGGCAATTGTTCGTTACAAAACCGATAATTAATGATATTAAATAAATAATTGCAAAGATGATGATTAATGCTATTAAATAAATAATTAGCCGCAAAGCCAGTAGGTAATGATAGTTAAATAAATAGTTAGCTCCAAAACTATAATTAATGCTATTAAATAAATTGCGTGGTATCCGGGCTCCATTGAGTACCGGATTTTTTCGTTTGATTACCGACCTCGCCCGGAAATATCAGAGGGTTAAATGAACCTATAATAGGGCGGAAATGCCCCGTTGTGGTCATGAAGTGCATCGATTATGTTGGGAATAGCAGCTTATGGAATAACAGCTGTGCGGCATTATATCCGTCTTTCGAGGTGATCCGGAGGTGAAATTAATGATCGAAAGCCGGCAGCAGATCTGCTGATCCATGCCAGGGATTTCCACTGAATCTGCCGAACATTGTAAGCGCTTTTTATGGAAGTTATGCCCTGCTGCAGTCTGGAACATTGAATCTGGATGGAGGTTATGCGATCGTGAAAAAGTTTATCGGTATCACGCTTCTGAGCATCATGGCAATTGCGGCCATCTCTGGCTGCACGAATGAAGCCGCCAATACGCCCAGCGGCAGTGTAAAGGAAGAATCCTCCGATAAACAAGACAACGTCAAGAAGGATTCTGTCGAAGAGTCTGGTAATGCCAATGAGGAATCCGCCGAAACGAATGACAACGAGCTGTTCATCTATACGGGGGATCAGCTTTTTAACAAACGCTATGTGGATGAAGACAATTTTGAAATGCTCATCGGCCAATTTATCAAAAAAAAGTTCCCGAATATCGTGGTCAAACATGTTCAATGGGACGATGGCAACCGTTATGAGGATCTGGTAGCAAAACAAACCTTTCCGGATATTATCCTTGAGGATGTACGCCGCAATACGCACCGATATGTAGAAAGGTACAATTTGCAATATGATATGAGCGAACTGATCAAAAAGCATAATTTTGACACCGGCAAATTGGATCCGGCCTTCCTGCAGATGTCGAAAAACGCGTCGGATGGGAAGCTGTACTCCTTGCCATTCGAAGGAAGCGAGTATCTGCTGTATTACAACAAGGACATTTTCGATAAGTTCGGTGTGGATTATCCTAAACCGGGGATGACCTATGATCAAATTTATGAACTGGCCAAAAAGCTGACGCGTCAGGAAGGGGATATTACCTATAAGGGATACCAGCAGCACCCCGAATATTATATGATGTTAAACCAGCTTTCAGAGCCCGCACTCGACCCGGTCGAAGACAAAGCTTCCTTGTTATCGGACAAATGGAGCAAGATCGTAAACAATCTCAGGCGCTTCTATGACATTCCCGGCAATCAATTCACGACGGTTAAAGATTTTCCAAAAGGTCAAATCGCCATGGCGGTTGATGTCGAACAAGGTATCGTCGATTACGCGACAAACTATAAAGACTTGAATTTCGACATAGCTCCGGTGCCCGTATTTCCGGAAGCGTCTCACTCCAAATATCAACCCTATTCTTACGGAGCATTTATTACAAATCAGTCCAAGAATAAAGATCTTGCGTTCGAGGTGCTCGCTTATCTTCTATCGGAAGAAATCCAAATCGAAAGGTCCAAAATGGGGATCAGTTCGCCTTTGAAGAGCGATGCTGTTCGGGCAGCGTATTTGCAAGGCGTACCTCAGATGGAAGGGAAACAGCTCCAGTCGTTCTTTGCCCTGGACAGTGCGATGCCGGCCCCCCGAAAACCCGGGTTGACCTTCATCGATCCCAAAGTGCGCAATGTATTTAATCCCTTGATCTTCGAAGAATCCAAGGATACCCAAACGGCGCTGCGGGTCACCAACGAAGAGATGAACAAGGCGATTGACGAGACGAGTGCGGTTCAAAAGGGGGGCGGAGTCAGCCCGCATTTGTAAAAACGGAACATCGTAGCACAGGGAGCAGACGCTTACTTTTATTAACCCGCCTTCAGATTTGCAATTTTGTTCAGGCTTTATGAATGCTGCAACGCCAACGCCTTGGGGCGTTCTTATTATCATGGAAAGCTGTTGTACTCAATAAACATGAGGAGAAGACTGTTGATAATCATGTATAATCAGCCATTCTTGAAGGATATAATATTGAAGTCAATTGTTCTGCTGAAGGACGTTGACGTGAAGATATGGACGGTAGACATTCAAAAAATGTCTACCGTCTTTTCTATGTTTGGGGTCAAAAGGAACGGAGCTGGATCAGCCAATAAGCTCATACCTCGATAATAGCGAGTATTTCGAAAAAAGTAAGCGCTGACAAATAGTAAACACGATATAGAAGGAAATATAAGTAAGCTTACGAATACATATAGAATGCGGTGTACATGCACTTAGACGGAGGGACACGAAATGATGACAATTTTAGCGGTGGACGAAGACAATTTGTACGATTAGGGCATACACACAACAAACTCTTAAGCAAGCTGGTGATCATGGCGATTACGATCTTTACGATAATGGCTCGTGGTCTCTTTCTACATCGTTTTGAACAGGAGGTTAAGTATGGGGCAATCAGAACGAAATCGAACGGCGCTTGTCACTGGAGCGAGCACAGGGATCGGCAGAGGAATTGCGCTGGCGCTGGCGTCCCGCGGATACGATCTAGCCATCGGGCATTATGACGAGCCGGCGGAAGCAGGGGAAGTGGCTGAGCGAATCAAACTGGACTATGGTCGGGCGTGCCATGTATTTCAAGGTGATTTGGCCGAACCGCATATGCCGGGCAAACTGGCTGCGTTTGCGGTGGAAGCGCTTGGCGACGTTGATGTGCTGGTGAACAACGCGGGCTTAGTGAGATTCAAAGCGATTACCGAGCTCGACGCTGCGGAAATGGATCGCGTGTACAGCATCAATTTTCGCGCTCCGATGCTGACTATGCAGGCAATTTCAAAGCATATGGTGGAACGGCGGCTGAAAGGCGCAATCATAAACATCACTTCGTCCCGAGCTGAAAGAGCCTATCCATCTGATGCGGTATATGGCGGGTTGAAGGCAGCTTTAATGCGAGCTGCGCAATCCATTGCGCTCGATCTGGCTCCGCACGGCATCCGTGTCAACTGTGTCGCTCCAGGAGCGACGGCCGTTCGCGGCGATCCGCGCTCGTTAGCAGGATACAAAGTACTTGGCGGAAAAATTCCACTGTCGAGGATCGGCACACCGGAGGATATCGCAAGCGCGGTAGCTTGGCTTGCTGCTGAGGAAGCCAGCTATATTACCGGCACCACGATCCGCGTAGATGGAGGATTAATTCTGCCGGGTATGCCGGAAAGCAGCGGCGGGGCTGGATGGAGCAAGTGAGATTAAGAACAAATATGAGAGAGCAGGGAGAGGGACAAACGATGTCGAATTTGACGATTCGTGACGTGAAAGTGATCTTGACGGCACCGGAGGGCATTAATCTGGTCGTGGTTAAAATTGAAACTTCTGAACCTGGGCTGTACGGACTGGGGTGTGCTACCTTCACGCAGCGCTACCTTTCGGTCGCTGCAGCGATCGAGCAATACTTGAAACCGTTTCTGATTGGCAAAGACCCGCATCGGATTGAGGACATATGGCAATCGGCTATGGTGAGCTCCTACTGGCGCAACGGACCTGTACTGAACAATGCATTATCCGGTATAGATATGGCATTATGGGATATTAAAGGGAAAACCGCGGGTTTACCGGTGTACCAGCTGTTAGGCGGCAAATGCCGGGAAGCGGCGGCCATCTACCGGCATGCTGACGGTCGGGACGAGCGGGAAGTGGAAGACAACGTACGAAAGTATATGGAGCAGGGGGTTCGCCACATTCGCTGCCAAATGGGCGGTTATGGCGGCCGGGGCCATAAGCTTCACCAACCGGATAATCCGCTGCCGGGCGCTTATTTCGATCCGAATGCATATGCTCGCAGCGTACCGCTAATGTTCGATCATGTCCGCAGTGCAGTCGGCTTGGAGGTCGAGCTGCTGCATGACATTCACGAGAGGCTCGTTCCGATTGAGGCGGTCAGACTTGCCAAGCAGCTCGAGCCATATCGACTTTTCTTCCTGGAAGATTCACTCGCGCCAGAACAGCTGGACTGGTTCGAGACGATGCGCAGTCAAAGCGCCACCCCGATCGCCATGGGCGAGCTGTTCACGCATCCGCGAGAATGGACACCGCTGATCGCAGGCAGGCTGATCGACTTCATTCGCTGCCATATCAGCGCGATTGGCGGATTGACGCCGGCGAAGAAACTCGCTTCGCTATGTGAGGCTTTCAGTGTTCGCACCGCATGGCATGGCCCCGGCGATGTTTCGCCAGTCGGACATGCGGCCAACCTGCATCTGGATGTCAGCTCGATCAACTTCGGCATTCAGGAGTGGTACGGTTTCTCCGAGCAAATCCAGGAAGTATTCCCAGGCTGTCCGGAGCTCAGGAACGGCTATGCGTACCCGAATGATAAGCCCGGTCTGGGCGTAGATATTGACGAGAAGAAGGCTGCCGATTATCCTTGTGACAACCGTCTGCCAGAATGGACGTTAGCCCGCACACCGGATGGCACCTCGGTAAGGCCATAACATACGAAAAGAGCCTTGTTTCCTTATTCATTCAGGAAAGAAGGCTCGTTTTAATTTGCAGCTCCCATCGCAAGACATTCCCCCCTTAAAGTAGACAGTAAATTACTGTTATCTTAGAGGGGTTTTTATCGTGAGCAGAATCAATCGTTGATATACAGTTGAAGCAAAATATAAACATGTTGACAGGTTTATGCCCTGTTATTATAATAAATATTATTATAATAACTAATTATAGGATAAAATTAAAAGGAGCGAATGCATGCATGCACATTTTATCAGTCATTCTTCAAAGTATTTTAGGAATTGGGTTTCTGTTATTCGGTCTTATGAAATTTGGCAGTAAACAGATGGTGGATGAATTCAAGAGATACCGGCTGTCATCAGCGATGAGAATCTTTACGGGACTGGTAGAAGTCGTAGCGGCGGCTATCGTTATTATTGGAATTTGGATCGATCCGTATAATGTGGTTGGCGCAATATTAATTGCAGTAACGATGTTTTTTGCGGTTTTAGTCCATTTGATTCGTGTCAAGGATCCAGCAGCCAAAGTATTGATGCCGTTCATTCTGTTCGTCATGGCATTGATTATAATCAGCTTGAACTGGAACACACTATAAGATAAGGAGCTATTTCAATGAACATCCAAATATTAGGACCTGAACACCAAGGTAAAGAAGAATTCGATGGCGGCAAAATAAAGGCGCAGAAACCTCTTGGTTTCTCGGGGCAAGGGGCTGTTACGGTTAGGCTTGGTCCTCTTTTCTACTGGGCTTGGGGACATGCAGAGGCGGAAGGAGGCATCGGGTTTCATCCTCACCAAGGATTTGAGATCATTTCTTATGGAATTACCGGTCAAGGCTTTCACAAAGACACGACCGGTTCGGAAAGCATCCTTGGACCAGGCGATATTCAACTCATGCAAGCGGCTCGGGTATTCAACATGCCGAAAGCGTCGAGGCGGGTTTCGAGAGTTTTCAAATCTGGCTTGAACCTTACTTGAATGAAGCAGTAAGGCGAGCGCCAACCTATTCTCTGTTCAAGCACGAGCAGTTCCCTCAGACACGCCAGGATGGGGTGAACGTAAAGACAATATTGGGAGAAGGCTCGCCTGTCCTCCAACTGGTAACAGATACGCGGATGTTTGACGTCGAGATTCAGCCAGGGGCGTCGTACGTCCATCGGCTATTGCCGAACCGGACGCTTGCCGGATTGTCGATTAGAGGTGCCGTCGGTTCCTTCTGGACATCGGGACAAGAACCCGTTTCATTCAAGAATAAAGACTTCGCCGTCGTTCAAAGTGAACAAGAGGGAGAAATCAACATTCGCGCTGAAGGTGAGAAGCTTCGGATTTTTCTAATTGAAATTCCATCAGAAGTCGAATATCCTTTGTATAAGAAAGCAAGATAAGGTGGTTGAGGAATGACAGAACGCGATACTGAGGGTAAGGCTCTTGATTTAAGGCTAATACGCGTAATGAGAAACATGGCTAAGGCACTGTTTGAGAGCTTAGAACGCGACATTGACAGCTATGGCCTCGATAGGGAAACCTTCCAAATTCTCGAGTTTCTATACAATAAAGGTCCGCATCCAATCCAGAAAATAAGCGACACGTTCTCGATTCCAAGCGGGAGTATCACCTATGTGGTAGATAAGCTGGAGAAAAAGGGGTTCGTGCAACGGCTTCCAATCCCAGGTGACCGACGCAAAACGAATGTGACATTGACCGAAGAAGGCCGAAGCTACTTCGATAATATCTTCCCTAAGCATGTTCAGACGATATCCGACAATTTGTCCTTTGTGACGGATGAGGAGAAGCACGAACTTATTGTGCTGCTTAAGAAAATCGGGTATGGTATCAAAGACCGCCAAGGCAATGAAAATGGAAATAGGTCGGAACCTCTCTGAATCTCAGTGGAAATGAATCAGGGAGTTTCTCATAAGCATGATGCCCATTTGTATGATGAGGTCAGCCAGTTATTACTGGTTGACCTCTTTTGTATTGTTGAACGTCTTAAAAATCTAATGCTGGAAAAAATTAAAAATTGGCTTGATATAGGGTATGGGGGTATGGTATATTTCAATTGTGAGGAGGCAATGCTAATGGAACAAAACGAGAACCAAGAATTGAATGACAGCTGCCATACGGACAGTAATCGAAAAAGTCACCATTCTGATAAAACTAAGAGCAGTCTGATTTCTAGGCTCAATCGCATCGAAGGACAAATTCGCGGCGTAAAAGGTCTTATTGAAAAGGATACGTATTGTGACGATGTATTGAACCAAATTGCGGCGATTCAATCTGCTTTAAACGGTGTTGGGAAGCTGCTGCTGGAGCATCACTTGAATAGCTGTGTCGTTGAACGCATTCAAGAAGGCGATAATGAAGTTATTAAAGAGCTCATGATTACGATGAATAAATTAATTAAATAATTAGGAGAGATTATAGATGCAAACAGTTACACTTCTTGTGGAGGGTATGTCCTGCGGCCATTGCGTGAACTCTGTTGAGGGCGCAGTTAACAAACTTGGTGTTTCCAGTAAAGTTGATTTGAGTGGTGGATCCGTTACTGTTGACTTCAATGAGTCTAAAGTTTCTTTGGATGCTATTAAAAAAGCGATTGAAGATCAAGGATACGACGTCGTGTAATCATGAAGAGCCGCTTCATGCGGCTCCAAAGAACACCTATTTTTTTTCAAAAAAATATACCCCATAGGGGTATTCTGTTGTTGGAGGGTTGAAATGGAGAAACAATTAGAGCAGCAACAAGCGAATCTTCAAATTACGGGCATGACATGTGCGGCATGCGCGAACCGGATAGAAAAAGGATTGAAGAAATTAGAAGGCGTTGCAGATGCCAATGTAAATTTCGCCCTTGAGAAGGCATCTGTATCCTATAATCCGAATCAAATCAGCGTATCAGCAATGGAAGAAAAAATACTGGATCTGGGTTACAGCACTGTAAAGGATACAGTCGATTTTAATATCATCGGTATGACCTGCGCAGCGTGCGCTATGCGTATTGAAAAAGGCTTAAATAAAATTCCAGGAGTGAGCAAAGCTGCCGTTAATCTTGCATTAGAATCTGCCCATGTTGAATATAGCGCTGCCGAGGTCTCGGTAAACGAGATGAGTAAGAAAATTGAGCAGCTTGGGTACAAAGCCATACGAAAAGAGGAAAAAGCGGCAGAAGGCGATTATAAGCAAAAAGAAATTCGCCATAAGAAAATGCAGCTTGCGGCTTCAGCCATCCTTTCGTTTCCGCTTCTGTGGGCTATGGTAAGTCACTTCTCTTTTACATCATGGATTTATCTGCCTGATTTCTTAATGAACCCATGGGTGCAGCTGGTACTTGCTACACCGGTACAGTTTATTATCGGTCGTCAATTTTACGTAGGGGCATACAAAGCCCTTCTTAATAAAAGCGCCAATATGGATGTGCTTGTTTCCCTTGGAACATCGGCAGCGTACTTTTATAGTTTATATTTGACGCTGCAATGGGCAGCTTCTGTCGGTGCTCACCGCCATGAGCCGGATATGTATTACGAGACCAGCGCGATTCTTATTACGTTGATCATCTTAGGAAAATTATTTGAAGTGTTAGCGAAGGGTCGGACTTCTGAAGCCATTAAAAAAATGATGGGGCTTCAGGCAAAAACAGCGTTAGTCATTCGGAATAATCAAGAAGTATCTATTCCGGCTCAAGAAGTTGTCATTGGGGATATTGTTCTCGTAAAACCGGGTGAGAAAATTCCAGTCGACGGTGAAGTCGTAGACGGTTTGTCCGCTGTTGATGAATCCATGCTTACGGGGGAAAGTATCCCAGTTGAGAAAAAAGCCGGTGAACCTGTTATTGGGGCTACCGTTAATAAAAACGGAAGCTTAAAAATTAAAGCAACCCGTGTTGGTAAAGAGACAGCTCTTGCACAAATAATTAAAGTTGTGGAAGAAGCTCAAGGTTCTAAAGCGCCTATTCAGCGTATCGCCGATGTGATCTCGGGGATCTTTGTCCCGATTGTTGTAGGAATTGCTGTTGTAACATTTCTGGTTTGGTTTATCTGGGCTGCCCCTGCCGATTTTGCAGCTGCACTGGAAAAGGCAATAGCGGTCCTTGTGATTGCTTGCCCATGTGCTTTAGGCCTTGCGACACCAACATCAATTATGGCTGGCTCTGGCCGCGCGGCGGAGTTTGGCATTCTGTTTAAGGGCGGAGAACATTTAGAATCGATGCAAAAAGTGCAAACGGTCGTACTTGATAAAACGGGCACGGTAACCAAAGGCAAACCTGAACTTACAGACGTCCGAATGGAGAACATGGATGAAGCCACAGCGCTTCGCCTAATTGGTTCTGCCGAAAAACAATCGGAGCACCCGCTTGCTGAGGCGATTGTTGCTGGTATTCTTGCAAGAGGCATCACATTGACCGCCACTGAGCAGTTTGAAGCCATTCCTGGCTACGGAATTCGAGCTATCGTAGAAGGTAAGGACGTTCTGGTTGGAACCCGTAAACTCCTGCAGCGTGAAGCCATCGATTTTGGAAAAGCGGGTACCGCTATGGAAGAGCTCGAATTTGAAGGGAAAACCGCTATGCTCGTTGCCGTAGATAACAAGTATGCAGGTATGGTCGCCGTAGCGGATACGATCAAGGACTCATCGAAAGAGGCAGTAGCTCGCTTAAAACAAATGGGCATCGAGGTCATTATGATTACAGGCGACAACAAACGGACGGCGCATGCAATCGCTCATCAAGTAGGCATTAATCGTGTTCTCGCTGAAGTTCTTCCGGAAGGCAAAGCAGAGGAAGTAAAAAAACTTCAAGGACAAGGAAAGATAGTGGCAATGGTAGGCGATGGCATTAATGATGCCCCGGCTCTTGCCACTGCTGACGTCGGCATAGCCATAGGCACCGGTACTGACATTGCAATGGAAGCAGCGGACGTGACGCTGATGCGCGGAGAACTTACGAGTATTGCAGATGCCATTTACATGAGCCGTAAAACGATAACCAACATTAAACAGAACCTGTTTTGGGCACTCGGTTATAATACGCTAGGAATTCCGATTGCCGCTATAGGACTCTTAGCACCCTGGGTAGCAGGAGCTGCTATGGCACTTAGCTCGGTATCCGTTGTGTTAAACGCCTTACGCTTGCAGAGAGTGAAGTTATAATCTTGTTTTCAAAGAGACAGGAGACAAACATGAAAAAAGCAGTGATTTCAATTTTACTGGCAGTTGCGTTCTTGACGGCATGCGGAAAATCAGGCGGTTCTATGGACCATTCCTCACATGGCGAAACATCAGGAACAACGAATAATGCGGCAATGGATCATAGCGGTATGACAATAGAGGCAGGTTCCAATCAAGCTGTCAATGTCCAAGCCCAGTTCAAGCTTTCTAGTGATAAGACAATGCCGAAGAAAGATACGACGATTATGATTCATATCCAGGACAAAAACGGTAAACCGATTGATGAATTTGATACCGTACATGAAAAACAGATGCATTTTATCATTGTAAGCAAGGATTTGTCCTTCTTCAACCACATTCACCCTGATTATAAAGGAAACGGTGAGTTCACCGTAACCACACAATTTCCAACAGCCGGAGAGTTCAAGATGATTGCCGACATCACTCCAACAGGCATGGGCGCGATGAATAAGAGCCAGTGGATTTCGGTTCAAGGAGAGTCTCCTGCTCAAAAATCAATTGAACCTGATGCTGTATTAACTAAAGTGGTGGATGGTAAAGTGGTAACGCTTTCGATTGATCACCTTATGGCCGACATGGAACTGAACTTGAACTTCAATATTAAAGACGCTCAGACGAAGCAGCCTGTAACGGACCTTCAGCCGTATCTAGGAGCTGTTGGACACGTCGTGATCTTAACCCAAGATGCAGAAAATTACCTGCACGTGCACCCGATTGATGAAAAGGTTTCGGGACCGGATGCCAAATTTATGACGACGTTCCCGCATAGCGGCGTGTACAAGATTTGGGGTCAATTCCAGCAAAATGATAAGGTCTTTACAGTACCTTTTGTTGTAAAAGTACCGTAAAGATTGATGCCCAGTTTCACGGCAAACTGGGCTATTTATATATTCCACAGAAAACCTAATTGTCGACAAAACAAGTGTTGTACTTACAATATAGTATGACAAACTTTTTTCCTAAGCTGGATTATAATTTAGATATGTCAGAAATCCTACACTTGGGAGGATGGTCAAATGGACGAGCAATTCATAAAGAGGTTACATACGCTAAATCGCAACGATGATTTGAGATCCAGACTATTGATCGACGGTGTTAAACTCACTCTTAAACGCAAACAGGAATTGGGTTTGTTAGAGAGGTTTTTTAAAAACAAAGCGAAATCGAATATTGCTGTTAAAGGATGGAATTGAAGTTATTTTTCTATAAAAAACTCGGATCGGCGTTATTTCTCCGGTCTTTTTTTGTGTTTGCTGTAATGGAAATAAGTCAATATAGTAAGTGACGGCTTTTCTTTAAGTTAGAACGTGAATGGAGTTTTAAACGGCGCCACATATGCTATATTGACACCGAAGTTCGCTCTGCATTATTCTTAGAGAGATCTGACTGAACTTATGGAAATAATTCAATATAGCGCGGATGATGACGCACGGGAGAGACCACCCTCGTATAGTGGAAGGGCGGCACCGAAGGAGCAAGCTGCAGGTAGGCACGTACAGGCAGTTAATCTCTCAGGTACAAGGAACCGTCGCCGGACGCGGCTCTGGAGAGAGCTTTCTAGCCACCCAAGGGGACCCGCGGAGGGAATAAATCCGTAAAAACTCTCAGGTACAAGGGACAGAGAAAAGGTGTTGCATGCCTTTTTGCTGTCTTTTTCATTTGCTTTTTTATGAAATATGCCTATAGGGAGCGTTGGAACAGGTGAGATTTAAAAATGTTTTTTCCATTATTGGCCCGTCCATGGTCGGACCCTCCAGTTCCCATACAGCAGGAGCAGTACGCATCGGGAGAGTGGCGCGACAGCTGCTTGGATGCCGCCCGAAAGAGGCCAAAATGACGCTGTACGGCTCATTTGCCGAGACGTATTGGGGTCATGGTACGGACCTGGCTCTAACCGCAGGCCTTTTAAATTACGACACGGATGATGAGCGCATTCCTCAGGCGGACGTTCTTGCAGAAGAAGCGGGAATGACATTGGAATGGGTTCAGGGAAAAGGCAACGGTCCTCATCCCAATTCGGTCAAAATCAACCTGTCGAACGAAGGAAGGAAAGCCGAAATCGTAGCCGCCTCTATCGGTGGGGGGACGATTGCCGTTTATTCCATGAACGGTTTTGATGTGCAGATCACGGGCGAATTTCCCACGATTGCCGTAACGCATTCCGACAAACAGGGGGTTCTCGCCAATATGACCGCTCTGCTTAGTCAGGAGGGGTTTAATATCGGTTATATGGATGTGGATCGCAAGGGACGGAGTGGCGATGCAATGACCGTATTTGAACTGGATTCGGCTCCAGGGGAAAGCACTATAGAGCGGATTCATCACCTGCCGCACATTAAGGAAGTTACGATGATCGATTTGACCAAAAGGAGCTGAAACTTTATATGAGATTCGAGACCCTTGAACAGCTGGCTGAAATATGCCGAAAGGAGAATAAAACGATTGCCGAGGTTATGCTGGAGGATCAGGCTCAGGAAACCGGCGTTGAGACCGAGGAGATCTTCCGTCAGATGGCCGAATACTACGGGGTAATGAAAGAGGCTGTACGTCAGGGACTCACGGGGAACACCAAATCCCGCAGCGGCCTGACCGGCGGCGACGCCAAAAGAGTGTCGGATTATATGCAGCGAGGCGAGACCTCTCTGGGAGGTCCGGCGGCTGAGGCGATGACCTACGCGCTGGCTGTATCCGAGGTAAACGCCTCCATGGGCAGAATTATCGCGACCCCCACTGCCGGATCCTGTGGCATCATCCCCGGGGTGTTCGTCAGCGCCCAGGAGAGATTTGACTGGGACGATGAACATTTGATAAAGGGTTTGTTCTGTGCCGGTGCTATAGGTTATGTTATAGCCAATAACGCATCCATTTCAGGTGCCGAAGGCGGCTGTCAGGCAGAGGTGGGTTCAGCTATCGGAATGGCCGCCGGCGCTATGGTGGAGCTCCGCGGCGGCACGGCACAGCAGGCCGTTCACGCGGTGGGTCTTGCTCTTAAAAACTGCCTTGGGCTGATCTGCGATCCCGTGGCCGGACTGGTGGAAATACCCTGCATCATCCGCAACGGCCTGGGGGCCGTCACGGCTCTGGCAGCCTCGGACATGGCGCTCGCCGGAGTAGGCAGTGTGATCCCTGCCGATGAGGTCATCGGCGTCATGCTGGAAGTGGGAAGCGCCATGCCAACCAAGCACCGCGAGACAGGTAAGGGCGGACTCGCCCAAACACCGACAGGCCGCAAGCTGACCAAAGAACTGATCGAGCAGCGCCGCAAAAAGGCCAAAGAATCAAATACGCCCGACAAGGAGAACTAAGACAGTTCTATCCCAACTGAAATCAAAGAAATTCCCATCTAGAAGTCGCGTAATTTGCGGCTTTTTTTGTTTTTGAAAAGCCATTATACGGGGAGGAGACCAAAGAACTCATCAAACAACTGTTCGAATTCATCCTGTGCTGGCGGATATACAAGTCTGCCAATGAGCCCTATAAAGTGGATTCAATAGCCTACTCTGGTAGGTTATATTTATTTTAAAATAAAGTGACGGTTTACTCCCTATTATTTCTCTGCCACTCAAATTGTTCAGGAATCGTTACAGGAAAATGAAAGCGCTCTTATGACAGGGGGTGGTGACAATAATAGGCAGTAAATAATGGCACTTTGAGAAAGAGTCCAAATTTGAAGGAGGAATTTATTCATGATTAAAAAAGTCTTAAGTAGTTTGGTTATTGGAGGTCTATTGGTGACTACTTCTTTCTTTGATGCAGGTAGTAGAGTAGAGGCAGCACTGATTAATTCAATACCTAACACGACTAAGGTTGAGAAGAAGTATGAAAGCAGCTTTTTAGCGGTTCCTGGCTATGCATCTTTAGGAGTAAAGGATCGAAGCAGTTATGTAGGCAGCTCTTACTATCGTACAGTTAGTAATGGAAGAGAGTTTTTACAGGCAATCCTGGATGCGAGTAATGGTACTGTAAAAGTAATTGAAGTTACGGATAATATTAACTTAGGATGGACTGAATTAGCTTTAAATTCAACTGAAGCTTCAACGTATAGCTTTATTAGCAAGTATCCGAATCCAGCGAAGGGATTTACGAATCCACTGTTAATCGCTTCCGGAGTATCTAAATTAAACATATCCAATGTAGATGGATTAACCATTTTCTCTACTTCAGGAAAAACAATTAAGCATGCTGAATTAAAATTACAGGCATCAGCTAACGATATTGTAATAAGAAATCTCAATTTTGATGAAATGTGGCAATGGGATGACTCCGGACAGCATAAAGAGGTAGGCTGGACATTTATCAAGGTAAATGGCGCTAACCATGTATGGATTGATCATTGTAAGTTTTCTATAGCGGCAGACGGAATGATTGATTTGGAAAATGGCTCATCCAATGTAACACTTTCTTGGAATGAATTCGGATTAGCAGCAACTCAAGAACCTGCTGAGAGCAGTTCTATTTATCAGGCAATCGATAATATGGAGCAAAAATATGCAGCAGGGTCACTGGACCCAACAACCAGCGTTTATTATAAAATGCGTAACGAAGGCGCTACAAAAAATCAGATTATGGCGTATGCAGCATACCACTCTAAAGTTCATTTGTCAGGCTCCGGCGATAAGGATTATACGAACTATGTCAGTCCCGACGGAGTCGAAATTAAAGATGGAAATCAAAGAATCAGATTGACCATGGCATACAATCATTATACGAATGTCGGTCAGCGCTTGCCGATGATTCGTCAAGGTACCGGGCACTTGTTTAATAATTATTTTGATGATTCGACTCATCAGAAATTGCTTGATACGGTTCCCGCTATCTCGAAATATGGCGGAGATAAACTATCACGTGGAGTAAATGCCAGAAATGGAGCCTCGATCGCGGCGGATACAAACGTTTATAATGGGTTTAATGAACCGATGATCGGTGCAGAACGTCAAGGCGACGATACAGGCAATATGGATGAACCTTTTAGTACATTATTTAAAGATGCAATGAACCATAGTTTAATCGTGAATTCTAAAGTAATAAATAGCAGCGGAACTTATATCGGAAGCAGCTGGGATAATAATGGCGATAATGCGTTTACCAAAGGATTCACTTGGTATGACAAATCAACGATCGGGAATTGGGCTTGGTCTTCACACATCGACGGAGTAGAAAATATGAGTAAGACGAACCCGCCAAGTACACCGTTTACGTTTACTTATGATTACAACGAACAATTGCCTTATGCTTATAAAACCGTTCCTTTAAACAGCGTTGTACCAACCGTAATGAAATACGCCGGGGTATCCGCAATTAAATTCAGTGCTGCAGACTGGTTAAGAACAAATTAAATTTGATGCATATTCGACTACAGAAGCAGAAAGTTACAACAGCATGTCAGGCGTAAGACTTGGAAGACTCTATCATGTGCAATAAGCGGTGCCACAGCTACGCAAAATTACCTGAAGTTTACTGGATCAAGCGGGAATTTATTCAATATCGATTAGTTCATGGAGCTGGAGCAAGTTTCCTGTTAAAGCTCGCTAATATAGCGGGTTTTTTTGTCATCATCTACGTTCTACCTTACGCGCCTTTATCCGAATGCATAGCATTCCAACAAAATAAGCCACTCGATTAAGAGTGACCAATGTCATTAATAATAATGAGATCGCTAAGATCAACAAGCATGCCTCATCAAGTAGGCTATTTTTTCTTTAAGACCATCTGAATTCGATTTGGATGTCACGGATGCTTTACAATGACCAACGCTAACTAGCTTGTCTTCCTTTTTAATAAATCCACTCGAGAAGATAATAGTGCCGGGTTTAGATTTTTCATGCAACCTGTTACACCCAATACAATAATACATATAAATTACCTCCTCTTGTAATTACTTCCCAAGAAGATCATAGTTCAAATTAAATCGTAAAGATATAGATTTGAAATAAAAAAGCCACTCGCAATAAGAGTGACTTGGTGGTCCTAATTGGCAGGAGCTGTCGATACACGCAAAAATCGTATCAAAAGTAATATCACTTTACTTTACTTTGTCTAACATGGCTCGGAGCTATCCCCATCCTCAGGGATGATCGAATGTGGCATCGGGGTACGCCCAATCGCTCCAATCACCCCAGACCCAATGTTGCGCTAATTTATACTTCTGCAGCGAATGCACCGCAAAAAGGAAGCATTCAAATTCCTCAAGAGACATATGATCAACATTCCGAAAAAGCTAAACGACTGCTCCGTAATGAGAAAATCGGCTTTCCAGTTGAGCAGCCTGCGCATTAATTTGAACATTAATTATCAACACTTTGCACTCTAGATGATACAATAGGATTGGGAAACTGAACCAGTATAGGAGAGAAGTTCATGAGGATGAAAGTTTACGAGGCAGGCCGAATGTCATTGGGTGGTGTTGAGAGATGAAGTCCGGCGATCAGAAGTCTTTTTTTGTTGAGGTAAAAACTGTATTGAAAGCGGTTGCCGACCGTATGGTTCCGGAGGATGCATGGCCATCGGCGACCAATGCAGGCGTACTGACATACTTGGAGCGTCACGCCGGCGAGGATCCTGCTGCCTGGACGAATATCATTGAGCCCGGACTTCTCGCGGTGAATGCAGAAGCGGCAGCTCACCATGGCCGGTCTTTTGCCGAACTGTCGGCTGACGAGAAAGACAGTTTGTTGCATGATGTCCAGCAAGAACGTGTTCGGGACTGGCCGGTTCCATCGAAGCAATTTTTTGACACTTTATTGAGCCTCGTCATCGAAGGTTACTATGGAAATCCCCAAGCAGGCGGGAATCGCGGGGGCAAGTCGTGGGACATGATCGGATTTCGTCCGGGACCGGTACCGGGAACTTATGCGCCAGTCGAGGAAACCGATTTGCCGCAGCGGTCCTTTGACCAGCTTCGGGACCGGTATGATGTTGTCGTGGTTGGAGCGGGGGCCGGGGGTTCGGTAACTGCGGCCATGCTCGCCGAATCGGGACTTAGCGTTCTCGTCATCGAGCGCGGAAGCTGGCTTCGATATGGTGAGGTTGGCAGCGATCATCTACGGAACCATCGGTTAAGCAAATACGGTCATAACACTGGCCCTGCGCTCGAAGGCAACTCCCGGACGATTCTTTTGTCCGGTGGAGAAGAGAGGATCACCGCACCCTTTGAAGGCGACTATCATAATAACGCGATGACTGTGGGCGGCGGAACAAGGGTCTACGGGGCACAGGCATGGCGGTTTCATCCGGAGGACTTTCGCATGGCGACACGCTATGGAATTCCGGACGGAAGCTCGCTAAGCGATTGGCCGATTCGCTATCAGGACCTCGAACCTTATTACGAGCGCGCCGAGTGGGAAGTCGGTGTCTCCGGTGACGGGGATGCCCACCCCGGACGCGGTAAGCGGGAGCGCCCTTATCCGATGCCGGCATTGTCGAGGACGAGGGAAGCGGAACGCTTGGCCCGGGCGGCAGTGAAGCTGGGATGGGATGCGGGGCCGGTGCCTCTTCTCATCAATTCTGTCGAGCGTGACGGCCGGCAGGCCTGCGGACGGTGCGGCCAGTGTGTCGGATTCGCCTGCCCAACCAACAGTAAAAATGGCGGCCACAACACGATGCTGGTGAGGGCCATCTCTTCCGGCAACTGCGACCTGATCTGCGATACCATAGTGGAGCGCATTGATACAGAAGGGGGAAGGCGTGCCACCGGGGTTCACCTTGTGCAGGAAACAGCGGGTTCGATCCAGCGCCGACAGGTGCGGGCGGGGCATGTGGTGGTCGCCGCCGGAGCCATTGAAAGCGCGCGCCTCCTTCTCAACTCAATAAGCGATGCGGAACCGAACGGGATCGGCAATCGGTACGGCCAAGTTGGAAGGAATCTTCAAGGCCATGTCTATTCCGGCGCATATGGCCTCTTTGATGAAGCGATTCAGGACGGTCTTGGTCCGGGGGTGAGCATAGCCACCTTCCGCTTTGACCATAGCAACGAAGCCGGAGTTATCGGGGGAGGATTGCTGGCCAACGAATTCACCCGGCTGCCGCTCATTCACTGGTATCGCGCACTTGCGCCGGAGGCGGCCCGCTGGGGAAGCGCAGGCAAGGAAACGATGCGCGATACCTATCTGCGCACAAGCCAAATTCAAGGCCCGATCCAAGAAATCCCGAGCGCCGAGTCCAGAGTGCAGCTCTCGACCGCGGTCAAAGATCGCTTCGGCATACCCGTTGCTAGGCTCTCCGGAAGTGTCCACCCCGAGTCTCTTCGAGCTTCGGCAATGCTGGCGGAGCAAGCGGAGAAGTGGCTTTGGGCTGCCGGAGCAAGGCAGGTTTGGCGGACCCGGGCAGGCAATGGGCTCAGTGGGGGGCAGCACCAGGCGGGAACGCTGCGCATGGGTAATGACCCGTCGACGTCCGTCACCGATCCCACGGGCCGTGTACATGGATATGACAATCTCTGGGTGAGCGACGGCTCCGTGCATGTAACCAACGGCGGCGTTAACCCGGTGTTGACCATTCTTGCCCTGGCTTTCCGCACAGCAGAAAACTTGGTGAAACAAGGGTAAAGCGGAACCATGAAAACAAGCCGGCCATTTGCGCCGGCTTTGTTATGAAATGCTTAAAATTATTTGCTTGAGGGGTGTCTGAGCTACGGGTAGTACTGACTTTCATCAGAACTTTAATCTTCTCTTCGATGGGTTCAGGGCACTCTGGCTAAGCTCGGCTATTATCGCGTTCAACCTTGTTGTCATGAGATCGTTCTTCCACTCCATTCCCATTGAGCTTGAGGAATCTGCCAGAATAGACGGCAGCGGGGAATGGCGGTTGCGTGGGCGTCTGTAAATCGTACTGCATGCACGCTTTTATAGAAATTGAAGAATACCATAGCGACACCGATCTGGGGGAGCTCGTTCAATTGGTCACCCGGTGTGGAATGCTCGAACAATCCAGCTTCATCTGCTTCAACGCCGATGATCTGAGGAAAGTGCGGGCTATTAATCGTCAGGTAACACTAGGCTTTCTTTCCGCTAAGCCGCCTTCCATTGATGATTTGAAGCTGGTTGAGCGACAGCGAGCGGTCTAAAGCAGTGGACTTACAAGCGACTAGCCCATTGGTTCGTAAGTGTTCAGGCGGATGATGGCACTTTATTGACCGGCATGATTGAGTGATAATCAGAGGACACCTTGAAGTTATGACAGCCTAATGGGGTGATGTACGTACCCGTGCGGGATATTGAGGATATTACATTCAAAAACGGCTAACCCAATTAAGGAGGCCACTGAAAAACATTTGTTTTTGATTTTGTGAAGTGTACTGAAATAGATAAAGGCGAATTTCCA
>NZ_JBHSOW010000023.1:0-37846 GCF_042656405.1 Paenibacillus solisilvae | reverse complement strand
TTTTACAGATTTTAAAACATTGAAAGGGGCTGCCCCTAAAGCCTATGGCTTTTGGGACAGCCCCTTTATTTCTTTGATTAATATCAGCTAAATGAATTTTATGGGGAACGACCTTAGACCGTCTGGGTGCTGTTTGACGACTCAGGTACTTTCTGGCTCATAATCGGGATCATGACAAACGCTCCGAGAAGGAATAGGATGCCTGCGCCGGTATAGATCGATACGAGTGAGTACGCGTCCTTCAACGTGCCGGCGAATGACATGGAAATAACCATCATGCCGATGAACATCGGATTCAGTACACCATTAACCCGGCCGACGATAGATTCATGCGACCATTTCAGGATCATCGTACTGATCCCGATATGAATGCAAGGGAACACGAGCCCGTTAACAAACTGCACCACGAGCGTTAGGGGGACATTCGTCGAGTAACCAATGACCACCGTGCAGACAGCGCCTACTAGCATACCGATGGCGAGCAACAATTGCGGTGCGACCTTCTTCGCAAAGACGGCAACGATGCCGCCTCCGATCAGCATGGCGGCACCGTTCAGCATGAGGATGTACTGCAGGAATTCCTCCGGCTTGCCAAGCCTCTCCGTTACGATGAACAGGCCGAGCGCTTGGGCGAGGCCCACGGCGAGGCCTGCCAGAATGAATGCTGCTCCCAGCATCCGAAGCACGGGACTCTGCCAGACGTAACGGAAGCCTTCGTTGAACTCCTTACGGAATTGGCCTTTCACCGCTGCCGGCCGCTGCTCTACCTTATCTTTGGGCAAGCGTACCAGTGTGAGCGCCGACAACAGGAACGCAACCCCCATAACTGCAATTGACGTTTCGAGTCCAAAAGTGCTGTAAGTGAAAGTACCAAGCATCGGACCAAGCACCATGAAGATCGCCATCAATGACTGAAACAGCGCCATACCCTGCTGCAGCTGCTCTTCCGGAACATGCTGCTTGAACAACCGCATACCCGATGGTTGTGAGAACTGTGATAGAATCGCTGATATGAAAGTGACGAGGAAGACGGACTGCCAGGATCCGAAATGTATCACCATCAGCACGACGAACACTGAAACTGAGGATAACAAGTCACACCAGATCATTGTCCGCTTCGGCCGCCAGCGATCGGCGAAAGTGCCGCCTACAAACGAGAACACGAAAATCGGCGCGAATTCGACGACGCTGATCAATGAAATGGCATACGGATCGTTATTTGTTTTATCCGCGACATAGAGCAGAATGGAAAAATTCCGCACCCAGATTCCGAGCTGCAGCAGTATGTTAGACAGTAGAATTGTCTGAAGAAAACGGTTGCCGAAAAGGCTCGGGGCTTTGACGGCGTTTTGCTGAATAGCCAAGCTTCAACACTCCTTTTATTTAACGCTGTTGCAATGTGGATTCAACAGATCAGATAGCGGGCCATTCTACTCAACCGCTCCCTAAGAAACTGCTTCACTCTTGCACGCTTTATTCACAAACGTTGTGTTTCTCTTTAATTGCTAATTTTGGATGACAACATTTAGGTAATCATCACACGATGTACTCAGCCAGTGAGTAACTTGTTTGAATCAGAATTTCTCCTCCATATCCGTCTGTAGGACGAGCGTTTCCCCTTCCTCTTGCACACGAGCTAAGAGCTTTCCCCGTATGCGGAAAGCAGGAGTTCCATACGCAGTCCCTTCTTCGACTCCAGGCAAAGAAAGGACGAACTTGCGAAGCACTTCAATATGGTTGGTTTGATGAAAATGTATCCCTCCCGACTGTTCTTTCGTAGCACAACCCCGCTATAGATTAATAGCCGAGATTTTAATATTTAGTATTATAACATCTCATAGATGACTCAGTTTCTTATGAATTGCTATTATCTAAGAGCTCAAAGAAAGGTTAAGATCCATAGTCGGACAATGTCTTGCGACATCGCAATGGATACATGTTCTTATCCCGAGTGATGGACAAGAACATATCTCTATAAAATAAAAAAACCGCGATTTTCACGGATTCTTAAGCATATATCGATTTGGCCAGCATCTATTGAAAGTATGGCATTATATCCAGTTTTTGTTAATAGAACTCCGGCCCTAAAGTAGTGTAGAACACTGTCGAAATGGAGAGCGTTCGTTTAATTGAACGACTTCCTCTGTACCGTTGCCGAACCAGAATTTCCTTGTCTTGATGTAATTTGCACAATAATGGACTAAGGGGGTTACTTATTACACACAAGCCGAGCGAACTGTTCTAAAGATGTTGAATTATAAACATACATTCTCGGCAGCAGCAAGTACTCATTCACCCGCCCCTTTTCAATAAAGGGCCCGGGTTCTGTTGTCACAGCGAACCGATAGTATTTCTTCGTTTCGTCCACTACCCGATCGTTATAATAAGGGGCTGTCCCATAGGGGCAGATTGTGGGAAAGCCATCCTACCTCCAAGCTTACTTTTGGTAATTCTTGAAGCAGCATTTCTCGATTTCCAGCTGCTTTCGTGCAAGCCGGTTCTGGTGGGATCCCAAGAACATATTTCCATAAAATTAAAAAAACCGCGATTTACGCGGAATCTTAAGCATATATGTTCTTGTCCCCCGACACCCGACCTCAGGAAAATAACGTTATCCGATTGCGCAACCCCTGGTTTCTATATCGGAACGTGTCATTGAACACTTGTGGTTTATTAGGCGACAGGTTAACGACACAGTTCGAAATAATAACATCTACTGATTGAATCGGCAACGGGTAAATGCTCGATCTCCCCCAACCTCAAAGCCTCCCCCACTCCCTAAGTCCAGCACAACATCACCGGGTTTCAAATCTGCTATGGCTTGCTAGTCAGTCATCATCTTATCAATGGCGGTCCCTAACCATTTAAGATAATGAGACCATTAAACGATGCATAAAATACTTGGTTTTTACAAATAATTAAATTAGCAATCACTAATATAGTTATTTACTTATATGAAGTGATTTGGTTATAATACTATTGGATATTCTATTAGGGATCATTACTGCTTCTAGATTAATGAGAATAATTGAATCGAGGTGATTTAGAATCATTCCCTTGGATGCGTTAGCCGAAACCCTTAAACTCCTTTCCGATAAAACACGCTTGACAATTCTTGCCTTACTAAAAGAAAAAGAGATGTGTGTCTGTGACATCGTTGAGATTCTACAGACGACGCAACCAAACGCAAGTCAGCATTTACGGAAATTAAAAATCGGCGGTCTCGTTAACGAAACACGCCGCAGCCAATGGATTTACTATTCATTGAATGTTCAAGATAAGCCTTACCTGCAAGGTATCTTGGACCAGCTTCCATCTATGAAGGTACAGATCGATGCAGTGAAAGCTGACAGCTGCAATTAAGGAATCAATAGGAGGATTTATGCTCGTTGTCGCGTCCCTCATTTTCGTAGTCACCTTAGTTTTTGTGATTTGGCAGCCAAAAGGATTGAATATTGGCTGGTCCGCAAGCGGCGGAGCCGTTTTAGCTTTAATTGCCGGAGTAGTTAGCTTTACTGATGTATGGGATGTCACCTTAATTGTATGGAATGCCACACTCGCCTTTGTCGCGGTCATCTTAATCTCGCTTATCTTAGATGAAATCGGTTTTTTCGAGTGGGCCGCTTTGCACATGGCTCGAGTCGCCCGGGGAAACGGTACACTGATGTTCGTCTATGTCATCTTATTAGGTGCTGCTGTAGCGGCTTTCTTCGCCAATGATGGCGCAGCGCTCATCTTAACGCCAATCGTTCTTGCAATGGTCCGTGCCTTGAAATTTGACGAGCGAATGATATTACCCTTTGTTATCGCAAGTGGATTTATTTCGGATACAGCCTCTCTTCCGCTCGTCGTAAGTAATCTCGTCAACATTGTTTCTTCGGACTTCTTTGATATTGGTTTTGTCGAATATGCAAGCAGGATGATTGTTCCGACTTTCTTCTCGGTAGGAGCAAGTTTGCTCGTTCTTTATCTATTCTACAGACGCAGTATTCCGAAGCAGTATGACTTGACCCAGTTAAAAGCGCCCAAAGACGCGATAAAAAATCCCTATCTGTTTAAAGTTTCGTGGATCATCCTTTCGGTATTATTGGTCGCTTACTTAACCAGTGAATATATTCATGTTCCTGTATCGATCATAGCTGGCATAGCAGCCGTTGCTTTCATCAACCTTGCAAGACGCAGTCCTGAGATCCATACTGGGAAAATCGTTAAAGAAGCCCCCTGGGCAGTAGTTGTCTTCTCCATAGGGATGTATGTCGTCGTTTATGGCCTTCGAAACGTTGGACTCACAGACGAACTCGGTAAAGTCTTTCAATGGGTCGGCAATCAAGGCTTGTTTGCGGCTACAATCGGTACCGGGTTTATCGCAGCGATCCTTTCATCCATCATGAATAACATGCCAACGGTTATGATCGATGCCCTCGCTATTCATGGCACGAACCCAACCGGAGCTTTGCGAGAAGCTTTCGTATATGCCAATGTGATCGGCTCCGATCTTGGACCAAAGATTACTCCGATTGGCTCCTTGGCTACCCTGCTCTGGCTGCACGTCCTCTCCCGTAAAGGCGTGAAGATCACGTGGGGCGCTTACTTCAAAACCGGTATTGTACTGACGATACCCGTCTTGTTTATTACGCTTACTGGCCTTTATTTATGGCTCAAAGTTATTAGTTAATCTATCTATCAACCTAAATCTAACCCAATTAAAAGGAGATCATCGAACATGGAAAAGAAACTCATTTACTTCTTGTGCACAGGTAATTCCTGCCGCAGTCAAATTGCAGACGGATTCATGAACGCGCTTGGCGGAGATCATTACGAGGTGAAAAGCGCAGGTTTAGAGGCGCATGGGCTTAATCCCCGCGCCGTCCAAGTCATGAAAGAAGCTGGCGTGGATATTTCAAACCATTCGTCTAACGTTATTGATCCTGAGACTCTGAATCGTGCGACTTTTGTAATCACCTTATGCGGGCATGCCGACGAGCATTGCCCTGTTATCTCCAATCCGAATGTGATCAAATGGCACTGGGGCTTCGAAGATCCAGCCAAAGCTACGGGTACCGAAGAAGAAATCATGACTCAATTCCGCACCGTTAGAGATGCGATTAAAGCTCGTATAGAAGCATTCTTAAAGGATGGCGAGTAATAATGGCAGCGATTAAACGCATGCACGTTGCGGTAAACTGCTCGGATCTTGAGAAGTCACTGGCGTTTTACTGCAGCTTCTTTAACGCTGAACCGACGAAGGTAAAGGACAATTACGCGAAGTTTGAACTAGATAACCCTGCCTTACACTTCTCGTTGAATGTTCGTCCTTTCGAGAAGAATGGCGTTCTTAACCATCTTGGCTTTCAGGTAGACAACACCGAAGAGGTTCTTGCCATGGGCGAACGTCTCCGGCAAGCTGACCTGCTTCTTATTGATGAAATGAACACCACTTGCTGTTATGCAGTTCAAGATAAAGTGTGGGTTTACGATCCGGACGGGAATGCGTGGGAAATCTTTTACACCAAGGAAGATTCCGAATTCGAATCTGCTGGTGAAACCAAAGATCTATCCCTGTGCTGCGCTCCACCATCTGCACCGATACCGGTTCCATTCACATCCTTCAAAAAAACGATACTATAACGTTGAATATACTTACGAAGTAGCTTTTTGCTTCACAATAACTTTAAGGAGATCTAATCCGATGTCTAAAAACTATCATGCCCTTGTTGGAGATCAAATTTATATGGGCGGAGCTGCCGACGTTCAAGATATGATATCAGAAGCGAAGTGTGAAGTTATCGTTGATTTACGCGAAGAAGCTTCGCAGAGCATCGAATTAAATGAACATGTAACGAGGATTCAAATACCCATTGGAGATAATTCCGAAACGCCACAAGCAGAATTGTTCGAGCAAGCGATTAAGCATATCACTGATGCTTACAAGAATGGTAAAAAAGTCGGCTTTCATTGCGGTGGAGGTAAAGGACGAACGGGTGCGGTTGCAATAGGAACATTAATTGAGCTTGGATTAGCTCAGTCAATCGAAGAAGCAGAGCTGAAGGCCAAGAGTATCCGTCCAATCATTCGTATTCGAGAGCCTCAACGAGAGGCTTTGGAGAAGTTGTATGTAAAGTGATTACACTTATATAAAATGGTAAATGCCCTAGAGCTAAAAGCTCTAGGGCATTTTTGTTATAAGTCGATAACAATTGTAATAAACCGTTTTGCATCCAATTGACCGGCTGCCTTCTCCTGTCTTCGTTAAGATCGATATTTCTGTACTTGCTTTTTCAATAACATCATCTGCCCAATATGGTATGCGTTATGGATACACAAATTTGATATTACACCCCACCACTGAGCATTGAAGTAGGATGGTATTATTTTTTCCAATTTAGAATCGTCACAGTTTGTAATAACTTCTCGCCAGTGTGCAAATCCATTGCTTAACCTCTGCATGGTCTCATTCCAACTTGCTTCATCCTGCTTCAGGTGATCCAATTCAAAAGTTTCATCGTTCGTTGTCGTACTCTTTTCAAACGAATCATCGTTAATAAACCGATTTATCCACATTTCATTCCAGAAAATGAGATGGTTCGCAATCTCCCAGATGGAATGCGGATCGTCTTCTGCTTTCCAGATTGCATCATTTACAGATACATCATTTAAAATCGTTATAGATGGTTTAAACCAACTTTCATCATTATGACAAGCTGCTAATTGATCAAGTAATACATCCTTCATACTAGCCAGCATTACCACCTCCAAAATTTATAACGTGCTGCAACAGACGTAAGTTGACCACTTCAACGATTGCCATCCAGGCGTGTCACTGACAAGACAGAGCATGCTCCTACAATCTTCATAACACGAAAGCTTTTCAAACTCACTCCGGCATCGAGCTAGGCTCCATCCTCACCTGACTTCGCCCTGCAACGCAATCCTGTCCCGGGACTCGGCAATCTGGACTCTAACACCGGTTTTGTAATAGATTCCCACAAAGTTCGTCCGCATCATAGCAATGGTTAATACTATCCTTTGACCGACCCTGAGGTAATACCGTCAATTAACTGCTTAGAGGTAGCAATAAACAAAACAAGAAGCGGTATGGTGCCTAAAAGAAGTCCAAGAAACTGTGTTCCATAATCCCGCGTGTAAAACGTTCCAAGGTTATTGATCACGAGTGGGAGCGTATATTTGGCTGGGTCATTCAATAAGACTGACGGAAGCAAATAGTTATTCCATGAACCGATAAAGGTTATCAAGCCTAGCGACATTGCAGCAGGAACAACGATCGGAATCACCAATCGCAGAAAAATCGCAATTTCATTGCATCCATCGATCCGTCCGGATTCGAGCATTTCTTCTGGTACGGCCTCTTCAATATACTGCCGCATCCAAAATACACCAAAAGCGTTTGCGATCGCAGGTACAATCAGCGGATAGAGTGTATTCATCCAACCCATGTGGCCTACCTGCCATAAGAAGGCGACTAATCCCAGCTGTCCGGGGATCATCATGGTTGCTAGAATAAAGGTGAACAAGATTTTTTCCCCGTTAAATTTAAATTTAGCAAAGGCATACCCGGTTAAGGCAGAAAAGAAAACGGTTAATGCCGTACTCAGGATTGCCACAAAGAAAGAATTAAAATAGCCACTCCAGAACCAATCGCCAATCAACAGGGTTTGGAGATTCTCCATAAAGTGTGTCCCAAGGGTAAAAGGCAGCTGGGAGTAGATTTCATCTGTACTGTGTGTACTTAAACTGAATGTCCAGTAAAACGGAAAGATGGTGCATAAGGACAGCAATACCATGATCAAAGTTAATGGGGTACGAATCCATAGGGACACTTTCATCGGCTAACCCCTCCTCGACATCAGTTTCATACTTAGTAGCGAACAGCCTAAAATAATAATTGCAAGTACATAACCAATGGCAGCGGCATAGCCCCATCGATAGAATTTATAAGCGGATTGGTAGAGGTACATGACGATAGTCATTGCAGATTGGTCGGGTCCACCGAAGCCTTGATCGCCGGAAGCGCCGCTTGAATACAGCAGTAACGGCTCTTCAAAGATCTGGAAACCGCCAACAATGGAGGTGATGACGACGAATGTAAGAATGTTCTTGAGCAGCGGTAACGTAATTCGCCAGAAGGAATCGAATACGGTTGCGCCGTCGATTGCTGCAGATTCGTAAATGTCCTTCGGGATCGTCTTCATTCCTGCCATAAGCAGAACCATGGTGTAACCTGTATATTTCCAATCTAGAATGGCGGCCAACAGAGGCTTGGAATACATCGCCGTTTGAAGCCAAGGGATGGCTTCTGAAATGAGATGCATTTTGAGCAGTATGGCATTCAAGAGCCCGTACTTCCAATCAAAAATAGCAGAGAACAGCATCCCGATTGCTATCGGTGTAGTAATGTACGGCAAGAAGAGGAGCGTTTGGAACAGGTCCCTCCTTCTTACGAGTCCGATATGGAGAATGAAGGCCAAGACAAGTGCTAATAGAATCTGTGTAGGCAGCGTAAATAGAATTAGGATGACCGTATTTTTGAGTGAAAGCACAAAGGTCGGATCACTGAACAAGCTCACATAATTGTGGATCCCCACCCAATCAATGGGCTTCAAGCCATCCCAATCTGCAAAAGAAAGGACAAAGGTGAATAGAATCGGAAACAGTCCGAAAATAGCAAATATAATAAAGAAAGGCGAAATAAAGACGTAAGGGGTGAACCGTTTCCTCTTCAAAGAACCCTTCGGGTGTACGGTCTCAAGTCCTACGGTATTGCGAATTTCAGCCATGCCTAACCAGCTCCTCCCGATATGGATGCGCTTTCAATACATTTCAGTTAAATCCATCCCATCTCTACTCCTGATGATATTCTGGCAGCTTGGCTTCTATCTTCTCTATCACTAGCTTTGCCGCTTCTTCAGCGGTTGCGGTACCGCTATGAATTTTGCCAACTCCTTGGTTAATCGCATCATTAGCGATGCCATCGTTCGGATCCTGCGCAGGTACATCAATGCCTTGGATATTCGATTTCCAGAACGCTCCCATGATTTCTCCGCCCAGAACCGGCTCCGGTTGGTTGTAGAGTGGATCGCTTAAATAGTCGGAGTTAAATGGTAAGGCCCCTACATGCTTGAAGAAGGACTGGCCGCCCTCTTTGCTCGTTGTCCACCACCGTATGAATTGAAAAGCTAGGTCTTTATGCTTGGATTGCAGAGGAATACATTCAGCGGAACCGCCCCAAGCCCAGTTCGCAACAGGATTTCCCGCAACGCCCCAACGCCCATTGCCGTCTTTATCGTTCATGGATATTAGGAAATCCTTATACCAGGCGGCACCAGGATAGAACAGCACCTTTCCCTGCGAATACGATGTGTTCCATGAGGGGCTCCACTGCTGCAGTTTAGCATCCAGTCCTTCTTTTCGTATCTGCTCCAGGAGTTTGAATTCTGGCAGGATATTTTCATTAATTAACAGCTTGTTCCCCTCGTGCCAGGCTCCTTTAGGTTGCTTGCTAAGCATATTAAAGAAATCGCCTAGACCAGGAAGTAAGGCGATCTCGCCCTTTGAATCTTCTTTCAGTTTACGGCCGACTTCGAAAAATTTATCCCAAGTGCCTTCCCCGGCACCAATCAGCTTTCCTACCTCTTCCGGATCATCAGTGCCTAAATACTGCTTAGCCAAATCTCTGCGATAATACATCGCTGCCGGATTGATGGAGTTCGGAATCCCAACGAATTGCCCTTTCTTGTCACTGTAGCGTTTCACTAGAAACCCCGGTAGGCTAGATTTATCAAAGTTATAAGGTGGCTTGGACAAGTCCACGAATTTACCGGATTGAACCGGTGCTGCTGCGGAATTCTCCTCTAGCTGTACGACATCGGGAGCGCCTGAACCTGTTGCAAGTGAGATCAATAACTTATTCTGGTAGTCTTGAACTGGAATAATTCGAACATGAATGTTCGGATATTCCTTATTGAAGTCTTCAATAATCTTCTTCTCATGCTCCACATCCCAGCTCCAGAAAACAATCTCTCCTTTGTAGGCTTCTTTTGGTTTGTTCAAATCCATCTCAGTTGGATTACTCGACGGTGAGCTGCCGCATCCTGTCAACTCAGCCAAAAGGAACATTCCCAACAACACAGTACCCAGACTTCTCCTCAAACGCATCGAACCTCCATAACAATAAGATTTAGTGAACACGCGTACATTTCAATACCCATAGATCATAATCTGTAAACAGGGTCTAGGTAAGAGTCTTCAGCCCTGATTCTCTGACAAATCCGAACAGGCCAATAAGCACTTCATTCACGCTTAACTTCCTGAGGATATTCGACTTTTCAGGCATGACATTAACCCGCACCTCAGATGAGGGCGGGTTAACCGGCATGTTAATGATTATTATCTTGTATAGTTCCTTATATGTGCAAAAAGTACTGGTATGTGCTGCAATAAGCATATACTGCCAGGATCCAACTGATAGGCATCAAGAGCTTAGACGGGATTGAAGCTCTTCATCTCCATCTTTACCGTTCATCGCCTTGATCATGAACGGTCCCCCGATACTGCCCAATCGGCACCCAGTTTTACCGTGTCCTGCTGTTTCGCCGAAGCGTAGGCTGCAAGGGCAACCTCGACGGCGCGCATCCCGTCTACTCCGGTGACCGAAGCTTGCTTGCTCCCTTCACGGATACCCTTGATGAAATCTCCGACAAGGCCTGTATCCATGTCGTCGCCCCAGAATGCATGTTTATAGCCGTTGACGTCCGAGAACACATTGATTTTCTGATTCATCGCATCGAGAGAGAGCGTGCCTGACGTACCAACGATCTCCAGTGTGACATCTCCCCATGTGGGATAATTACGGTTTCGGTTCCAGCTGCAATCGAGCGTAGCGAATATGCCGTTATCGAAGGTCATAGAGATAATTCCGGAATCGTCAATCGGCGTATCGTATACCAGGTTATCGATTTCCGCATAAACCTCGGCGATCTCTGCACCGGTAAACCAGCGCATGATGTCAACGACATGGACGGTATGATCGATAACGGCGCCGCCGCCTGACAAGGCAGGGTCGATGAACCAGCCGCCGGGATTCTGACCTCGGTTGGTGCCCTTCATGGCAATGATGTCACCCAAGCTGCCGGAGTCGACAATCTCCTTAGCCCGCCGGACCGAAGTGCTGAATCGGACGGGGAAGGCCGTTTGGAGCATGACGCCGTTCGCCTCACAGGATGCAATCATCTCGCGGGCATCCTCCATAGTGGTGGCAATCGGCTTCTCACACATGACGTGCACGCCTGCCGCAGCCGCTGCAACCACATGCTCCTTATGGCGGATATTCTCCGAGGTTACGACAACTCCGTCCAGACCTTGATCCAGCAGCTGCTTGTAATCGGCATAATAGGCGGTTCCGAATTCGGCCGCATATTTCTCGCCGCGCTCCTTGTTGTCATCTGCAATCCCAGCCAGTTCAACACCCTCCATATTTATAATGGCTTGTGCGTAACTATAGGCATGCATATGGGCGAAGCTGATAATTCCTATCTTCAACATAATCCCTCCTCCTTACTGGATGCTGATTGCCGATTCGGCACCTAGCTTAACCGGTTTGCCTGATTTCATGGATTCGATGGCTGCGAGCGCGATTTCCAATGCCTTATAGGCATCTTCTGCCGTCATACGCGATTCGGTATTGTTAGCGATGCAGGCCAGGAAGTGCTTCAATTCTTTATAATACGGACTTTCCTTAACAGGGCTTTCCGGCACGGCAACGCCGATGAAGCCTTGCTTGTCCGCTCGACTTACAGCAACAATTGGCTTATCCCTTGTGCTGTCATAGTCGATGACTCCAGTCTTGCCTGCAAGTTCGAACTTCATCGCGAAGCCGTCATGGGCCCAGGAGCCCTCCACATGGGCTATTGTACCGTTCTTGAACCGGAGCGTTACGAGAGAATAATCCAGCTTATCCGGGTCTTTAGGATAAAGGCCTCTCGCGTATACCCGCTCAACCTCGCCGAAATACCAGCGCAGAATATCAAAGTCATGAATGATCAAATCAAGGGTTAATCCGCCGCTGGAAGAGAAATCGTTATACCAGTTGTTCCATCCCATGGGGAAGCCCCCTCCCCTGCTCGTCCGGGCTACGGCTACGGGACCGATGGCGCCTGCATCGAGCAGCTTCTTGGCCTGTTCATATTCATGGAAGAAGCGAAGCACATGGCCGACGAACAGTCTGACACCCTTCTCCTTGCAGTAGTCGATCATCTCGCGTGCATTCTCGAGCGTGCCCGACAAAGGCTTCTCGCAGATAACATGTTTGCCGGCATCCGCCGCTTTCATCACATATTCTTTATGGAGAAAGGTGGGCAGGCAAACGTCAACGACATCGACATTGTCCAGGTGGGAGAGCGCCTCTTCTAGTGAAGGGAATGCCTTGGTACCAACACGTGCCGCAAGCTCCTCGCCTTTCTCCTGACTTAATTCCACGATACCGGCAAGCGTTATGCCCTTCATCTGCGAATAACACATCGCATGGTTGCCGCCCATGGAACCCGCCCCGATCAATAGAACATGCATGTTTGTCATCTCCTTTATAGTTTAATGAGACCGCCGACCGGCAAAAGGCTATTATCCTTTGATACCGCTCATGGCAATCCCTTCAATAAAATAGCGCTGGAAGAATATAAAGATCAGGATAATAGGAATGGTTGCCATTACGGCCGCGGCCATCAGCAGGGGATAATCCGTCGCATGCTGTCCTTGAAACGTAGAAATCCCGATGGACAGCACCCGCATTTCATCCTGACTGGTCATGATCAGCGGCCATTGCAGGTCGTTCCAGGAGTTCAGAATCGTAAAGATAGCGAGCGATACAAGTGCCGACGTTGACAGCGGCAGATAGACTCTGCTGTAAATACCGAAATAACTGCAGCCATCAATCTTCGCTGCCTCCTCCAGCTCGCGGGGAAGCCCCATGAAGAACTGGCGGAGCAGGAAGGTGCCGAAAGCACTGAATATGCCTGGAATGATCAGCACGTAGAAGCTGTCCAGCCAGTTCAGATTGCGCATGATAACGAAGCTTGGAATCATGATGACCTGAGATGGGATCATGAGAACCGACAGCATGATAACGAAAATGACCGATTTGCCCGGGAATCTCATGCAGGCGAACGCATACGCAGCCAGAGAGCACAGTACGAGCTGGCCTGCGGTTCTTCCGGTCGTCATCAGAAAGGTATTGAGGTAATAGCGGCCGAAATTCACTTTATCCATGACGTTGGCGTAATTCTCGATATGCAATTTGACAGGAAACCAAACCGGAGGCACCTGCATGGATTCCGCGAACGACTTGACTGATGTGGAGATCATCCATAGAAAAGGGATGATCATGAATACCGCCCCGATAATAAGCACAAAATGTATGACCAAATTTCCGGAACGCCGGGTTTTGGCCTGAGCTTGAACAGCCGCTTGGGCCTGAGCCATATCGATCCCCTCCTCTATTGGTAATGAACCCATTTCTTCTGAAAATACATCTGGACAATGGTGAAGATCAGAATGACAAGGAACAGGATGAACGCTTCAGCCGATGCATAGCCCATGTTGAAATATTTGAACCCGTTCTCCCAGATATTATAGACAATCGTCCGCGTGGAATCGAGCATCGAATCGTTCTTGCCTACCAGAATAAAGATCAGATCGAATGCCTGAAACGAATTGATGAACGAAATGACGGTGACGAAGAAGAGACTGGGTCCGAGCAGCGGGATTGTAATACGGAAGAATTGATAAACCTTACCGGCTCCATCAAGCGAGGCCGCTTCATAGTAAGAGGCGGAGATGCCCTGCAGACCGGCAAGCAGGATAACGGCGCTGTAACCGACGCCGCTCCATACACTGATCATGATAATTGAGATCAAGGCGATCTTCTCATCGAACAGCCAGTTCGGCTGCGGAAGATGCAGGGAACCAAGTACATAGTTGATCAGTCCGTACTCCGAGTTGTACAGCCATTTCCAAACCATGCCGACGGCAATCGGCATCGTGATGACAGGGATGAAATAAATCGTCCGATATACGATCATGCCCCGTATCTGCGAATTGAGCAAGGCGGCGAGAACAATCGCAAAGGCACAAGTCAGCGGTACAGTCCCGATCGTATACAGCAGCGTATTCATCATCGCACGGAGGAACACCCCATCATGCGCTAGTGCCGTGAAATTGCCGATTCCGATAAATGTCGGCGCCGACAATCCATCCCACTGCGTGAAGGAAAGGAAGAACGATACGAGAGAAGGCGCAATATAGAAGATGCCAAGTCCTAGCACAACCGGTGCAATGAATAAATACGCCCACATGGCTTCGTGTAAAGCCAGTCTGGAGAATCCGCGCTTACGGCGAGTGATTTCCCGTTTGTAGCCCTTTGCCTGCGCGTTCAATTCCATCATATAATCGCCACCCTTCGGTTTGTGGAGAAACAGGCGAAAAGAGGGGTCTTTCCACCTGTCCGAAAGCAGTATTCATTATTTCTTTTCTTCGGCGAGAATCTTGTCCGTACCCTGGCCAGTGGCTTTCAACGCGTCTGCAAATGATTTCTTGCCGAGGAAAGCATCTTGGATCTCCTTGGTTTCAACCGCCTGCCACTCGGCTGTTTTCTCCGAAACGGGATAGGGCACTCCGAAAGCCAGGGAGTCAACGAATACCTTAAGGTTCAGGGAAGGAATCGACTTCAACCAACCTTCTTCCGTCCCTTTGTAGGCGGGGATACTGAAGCCGGAATCAGCAAGATTGGTATTTCCTTCTTTACCGGTCAGGACCTTGATGAGATCCCATGCTTCCAATTCATTCTTAGTGTTATTGTTGATGGTCCAGCTCAGACCGTGCACGATGGAAGCCTTTTGCTTGCCGGCGGGCAGCGTAGTAACTGCTAGCTTGTCGCCAAGCATCTCATGAAGCTGGGGAGCGTTAACGGACAGACCCGGGAACATCGCCGCTTTGCCGGATCCGAAGAGCTGAATAGCCTCTGTCTCCAACTGCTGCTGTTGGTTCGGCGAGTAACCGTTCTTCATGAAGCTGTCCATCCATTCAAAGGCGGATAGGGCTTCGGGTGTATCGAATCCGGATTTGGTTTTGTCGGGATTCAGCACATAACCGCCTGCCTGGGAGATAAAGTTGTAGTAACCGGTTTGATTGGCGGCATTTGCGATAAAGCCGTAAATGCCGTTCGCTTTATCCGTCAGCTTAGGAGCGTTCTCGGTGATGGTGTCCCATGTCCAGTTTTCATCGGGATATTTGACCCCTGCTTTGTCGAAGATTTCTTTGTTGTAATAGAGGCCTACGGAATCAAGGAAATAGGGAATGCCATACAGATCGCTATTGTACGTGTATAAATCTACCAGAGCAGGCGTATAGACGGAGGTATCGAAATTGTCTTTATCGATCAATGGCTTCAGGTCTTTGACAAGGCCGGCGGAAGCATAGGCATAAATGTTCGGGCCGTTCATCCAGAAGACATCGGGGCCGCCCTTGCCGGCTAGGCTTGTTTTCAGCTTCGTCCAATAATCATCCCATGGAGTATACGTCACTTTTACGTCGACATTTGGATGGTCTTTCTTATAGAGGGCGATCGTCTTGTCGATAAAGCCTTTGGCATTCTCATCCCACAGCGCGACGTTAAGCGTCTTTTTGCCCCCTGATCCACCTGAGTCACCTGAACTGCCAGAGCCGTTACCGCTGCAAGCAGCAAGAATGGACCCTACCATCACAAGCATGACCAATAAAGAGATTGCTTTCTTACTCATCTGACTACCTCCGATAAATTAGAATTTTTGGTAACCATGATCCACCCCTACATCTGATTAAGAAAATGTTGCTGCACCTGATATGCGCCGAATTTTCACCTCCCTAAAAGATTAAAACCATAACTTTATCCGTTCACTGGAGAAAGTGAGCGTCAGGATAAATAGAGAGCGGGTATTTCAATTGATCGTAGAAGAAGGCTGCTCATTTATAAGCAATTGTAATATTCAGATAATAGCGAAAATGGTAAGGTGTTGTCATGTTGTGCCAAACGGAATTCTATCGTCGCATCATTGATTGGATTATATGCGAATCCAAAAGTTCATGTCAATATAGTTAACATAAAAATCTTTCAATCTTCTATTTTTAAGAAATTTATTGTAGATTAGTTAACATATTATTGACGAATATCTATCATAATGGCATACTGGATTCAAATTGCTAAAAAACACATGTTACTCCAATGATTGGATTATGTATTTATTTATATAAGCATAATGAAGCGCTTACAAAATATCTTATCGACAACCTCCTCTATTGTCAATATTTTGAATTGAAGCGACGTTTCATTTTGCTATTGCCGATATTCTTAACTATCGGCTACTATTGGCAGTACCAGCATTACGGCATTTCACTATCCATTCTTGTGTCGGAGGTTACGGCCATTGAAGAAAATCCGAACGGGCGATTTAAAACTGATTCAGGAATTGAATCGCTTCATCATCCTGAATATGATCCGGGAGTATGGCCCGATCTCAAAAAGCGAGATTGCCAAACGTAATAAGATCAGCCCGACTACCGTTGCTTCGGCAGTACAGGAGCTGATCAAGGAAGGCTTCGTGAACGAGATCGGCGTCGGCGTTTCTAACGGAGGAAGAAAACCGATTCTCCTCACCTTCTCGCCCGACAATCATTTTATGATATGCGCTTCGATTGCAAACTCGCAGATTGAGGTTGCCAAGATGAATCTGGCTTTGAAAATCATCGAAAAACAAACCATGCCATGCCGGGAGCTTAAAGGCGACATGGTGATCTCGACACTGCTTGAGATGATTGACCGGATGATCGCGAACATCCCGGATATGCAAAATTGCATCGGTCTTTCCGTCGTGACTCCGGGCATTGTCGACAAGAATACCGGAGTCATTCACTATAACGCAAAATTGAATCTAATAAACGTTCATCTTAAATCCTCATTGGAGGAACGTTACGGACTCAAGATCTGGGTGGAGAATGATACGAATGCCACGGTGCTCGCGGAGAAAAAGACAGGCAAGTATGGAGGAGCCCATGACCTGTTGTATGTAACCATCGGTGATGGTGTCGGTGCCGGTATTATTCTAAACGATACTTTGCTTAGCGGAGAGCGGGGCGGCGCCGGGGAATTCGGGCATACCAGCGTGGACCGGAGCGGAATCCGATGCGAGTGCGGTAATGTCGGCTGCCTTGAGAATTATGTGAGCTGGCCCGCTGTATATTGGCGGATCGTGACGTCGATATCAAGAGGAAGGGCAACGTCAATGATAGAGATGGCAGGCGGCGACCGCAATGCCATTACCCCTGTCATCTTCAATCAGGCGCTTGACGCCAAGGATCCTCTGGCAGCCGATATCGCCGACGAGATCACGGGTTATCTAGGTGCCGGTATCGTTAATCTTGTTAACTTGCTCAACCCCGAGGTGATCATCATTGGCGGTGAGTTGATCGAAAATTCCGGTGTCCTGTTCGAGAAGCTCAAAGCCTATGTATCGAAGCACGCGCTGTATACGCTGTCGGATAAGCTTCAAATCTACACCTCTTCCCTAGGCAAGGAAGCCGAGCTTATTGCTGCTGCCTCCGTTCTTCTGCAGGATACGTTTCATTTTTCACTTGCACAGTAGAACAGTAGACAAGGAAGACTGCCAAGGGATCGCAAATTTATGGCTCCATTTCAAGTTTCCTGTAAATTTTGTTTGTTCATTGCTGCATCTCTCCTCCGATAAGATTTATTCCTATAAGCAAACGCCCTTCACGCTGCGTGAACAGCATGAAGGGCGCTTTGACAGTTCAAATATTCCGCTCCGGGAGCAAATGATACACCGGCTCGAAAAATATCCTTCTTCAACAGCATCTTCCTTTCGCCTCGGTTGCTCTAAGATTATCGTCCATCTTTTAGTTTTGCAGATGTTAAAATTGAGACCATCCTCTTGATTCCAGCCATTTTCCTTTCGATCAGTTAAGACATATCCGCTATACAATCTTCAGGCAATAAATAATGCCGCCTCTAGCTGCAACTACAATTTTGTCATTATAAACAGCCGGTGATGCTTCAATATTTGAACCTAGGCGGATGGTGTGCAGAACTTTCCCGGTTTTCCCGTCGAGCAGATGAATATTTCCAGCGGAATCCGCTTGAATGATATAGGACTTACCCGATTTATCATATACATCCACGGGAGAAGACCACGCATAGTTAGGCATCTCCCATCTCCAAACCTCTTTGCCCGTCGCTTTATCAATGGCTACCATGAGACCCGCATTTAAACTCTTGTACCTCGCAATCGTGAAAATCATCCAATCACTTATCTCCCCTTTTCCTTTGATAGGTGTGGCGAGTATGCCTCCATTGACGGGATGATCCCCTTTGATCGTAAGAGCCGGATATTTCAGCTGCCAGACGGACTTCCCTGTTAAACCATCGATTTTACGAATAATTGCATTTCCTTTACTGCCTTGTTTATCGACTTCAGTTCCCGTATAAAGATAGGGCTTATCCTCTTCGATATCCAGCACAAGTGATGCATCCGTGTCATCCGTGTGCGGCAGCGCCCAAACAGGCTCCATGGCAAGCAAATCCACGCATTGAACCGCCCCCATATTGTCACTGAAATACACCAGATTCTTATAGACCGCAACTGAGTTTTCAATGCCGTTGTATGGATTTCCTTTCTTGCCATTAATGATGTATTTGTATTTGACAGCTTGCGGTTTAATGGCGATTGAAGAGCTGCCCGCATCAAAGCTTGTGTTCAGCTTTAATTGATAGAACAACCCGTTCTCGCCTCCAACGACCAAAGTGTCCGCCTCCCTGTTGAACAATGCCGAGGAGTCGAAGGCACCCCATTTGCGATAGGCAAATTCCTCTATGCCTGGTTCATAATAAAGTCTGGTCCCATCAATTAGGCTGTATAGGCCAAAGCCAATCCTCTTCTTCTCTGGGATCCCTTCACCGACATACAGCAGCGGGTAACCTCTCGCATCTACAGAAACACTCCCTTTGATGGGGTTTCCGATTCGGATCGGGTCCCTGCTCTCCTTCCCACTGTCCAAATCGAAGAAATACACGTTCCCGTCCAAAGAAGCGTAAATCGTCTCCACAAATCCTTTCTTTAGAGCGAATTCTTCTTTCAAATTCATGACTTTTTGAATCGCAGCCTCCCATCTGACGATGGCAGGTTGTCCCGTCCAGCCAGCTCCTCCACCCCATGAGCTGCTGCTGGTGCGAAATGACCAGACCTTTTCAATTCGTTTATGTACGATGGTTCTCGCTCCATAAGCTGGTGCATCCCTCAGGTTATTTCCCCTGAAGGTAAGAACACCTTCGATTTCCGTATAACGCTCAGGGAATACTTGCGGAAGTTTCGTTCCTTTTGTTTGGAAGTCGATGTTGGTTGTCTGTTTGAGTGGTTGTAATGCGGACCAATTGTTCTCTATAGGTTGAATGGGATGAGGCTCACTATTTTTCTTGTCAAGCATGGCAAGAGGCGGCTTGGAGACCGCAGATATGGTGGAATCGGGCGTTTTAGTGTTAGCTGCGGTGATGCGGGTTTGTGCAGGCTGCTTATCCCGATCAATGCGGCGTTCTCCTCCATAACAAGCAATTGCCGATAGCAGGCAAATGATCAACATACTCTTGTGTTTCGTCACTTTTTCACCCTCCCCTGCTTAAGTTTATTCAGGGCTCTATGCAAATAGAGATCGTTAGCAGGGTGAAATTGGTTTAAGATTCAGATGAAAATATATGAAAGTTCTTTTTATGAGCGTGGATCCAGCATTTCATCACTTCCTTCTAAGCACGATCGATCTTATTATAAAAAAATGACCGGAAGATTTAATCTTCCGGCCATTTTCTAAAACCATGTTGTAGATTGCGTCCTATCAATTACGAAACAACATTAAAGTTCAATGATCTTTGTAGCAACATTTTTGCAAAATTCACTGTCATGCTCCACAAAAAGAATGGTTGGTGAGTATTCAAGCAGCAGCTCTTCAATTTGCATGCGAGAAATAATATCAATAAAATTAAGCGGTTCATCCCAAATAAGCAAATGAACTTTCTCACAAAGACTTTTTGCAATCAGCACTTTCTTCTTCTGGCCGCCGCTAAAAGCTGAAATATCCTTTTCAAATTGAACTCTGGAAAAATCAAGTTTTCTTAAAATAGATTTAAAAAGGCTTTCATCAATCCCATGGTTTCTAGCGTAGTCCGTTAAACTGCCCTGTAGATGCGAGGTGTCCTGTGAAACATAGGATATTTTAAGCTGACTTCCCTTTCTGAAAGTACCGGTATAGTTTATACGCTCACCGCAAATAAGTTTGATAATACTTGATTTTCCGGAGCCGTTTTTACCTGAAAGCGCAATTCGCTCACCTTGCTCAATAGTAAAACTTATATCTGTGCAAACCATCTTCTCACCGTAATAAATCGAAACATGGTCAAGTTCAGCAAGTTGGTTTTTATGAAAAGCAAGCTGCGAAATCTTTAAGCTGTCAGTGTCTTCAATATTTTTAAGGAGCTTAGACCTCTCATCAATAGCAGATTGCTGTCTTTGTTCAATTCCTTTAGAGCGTTTCATCATTTTAGCAGCCTTATGACCAATATACCCTTTATCTACCTTGGAACCGGAATTTCTTGTACCATTTTTAGTTTTCTCCACTTCGTGCGACCAGTTGCTCGTTCGTTTAGCAGAATCCGACAAGCGTTTAATGTCTTTCCTTAGCTTTTCGTTCTCTGCAAGCTCGAAGTGATCTTGCCGCTTCTTATTTTCCCACCAGTCGGAGAAATTGCCTTTTTGAATTTCTACATTGGTCTTATTGATTGAAAGGATGTGATCAACGCAGTTATCCAGAAATGATCTGTCGTGAGACACCAGAATAAATCCGCTTTTGGTATTAAGATAATCACTGACAAGTTTTCTAGCATTCATGTCAAGATGATTGGTCGGTTCATCAATTAATAGAAAACTATTTTCCTTAAGAAACAATGCAGCCAACAACACTTTCGTTTGCTCTCCGCTCGACAATGAATCAAAGGGCCGATATAAAACATCCTCAGAAACCTTAAGCATTGAAAGTTCACGCATTAATTCCCAGTGAAGATAGTCTGGATAAATGTCGTTGATTACATCAAGGGTATGAATTCCCTTGTTTTCGACATGGAAAGGGAAATATTCAAAACTGACATTAGCAGAAACATTTCCGCTATATTCATATTTACCTAGCAACAAGCCCAGAAATGTTGTCTTACCTCTACCGTTTCTTCCCGTAAATCCTAATTTCCAATCGGTATCGATTTGAAAACTTACGTTTTCAAATATGTTATCGTAACTGCCATCATAGGCAAACGTCAGGTTTGTAACATTTATTAATGACATGAAATGATCCTCCTGTATAAAAATATAAAAGCTACAAGAAAGTTACTTTCTTGTAGCTCAAATAAATACAGCAAATCCAGCCCGTTATAGAGTTAGATAAGGATATATCGATTGAGTTGAAAAGATGTAGTAACCTTCTTGCATATAAAAAATAAAACATGCGAAAAATACCGCTTTTATTGTTTTATTATTTTTATTAGCAAGAAAAATTACATTATACTTTTCAACTCCAATCATTAAATTATACGTATCATAACATGCTCATTTTTCAATTTCAACTTCTCCGCTCGGACCCAAGTGGTTTGATAGGGACGATCGGTTATTTTTGGGACAACTTTCTTTTCCCCGATAAGCTTCGTTTCAGAAAGGCTACGGTCTGCTCCAATTTCAGAAGATGGGTCCCTTTAATAAGTATGGTGGTGTCGGGTTTTACAATCGCGGTCAACGCTCTATGCAGCTGCGGCTTCGATTGAAAGCGGCGGATACGCTCACGCGGGAACCCGGCTTCTATAGCTCCCCGAGCAATATTGCGGGATTGTTTTCCTATGGCAAATAAGTAAGTTAATTTCTTTCCGGCAGCATATTTGCCTACATCTCTATGGCCTTTTACGGCGTACTTCCCTAAATCCTTCATATACCCGATTACCGCAACCTTGTGCTTACGGCCGATCGCGGCAAGGATATCAAGAGCGGCTTTGGTCGCGTTCGGATTAGAGCTGAATGTATCATCGATTACAGTAATCCGTCTGGGCAGCTCCGTTCGGACCAATCTCCGGTAAGGTATCGGATATTTCTTTAAGCCCCGCTTGATTTCTTGTGGGGAAAAGCCCAATTGATGCGTAACGGCAATAGCATTTAAGGCATTGTAAACATTATGGGTCCCGAGACACGGAATGAAAAAGTCGATCTCTTCTCCATTGAGCTTAACCCGGAAAGAGACGCCGCGTCGTGTTGGTTTGACATTATTGGCCCTGTATTTAGCTTTGTTCTTAATACCGACTTTGATTAGGGTCCCCTTAAATCCTTTGGTGGATAATAGCCTGGAATTATGATCATCCGCGTTAAGGATTAGAATCCCGGCTGGTCTCATATATGCAATCAGCTCCGACTTGGCGCGGGCGATGCCTTTGATCGAATTTCCCACATTGCCGATATGTGCCGTTCCGACATTGGTAATAACACTGATGGTTGGGGTGATGATGCTGCAATGTTTCTTAATGTCGCCTTTGCGGAGCATTCCGAACTCCAGCACAACAGCCCGATGATGACCTTTGATTCGTTTGAGATTGCGGCGGGTAGCTATGGGAGTGTTCCAATTCGAACGGGATTTGATAAAGCGCCATCGTTGCTTCAATATGGAGGCAATCATTTCTTTTGTTGTCGTTTTTCCTGCGCTGCCTGTTAAAGCTATGACAGGTCTGCTGCGCTTCGACATGGCTCCAGCCTCCTCTATCTCATCCTTTGATCATTCAATTTATGCTCGGATCAAGTGGATGGAATGGGCAGGGACCTATGTCGGATCGCGGTTTTCAGGTACATACACACATGGGTTGGATTATTCATATCTATGTAGCAGATCTTGCAATATTTTAATATAAGGAGATTTCGGATGAGCAGGATAGAACGATTGTCCAATCTTACCAAGTATGAGTCGATCGGCATGAGCCGGATGTTCAACGTCGCCGATGGTCATGCCCATCAACCGCAAACCCCGACGCAACAGCTCATTATCGACAGATTGCCTGAGCTGTACAGTCAAGCTGAAGCTGCCCGTCAGTCCGACCTGGAGAGCGAGTTTCGCCATCTTTTCTATTCCATAGCGGGACAGCATTCCGCTGTTAACCATCCACGGGCGTTGTTTTGTTATTCCGCTTCATTAGCGACGGATTTGATTGCAACCTATTTGTCTTCCCGTCAGCTTTCCGCTGCTCTGCTGCACCCTTGCTTCGATAATCTGGCAACGATTCTTATGAGACGAAATGTCCAATTGGTTCCCGTTCATGAACAGGAGCTAGGACTCGATTGCCTAGACGAGACCATCGCAGGGCTAACGACGGATGCCGTGTTCCTCACGCTTCCGAATAATCCGACAGGCTTCGAATTGTCACGGGAAGAATGGGAGCGGCTCGTCATTCTATGCGTGAAATATAACAAAATACTGATCCTGGATTGCACGTTCCGCTTTTTCTCCAGAATCCCGTTCTGGGATCAATACGAGCTGCTTGAGACTTCTGGCGTCCGTTATTTGGCTGTGGAGGATACGGGGAAAACCTGGCCGACCCAAGACTTGAAATGCAGCATCCTCGCAATGAGCAAGGATCTGCATGAGGAGGTTCTCGAGCTTCATAACGATATCCTGCTGAATGTGTCGCCCTTTATTCTCAAGCTGCTTATTGAATATCTGAAGGATACGGAGCGGGAAGGACTGCAAAACGCCATATGGGACCCTATCGACCGGAACCGTGGTACTCTGAGGAAAACCATACAATCATCTTGTCTGGCAGCGAACAATCCCGATTCCACCATCAGTGTCGAATGGTTGCGAATTCTGGATCCAGGTATTCGAAGCATGGATATGATCAAACATCTGCATGATCTTGGGATAGGCATACTGCCTGGAGATCATTTCTATTGGTGTGATATGAAGAAAGGCGAGGGGTATGTCCGGTTCGCTCTTGCGAGAAGTCCTGAGATGTACGCGCAAGCCTGCACACTCTTGAAACCTGCGCTCAGCAGGATGAACCGGGTATGAGAATCGTTTATTTGGATGAACCGACCTATTTGCCGGATTCATTTGTGCGCGAGATTGGAAAATTAGGAAAGTTTACTGTTTATTATGATCGACCGGATGAAGAAACGGCCGTGCGCCGATTATCGGATGCCGATATTGCCATCGTGGAATGGACGCCTCTTCGTGCTGGGGCATTAAAGCGGCTTCGGCATCTTAAGTGTATCTGTTTGGTCATGACATCCTTTGATTTGATCGATACAGCAGCCGCAGGATCAGCCGGAATTCCCGTGTCGAACTGCCCGGGTTATTCCACGCAATCGGTGGCCGAGCATGTTTTCGCGCTGATGCTGGCCGTTAACCGCGGCATTATCAAGGCGGATGCGCTTGTCAGACAGGGGAATAACCATATTTATGGTCCTTTTCTGGGCAATGAACTGGCCGGATGTACGTTCGGAATCGTCGGTACAGGACGTATCGGCCGAGCCGCGGCGCGGATTGCCGAAGGCTTCGGGATGAAGGTTATTGGTGCGAACCGCTCGGGCGATCCCGTTCCGGGAGTAGAGATCATGGATATCGGCCGGGTGTTGAGAGAGAGCGATATCGTTTCGCTGCATGTGCCGGCCAACTCCTCGACGAAGGGTTTGCTGACATCCGGGCTTCTGGCTTCGATGAAACCGGAGGCTTTATTGATCAATACTTGTAGAGCCAGTTTGATTGATGAAGAGGCCTTATATTCCCTTCTCCGGGAGAAAAGAATTGCCGGAGCGGGCCTTGACGATGTATCGCAGGTTCACGGTAATCCTTTGTATACGCTGGATAACGTTGTATTGACCCCCGGGACAGCGTGGTATACCAACACCGCACGGGAATCCAATATGACGGAATTGCTCGGCAACATTCACGACTTCATCAAAGGCATGCCCCGAAACATTGTGAATGCCGACTTTCTCGCCGGAGTATGACATCATCGATAGGTTGAATCTCTGCTATCTCCCAACCGCCAAGGTCCCGTCGATATTATATGAAAATAAACGCTAACCCTTCGACCATAGTCGGTTTGGCGTTTTTTCTTACTTTAAGCCGAATAGTCCGGCCAATTGACCAAGGGCTCTCTTACTCTGGTCAATTGGATTTGTTTTTGTTTCACTTTTCCATATACTTCCTAGAATCCATAAAAAAATAGCAATATATTGTGTGTATTCAGCAATCAGGACTCTATTTAATAATCCGCCACAACCTATAATGGAAGTTGACAGTCTATCTTAAGGAGGCAGGCAAATGAAGGATCAGTTGACACAGCAGGTCGATGCATTCATGCGGGATGGCTTTTATGTGATCAAGGGAGCACTCAATCAAGACCACGTCAGACGATTGATCGATGCGGTCGTGGAGATATCCGAAGATGTGCAAACCAGGGAGATCTCGGATATTATCGACAAGCACGAGATTTTCCACCCATTACTGGTTCACTCCCCGGTTTTCGAGTTGATCCAAGCTTTGATGGGACCGAAGGTTCAAATGGAAAGCGTAAATGCCACGCGAGTGAAGCCGGGTAAAGGCATGCCGGTCGGTTGGCATATAGATTCTCATCCGTATCCTGATCCGCTTCCGCCTTTGTGGTATTTTCCAATATCCGTCAACTGCGCTTACTATCTGGATAAAATCACGCCGGACAAAGGGCCGCTTGTCGTTGTACCCGGCACTCACCTTTCCAGAAAGAACCCTCCTAATGGAGTGGATAATCTGCCCGGTCAAGTGGACGTCATGGCCGAGGCCGGGGACGCTGTCCTATTCCACGGGGCACTCTGGCATGCTGCAAAGCCAAATGTGCATCCGACGGATGAACGAAGAGCGCTTTACTTTAATTACATTCAATCCTTCTGCAAGCAGAGAGCCGGCAACTTTATTGGTGAACGGTCAAACCAACTACGGGAATCGGGCCCCTTCTATAAGCAGCAGCTGCTCGGCAAATTTGACGGTTGGCATGAAATTCCCCGGGATGCTGAAGTAAAGCCGCAGGGGGCGCGATAATATTGCATGGACTACTGATGGAGCAATTTTTGATTGATCAAGCAGCATAGCAATAAATCCGCTTTCGCTTGGTTCTTAACGGCAACGGCAGTCAAGGCCATTAATCAATGTCCTTTCCGCAACGGTTAAATTCTTACATAGGTTCACTTCCTGGTAGACCGTGCAGATGCCGAGGCTTTGCGCTTCCTGCGGCGACTTCGGAAAGATTACGGCGCCGTTCAACCGAACTTCGCCCGTATCCCGGCTATAAACCCCTGTCAGCGCCTTGATCAGCGTAGACTTGCCTGCGCCGTTCTCGCCCATTAGCGCGTGAATTTCGCCTTTTCGAAGGCCGGGAAGTATTTAGAAAAATATGAGTTCTTTTTTAAGCATTTCGGACATTTCTAAGAAAGCAAACTAAAGACCCGTAAGATGGCCGCTTCTTTCGCGTGTCCGATCTTACGGGTCATCGTTGTAGTTTATGGATTATTTTTTGGAACGTTTCTTGGAAGATGTTCTAGTACGCTTCCCGCGTTTCACGCTCGAAACCATGACATTTTTCTCTGTATGCGTGTAACAGTGCTTATAGACAGGACAACAATGATGCTGCTTCACCGTTTCAATATTCTGGATGACATTCACAAGCTGCGGATGGTAGTAGTTCTCGAATTGTGTAATTGGAGGATCATAGATCGTCTGGGTTGGACAATCGGGACAAAAGTCAGCGCCGCTCATGCCACCTACATTGCCCATATTTCCCATATTTCCCATATTTCCCATATTGCCCATGTGGCCCATATAATTGTAATTATTACGGTTCATATTTATTCTCTCCTTCCTGTTTTGAATACACCTCATTGTATTCACAGGGAGGCAATGCGGCCTGTACGCTTGACATGGAAGGCGATGGCCCCCAATGTTTCTGCGGTATTGAGGGCGAGAGAATTGCCGTGTGTACCTTCCTTTAGCCATGATAAGGCAAGATCTATTTTATGAAATGGGTTTCATAATTGAATAAAAATTTTATGATACTTTTATCCTTCAATTTGGCCTTTAGAAATCAACTTGGAAACGCTTACAAGGACAATGTTACTCCCAAATTCTGGACCTGTCAATCCAACTATTTTTACATTTCCATATCCTATTAGGTCTTGGTTTATGAGATTAGCCGTTATCTTGGCCAAAGATGGGTTCCACTATGAAGCCAGAAAGTACGACCTGAAATAAAATCCAGATCATCTGGCTCCACACGGTCACCACAAATGCGAAGGTTTTCTATCCCAATTATGCGCACAGAGATATTTGGCGCTCTATTCCTTCAGCTTGTAGCTAACAAAAGCCAGCTTCCTGCTGTCGGGAGACCAAGAATTGACGTTAATAGTGCCCTGTCCGCCAAACAGCTTGACCAACGTACGAAACTCTCCGCCAGAGCTTGATAGTAAGCGAATTTCTACATTTTTGTTTGCGGGATGGTCGCCAGGAGTGACCTCACCCTTGCGATAACTAATATAAGCCACCAATTCTCCGTCAGGGGACACATGCGGGAACCAGTTGTTACTCTCATCGAATGTTATCTGCGTTTGTTCACTGGCATCGGCATTCATACGCCACACCTGCATAAGGCCTGTTCGCACCGAGTTGAACCAAATGTGCTTGCCGTCCGGTGAATATTCGGGGCCGTCATTCAGTCCGGTTGTATCCGTTAACTGTGTTTCTATGCCGCCGTTTACAGGGATGGTGTAGATGTCGTACTCGCCGTTTCGCTCTGCGCAATAAGCTAGCGTGTTTCCGTCCGGTGACCAACCGTGCAAATAGCTGGGGGCCATTGGCGTGATGAGGACCGGATGGCCGCCCTGCAGGGGGAAAATATAGATACGAGACTGGCCATCCTCGTAGGTATGATGGCTTACCGCAACGTGGGAGTTATCGGGTGAAAGCACATGGTCATTATTGCATTGGATCGCATAACCCGATTCGATGGCTGTGCTCTCCCCCGTTGTGAGGTCAAAAGTGTAAAGACGGCCCAAGCTGTTATATACGAGATGCTTGCCGTTGCGGGTCCAATTGGGCGCCTCAATCAGAAAATCGAATTCGGCCAGGACGCTGCGTTCGCCGCTATAAACATCCACCGTTTCCAGTATACTGGTCACATTTCTTCCTTCTGCCTTGCGGGGCTCTATCAATGTATTCATCGTTTAATCTCCCTTAGTTTTATTTACTCCCGATCCTATTCTTGATGAGTCGCCAACCTAACGGCTTGTCGAATGGTCAGCAAATCACGCTCGACTTCTAGGTATTCATCGGCCCCGCCGCGGAATTCCATAGACCAGCATCCCCGATACCCGGCTTGACGCAACAGCTGTACTTTTTGAAGCAGCTCAGATCCTGTAAAATCCACAAATGCCCGATCAAACTGGGCATGGATCGTGAATGGCGCTGCGATCTCGTCACCGATTTCCTTGTCCGTGAGCCAACGGTTGACATTGAGTATAATCCCGAAACCGGGCGCAGAAATTTCATTAGAAATCCGCTTCAGATTTAGAGGAGACTGGGCAGCTTGCTGATGCGTCTGCGGGCCAACCCGAAAACCATGATCATTGGCAAACTGCGCATATTCCCGGTATCGGTTGACGCAAAATTCAACCTGCTCATCGGTCATTTCTACCGAGTTTACCCCCATATCGATCCGCAGAGTTTGAACTGCCCACCGGCGCGCAATTTCAAGGTATAGGAGCGCCTTTTGATGGTTACGTTCACGGACGGCGGGATCGTCATGCCAGACGTCGGCACCATCCACTGCGAGGTTCGCGACAGTCAATCCTTCCTCAACCAAAGTAGCCTTGACGCTCTGGATATAGTCATCCTCAGTGGAGAGAAGCATTCCGTTCCAAATATCTGCGTGACGGAGTCGATAGCGGTACTTTATGCTCTCCAAATAGCCAAACAAGCTCATTTTCCCCGAATTGAACAGCGCATGGAATGACCACGATCCAATTGAAAAGTCTGACATCGATTTCCCCCTAGAAATGTGGTTAGCGGCCCTTACTGGCAGCATTTAATAGGCATCGGTTTTTCCTTTGAAAGGGCGGCAAAATAAGCGACCATATGGAATCAATCAATCCGGTATTCCTCACCACCATATACGTAGGAATTAAACCGGCGCTGAAGAGAATGGTCACAACAAAGAACCATGAGAAAATACCGTAAACACGCGTTAATTTTAGGCAGGGAGAACCCGCCTAAAAACCCCTTTTGAGCACGCGTTTATTTCGGGATAAAAAATTTTGATCCTTCTGCACGAGTCTCTGACAACCAGACTGCAATCAACGTCTGTGGACAAATGCTTCAACATACCGTTGAAATCGCTGTAATTGTAATCTTGAATTACGTTCATGACTTTGTCTCGCGTTTCAGCCGGACGTTCAAATCATTATTGATAACCCTGTTGAGCGTAATTCCGGATACCCCGGCTATCCGGGCTATCTCCTCACTTTTGATCTTTGAGTTTTTCGGTGATGTCAAAGATGTCTAAACTTTCGTAAACGCGCGTTTATGTACTCATCATACATAGCGTATTAAAGCGCTGTCAATCCTTTATTTGCAAAAAAATAAATAAAAATTATTGAACGGGTCTGATAATTTTGTTCACCTACGAAGAGTATCAGCAAACTTCCGATTACATCCGAAAGACCGCAGGGTATGTCGGATGAACAAAACTTTTAAATGACAAAAATGGGCTGTCCAATAAGTAGATTTTTTCTACTTAAAGGGCAGCCCACTTTACATGGAGGAACCTCAATTTTTGAAAAAATTCTCCGAAAATCCCGATTGTTTTTTATCTGACGAAAGACACTTTTCACTTCAATCGTTCGGCTTTACCTATAGATGAAAGCGAATTTCGGAACGACATTCGAGGCTTTGAAAGAAAACCCGTCAACCAGCTGCTGCCACCAGTCATAGCCCAAATCCTCTTCAACGACGAAGATGCGCTCGTAGATTTCTTCCTCTTTCTCAGGTGACAAACGGGCATACTCTGCCCAGTCTGCAAGAAGTTGATCTAATCGTCGGTCCGTATCGACAGTCAGCAAATTGACGGCTTTATCGTTACCCATTGGTCTTCCTCCTTCCTGCCGCGGCCTCGGTCTCCAGCAGTCCAAGCTGTCTGGCGAGCAGCCCTCGGGCTTGCGACAGTTTATAACGTACCGTTCCGGCAGGCATGCCCAGCGCATCGCCGATCTGATTGCTGTTCATCCCGCCTACGACTTTCATTATCAGTATGCACCTGAACTCCTCCGGAAGGCCGCCGATGGCAGATTCCAGCTCGCTAAATTGCTCACGGGAGGCCAACAGCGTTGACAGGTCTCCTGACGGGGGTCCATGTTGCCGGCCTCGAATCTGTTCCTCCGCCTGCTTCCGGTTTCCGGAATTCCGGTAATGGTCCTTCACCCGGTTGGAAGCGATGGAAAATATCCAATACAAACGCTGCTCATCGGGAATCCGTTCGACCGCTTCCATCCGGTTCCAAATCCGAAGGAAAACGTCGTGAAGCAGATCCGCGGCCGTATCCTTGCTGCTTGTGCGTCCCAGCAGATAAGCGTATACCTGCTTGGAGCAGCCGGTGTACAATTCATGGAATAAGTCCTGCTTCATGGTTGGCTTTGAATCGCCTCATGATCTTTACCGATGATCGATCCCAGTTTTACGACGGCAAGATATTGGAGCAGCGGAACCAGCTCTTTCGGAGCCTTCAGCTCGCCAATCACGACTAATTCTGACACTTTCTGTTTAAGCAAGGCAGCATCGACATCCGAATCGAATTCAAACGACCCGACAAGAACCATCGCCAACTTGTCGTCGATGAAATCAAAGAACGCCTTCGAGAACGTATCCTCGCCGACGAACAGCCTCGGCGTTTCTGAATTATAGTACGCGACTTGGCCGGTCATTCGCGTGACTGCGGCGGCCAAATCGCTTTCTGCTTTTTTGGGAGCAATTAATTGGCCGGCCACGATGACTTCTTTGAAGCCAACTGTTTCGATCGTGGAAGTGATGATAATTTGACCGGTGATGACAAGAATATCTTCTGGTGAACCCAAGCGGTTCGCAAATACTTCGCCGTTTACCGTAAGCTGTCCGCTCAGCAGCTTGATTTTGCCGGTTGTCGGCGGGAGCGTAACCGTCAATCCAACGTTTTTCTGAGGGATTTTCATTAATGCGCCGGTCAATGATTCGGGCGCCAGAATAAGACCGACATTTTGAATGAGCGAAACCGCCCCCAGATCTTCAGGTTTCATTTCGATTAAATCAAGCACACCCAAGTTCTCGATCGTTGTCCCGTTCACTTGAAGCTCTTCCATTGTAACTCCTCCATTTCAATATTGAATTTCCATACATGAAGGAAAACGCTCCAACTCGGAAAGTGTTGGGGCCTGGAGGCGATTTCGCAAAAATAATTTCTGTATAGTACCTGTTATTCTGAACAGCCTCTCCTCCTGCCACCATTAACCGACTGACAGCAATAAAAGAACAGGCTGCCCACCGTCAGCCTGCTCTATGTGTAAGTGGATGACTTTGACTCTCGACATCAACCGCTCCTATACATTTTTCAAGTCGAACGATTGAACGCCAGGTACTTCTCGATAATATCCGATACGGCATCCATCTGGATAGGCTTGCTTATATATTCGTCCATGCCCGCCGATAAGTATCTCTCCCTGTCACTCTTGAGCGCATGTGCCGTTACAGCCACGATATAAGGGATTTTCATCGATGACAACGATTCTTTGATTATCTGCGTTGCCTGGATGCCATCCATTAAAGGCATTTGAATGTCCATGAAAATAATATCATAAGGATGCCGTTTAATCGCCTCTATCGCCTCCGCTCCGTTCAAGACGGCAGTTGAATTGTATCCGAGCTTCTTGACCATTTTTTTGAGTACCATCTGGTTAACTTCATTGTCTTCCGCGATTAATATTCTTAACTGGTTGTCCTTCAGATTTTCATCCATTTCCACGATTTGGCCGGAATCGGGATTATCCATCATTCGGAATTGCGCCGTGAAGATGAAAGTCGAACCCGGCTGCTCCCCATTGTGTTCATGCCAAATGTCCCCATCCATCAGATGAACGAGCTTTTTGCATATCGCTAATCCTAATCCGGTACCTTCGAACTTGCGCGTCATGAAATGGTCTACTTGGTAGAATGGATCGAATAAATGGACGACCTCATTCGCGGAGACGCCCAAGCCGGTATCCTGAATCGCGAAACGAAGCGTTATTTTCTGCTCCTGGAGCGAATCGACCTGGACAGAAATCGAGACGGCTCCGTTGGGGGTAAACTTTATCGCATTGCTTAGCAGGTTCATGAGAACTTGCCTTATTTTCGTCACGTCACCAATAATCATGTTCGGCACGTTGGAAGTGACGGAGGTCGTAAGTTCAAGGTTTTTCTCAAGCGCCTTGGGCAAAATCACATTAAGCGTATCAGACAGCGTGGTCCTAATGCTGAAGGGATCTTCCACGATCTCAGACTTACCCGACTCGATCTTGGAGAAATCGAGGATGTCGTTGATAATCGCAAGAAGCGTTGCCCCGCTCTTCTTGATGATCTGGACGTATTCGTGCTGCTCCGCATCCAGGTTCGTTTGCAGAATCAGCTCAGTCATGCCGATAACGCCGTTCATAGGCGTCCGGATTTCGTGGCTCATCATGGCTAGAAAATCGCTCTTTGCTTTATTCGTTTTCTCCGCGGCTTCTTTCTCGATGCTAAGCTTCTTCTGTTCCGTCATATCTTTAGCAATCAAGTAGAAACCAACGTTCTGACCGTGAATAATAATCGGAGCGATCGTCGCCAGCACTTCGACCTTGTGGCCGTCTTTATGGCGGATGTTGTTAAGATCGTTTTCGACGGACGAGTAATCCTCCAAGGCTGTCAGCACATGATGCAAATTAATCTCGCCGATCAATTTGGCGATATTCGTTCCAATCAATTCCGAGATCTTATACCCGGTAACGCGTTCCGCCATTACATTGCCATTGATGACTGTGCCGTCCAAGCTAAAGGAGACAATCGCATCATGGTTGTATTTCTTTAAAGATGTATACCGTTCAATGCTCTCCTGCAGCTTTCGCTCCGTCGATTTGCTTTCCGTAATGTCCAGCACCTGCGATATATAATATAGCGGTCTACCGTCTTCCTCGTCTCGTACTAGGGAAACATGCAGTGAGGTCCAGATTGGACTGCCGTTCTTATGCATGAATTGTTTCTCAATTTCGAAGATTAGGTTAACACCATCTAATAATTCCTGCTGAAATCTCTCGTTGATGGCAGCATCGTCCGAGTAGATGAAGTCCGCTGCCGACAGGCGCAATAATTCCTCTTCCGTGTAGCCGAAGATCGCGCATACGGATGGATTCACGCATATCCATTTTCCTTCGATCGAAACGACTGCAATTCCGATGGGAGCGTGTTTGAATACGTGTTCGAAAACCGTTTGTTGACCGACAACGTCCTGCATGATACATACCTCCTGAATGAGCCCTAATTCCTGTTACCTTAGGCGTTGGATTCCCAGTCGATCGAATGAATTCCCTTAACTATTTAAACAACAAATTGAATAACGAAACAGCTTTCAAATAAAGAGAAAGAAGCCCTCCCCATTGGCCTGGGAAGAGCTTCATTACACTGCTGCTCGGCAGCACCAACTTCTAGCTTGCATCCACTAATAGCTCGGATTATACCGCTGCTTGTGCTCCAGCTCGAATCGCTCTTTCAGGGAATCGTTGCTGGCCTGTGTGGAAAGACGAATCTCTCCGTATTCATGCATAAGATTTCGGATTGCATCCAAATCCCCGTTATCGGCAGATTGGCCGACCAGATTCAGAACCGATGCCGTTAAAGCCTCGCTTGCGTTCTGAAAACTGGAGTCTACACCGGACGTCATCCGATAGTCCTCATAATAACGTTTGAATCGTTCAATTAACGTTTCTTCCATTCCATCAGTCTCCCCTATCGCCGCCATTCCGGCAGGCGGCGCGTATCCGGCTGATTCCGTTGAACCATCCATTTCCATTCGGTCCATGAAGCCACTCCCTCCTTCCATCGTCTTGTTCAGATCACTTGTTATAAGGTGTGCAAGCAGAGTTGTAATTATGTGCCAATAACATGCTGTAAAACTTGCTTTTACCTCTAGAACGTCGAATGAAGCACATGAAATGGGACTTTTTAACCCCTGAATAGAAGCACTTACCAAAAATGTTGAATCTAGATATATTTATACGATGGAGGGCAAGCCTGTTTTCAAAATTGGAATGGTTTTCTGCTTGACGACATCATTCAAAGGAGGAATATCTTTCATGAAGAACCGAAAAGCACTTGGAATCGCTTTATCGATTTTCTTAGCAGGAAGCATTCTCGTCCCTTCGAACGTCATGGCCAAACCGGTCAGCTTCAACGCGAACCCGTCCGTGCAGGACATCGGCACGAAGCTCCGCTCTGAATCGCTCGCCGATATCCATGCACAGGGCAGGCTTGATCTGACCGGCAGTGAAACAGGCAGCGGCGAGACTTCAGCAAGCGGCGCCAGCTTAACCCAATCGGATGTCGGTGTCGTGAAGAAATGGTTGACGCACAATGATTACACCGGTCAATACGGATTGACCGACTTCACCTTGCGAGACATCGGGACTTACGGCGAAGTTTGGGTTGCCAATGACCTTAATTACCCCGAAGGAGATCCGCGCAACTCCATGGTATCGATTACCGACGATCAGGTCCACTATTTGCTGAATCAATTCGATAACCGGATGTACGAGAAGGAAGTAGAATTTTTCGGCCCTCCTGGGGAACGCAAAGGCGAGAACGGTTATAACGGCTGGTATCAAGAAGACAGCGGACGCACCGTCATTCTAATCGATAATATTAAAGACCAAAGCTATTACGATCCCGATTACCCCAGCTACATAGCAGGTTATTTCTCCCCGGCGATCAGCGATTTTGTTGACCGTAACGTCATGACTGTCGACTGTTTCGACTGGCTGAACCGCACCGGTCCGAACGCGAAGCAGCCATTCCTATACGAAGGCACTTTCGCGCATGAGTTTCAACATTTGCTGCACCATGATACGGATTCCTCCGAAGAAAACTTCATTAACGAAGGGTTGTCCGATTTTGCCCAATACCTTGTCGGTTACGGTCATTCTCAGGACCATGTCGATTTCTTCATGAATCATCTTCGCAACTCCCTGACTTTATGGGGCGACCAGACGGATCTGCAAATTCTCGGTGATTATGGCAACGCCTACTTGTTCCAACTGTATCTATATGAACAATACGGTGAAGCTTTTATTCAGGAAGAGTTCAAAAATCAAAAGCAAGGTATCTCCAGCATCAACGATACGCTCACCAAACTCGGCGCAGGCAAAACATTCGCAGATGTATACGCCGACTACATGACAGCCATCATGCTTGACGGCAAATATAAGGGCAACGACAATCTCTTCAAGTTCAGTTCCATCGACCTTGCTCCGAATGTGGACGGCTCTATCATGGCCGATAACATCTCTCCGGCATGGGGGACGGACTATAAAGTGATCAAGCCTGACATAAAAATTGACCATCTTTATTTTAAAGGACTCGATTTCCTTGGCATGAACTGGACGACCGCTCAAGACCCCGAACGCGGAACCGTTCTTTGGGGCAACCAAGGGGATCAGGCCGATAATTTTCTGATCAAAGAGCTTAATTTGACGAATCAAACAGACGCATCCCTATCCTTCGATACCAAATATACGATCGAGGAACAGTGGGACTTCGGTGTGGTTCAAGTATCTACGGATAACGGCAAAAATTGGACTTCACTAGCGAACGCCGATACCCGCAGTGACCTCGTCGACGGAGGCTACCCGAAGATTAAGACGAATCTGCCAGGATTCACTGGGGATTCCGGAGGGTGGAAGACGGAAACGTTCGATCTGCGCCCGTATGCCGGGCAGAGAATACTGCTCGGATTCCGCTACATGACGGACTGGGGCTTCAATGAATCCGGATGGTACTTATCGAACCTGCAATTGAACGGCAATACGATCGATCCGATGACCTCCACCTCCGGCTTCTTGAGTCTGGAGCAAGCGACTCGCGAATTTATCGATTACCAAATCGAATTCATCGGATTCAAGAAAGGTCAAGCCAGTGGCCAGGATAACCATCTTGACGTCATCAGGTTCCCCGATTTGATCAATATGTCGGAACAAAACCAGATTGACCTTCGCGACATGATTCATAACTCGAAATATGACCATATCGTCATGATGACCACCTATGCAGCGCCGGAAGGGAAGAACGGCAGCGTGACTTATGACTACGATGTCGTTATGAAATCCAACAAGAAAAAGTAAATTCTTCATACATCTAATGAAAGGTGAGGAATCTTTCAGTCGGATTCAGACCTCAACAATTTCCAAAGCCACATGCAAGTAAATACTCGCATGTGGCTGGTATCGGTTATAGACGGCTTTTCCAAGCAAGCAGGGCATCAATAGGCGGATGATCACTTCCAAACGATTCTACGAAAGCGTGATTGCTTGCATCGTGGAAGTCTTTGAAAATCAGCACTTCATAACCCAAATCCGTGAAATCTTCGGGCTCCCAACCGCAGTAATGCGTTTGATGCACATCCCCGTTCAATCCGTAATGATCGACGGATTGTGGAAAAAAACCTCTAGGCGTAAAGACGATGACTTTATCGCGAGCTAGCAGCTCCGCTTTTTTTAAGATGAGTTGTCCAACATCTTTGGTGAAATGCTCGATCGAATCGACCAAGGTAACCGCAGCGAACGTTTTGGGCAAAAACAACAGATCGATGTCATAGGCATTCGCATGAATAGGCAGTATATGAGCGGATTTAAATACCCGATTCTCTAAAAAAGGACGGTGGACATCAAGCGCGACAATAAAGCTGCAAGCGAATTTCTCAAGAAGAACGCCGATTCCGCTACCGATGTCAAGAACGGTTTCCGCAGATTCGAGAAGCCGGTTCACTGAAAACATAAAGTCCTTGTCGAAGGTTTCGTAAACAATCATTCTCCACCACCCTTTGCACTCCATTTATCACTTTCTGTGTCATAAATAGCATTTGGAGACCTATGACACCTCCCTTTTTCAATTAATGACAAAAATGCAGTATCAGCTGGTGGTGGCGTGTCTGGTGGTCAATAGCGGCATTTCCACTAAAAGTCACTCTTAATACGCCAGCGGCTCCTGTAACATTAAGTCCGACAACCCCAATCGCAGTTGGCGTATCAGGAAGCAGCGCGTTTTCAATTGATCCACCGAAGCTAGCATTTTGGGAAGTTCGTGTGTCAAGAAATTTTGACATTAGATCACCTCCTATTGATAGCATATTCAGAACTTGTCCCTGGGAGTGTGGACTAGTTCCCCGTCAATCATTCTAACTTTTGATTTTATTTGATTATCGTGATCATCGGTAATCGGACGGATTTAACTCCAAAATCGGTTATTCCCTCTTTGAGGCATTCATACCGCTTTAGCTGAAGGTCTTCAGCCATACGCAATAGAAAAAGCTGTCGGGACGAGATTAATGGTATTATCCCCTTCAAGTAGACACTCAGAAAAAAAACCTTATGGTACCATAAGGAATGAGTGAACT
>NZ_JBHSOW010000022.1:0-52367 GCF_042656405.1 Paenibacillus solisilvae | reverse complement strand
ACCTCTCCTCGTTAACGTAATTATCTATCTACACTTAACAGGTGTCCACTTTTTATTCTAGCTCCAGAATTCCAGTATAGGCCATGGTGAAACAGGTATCTTATGGCTGTTAGGAAGGGAAGAGCGGTGATGCCGGGGCTGTTCCATTAGCCATCGAAGACGGCACATGGAACATCGAAGACGGCACATGATCACCGAAGATGGCACATGATCACCGAAGACGGCACATGATCTTCGAAGACGGCACATGATCTTCGAAGACGTCACATGATCTTCGAAGATGGCACATGATCACCGAAGATGACACATAGATCATCGAAGATGGCACATGATCATCGAAGATGGCACATAGATCATCGAGTATATATGGGTCAGCCGGCCCTTCCACTGGACTTGCAAGAAGGTATGCTGCAAAACCATCTCATTCGCATCTTCTACGACGCCGTCGGTCAGCTTCGTATGAGTATCTTCAAGCAGCGTCGGACGAAAAAGAAAAATGGAAGTACAGGTTTGATGACCTGTACTTCCATTTTTTATAAGAAGAGACAAACCAGGGCACGATTGTCATTTGTATATCCCTTTTGGAATCGGCTTCATTTTATTGATTTTCAACATACCGGCCAAACCTCAAGACACTCCGCATGATCCTCCGAAATCAACGACCAGAACGACAGTTAACGATCTTCCACCTCTTTATCATTTTCCACAACGATAAAAACCTTATCTTGCAAGGATTTCTTCTCTTAAAGCCTCTCCTGCCGCGAAAAATTGAAGATACATGAAAACGCTTCATTTACGGCTGCATCTTTCACTTACTATAATCGGACTCGTAATGGGGGGATGATTCGGCACTTATTCGAGCGGCATAATGATCACCAAAGCCCGTGCTCGCCATCCTCATTCCCAAAGATGAGAGGAGAGGTTTAATGCGCAACAAATGGATGATTGCATTGGCATTGATCATGCTCATATCGGGTGTATCCGGTATCGGGGGCAGAGCCGTGAGCGCACAGGAGAGCAAGCTTTCGCAAAAAACGTTCGGGACGCCGGAGGAGCTGCTGCCCGCTGAACTACACTGTATCGGTTTTTAACGGAACCGTCGGACAAGAAGAAGGACGGCCCGTGCTGTACACCACGTCGAAAGGAAAGCCGGGCCATCTTAACGTCATCGATCTTGCGGATTACAAGCTGCTGCGGAGCATACCGATCGGTCCCTCCGAAAGCTCTTGGGCCCATACGGTTGCACCGGACGGTACGCTCTATGTCGCTGCCGACGGATCAGGCTCCAGACTTTGGAGCTATTCACCCGTCACGCATACGATTCAGCAGGCGGCCCAGTTCGACGGTGAGTCCTGGCCGATCTGCGTCACGACGGATGACACGGGGAAAGCGTACGTCGGTACATATCCCGGCGGGAAAGTGTTTCAATACGATCCTGCCACGAAGCAGGTGAAGGATTACGGACGCGTCATCGGCAGCATCCCGCAGGAATATGTCCGTTCTATCGCTTACCAGGGCGGTAACGTGTATGCAGGCACGGCCCATCGCCAAATTGTCCGCGTCAATTTGGCGACCGGAGAAAAGACGGACATCGCGGCAGGTCTTAACGTGCCCGTGACCGACGACACGGTGTACGATCTCGACACCATCGACAACCGGTACTTGTTTGCCCGCTATACGGATGGTACGGGAGTTCCCGGGCCCGGCTATATCTACGATACAGCGACGGAGTCGTGGCTGGATGTCGTGCTGGACAATGTGACCGGGCTGCACGAGACGGATTCGCTGGACGGCAAGATCTACTACATGTCCGACAAGAAGCTGAAAACATTTGATCTGGCGACGCATGAGGTTGCTTTGACGGGCATGGAATACGGCAGCGGCTTGCGCGGCGCCGATTGGGCAGAGTTCCCGGACAATCCGGATTTGCCGGGCAAAAATCTGGTCACCGTCCGGTATGACGGAGGCGTTGCCATTATGAATATTGCGACGAAGACCGTGCATCTGTACAATTCGGTCATCCCGGGAACGCCGGGCGTCGTCAACCGTATCGTTTCGGCTCCGGACGGGAATTTGTTCGTTTCCGGCGTCCAGTCGAGTCGCGGTTCCGTCATCAACCCCCAGGACTTGTCGGTGACCTCCTTTACAATTGGCCAGGCCGACAGCATGTACCCGCTGGGAGACAAGATGTATATGGGCGTCTATCCCGAAGGAGCGCTGTATGAATATGACATGAAAGCCGCTCCCGGCGCGGACAATCCGAAGAGGACGTTTGATCTGGGGCAGCAGCAGGAGCGTCTGGTCAATATGACCTCCGGCGGCGGCAAGCTGTTTATTGCGACGATTCCGACCTACGGCACGCTTGGCGGCGCCATGACGGTCTATGATCCCGCTTCGGGAGGCAGCGAGTTATACCGCAATATCGTGCAGGACCAGAGCGTGCTCAGTCTCGCTTATTTGAACGGCAAAGTGTTCGGTTCCACAACGATTAACGGCGGCCTCGGCTCGCTGCCGGCGGCTGACGAAGCGAAAATATTCGTTTGGGATTCCGTGACGAAGCAGAAAATAACCGAATTCCCGCTGCGGATTAACGGCTTGGATAAGCCGGCATTCATCGGCGACTTGTCCGTAGGCCCGGACGGTTTGATTTGGGGCGCCTCTTACGATTACATTTTCGCCATCAATCCGGACACGTACGAAATCGTCAAAAGCAAAAAGGTCCAGTCGGGCCTCAGCTATTCGCAGTGGGCGCATCATTCCATGCGGTGGTCGAAGGACGGACTGCTGTATGTACTCTTTAATAACAAGCTGACGGTCATCGATCCTGAAACGCTCGAATCCCGTACGATTACCGCTGCTTCGCGGTTTGAGCTTGGCGCTGACGGCAATCTGTATGTGACCGATCTTGCGACGAATACGATTATGTACCGGATCGAAGTGGACGGGGAAGTCAAGGAGCCGCCGGTAGGCATTCCGGTTCCGGTGCAAAACGCCGGTTTTGAGGAGAACGGTGCTGGTGGTGTTATTCCCGGCTGGAGCCCGCTGTTTGCAACTGGCACGGACTTCACCTATGCGTTAAACGGAAGCAGGAGCTTCACCGGCGCAAGCAGCCTGAACATATCCGACCGGAACAGAAACGGTTCCGTCGCCCTGCAGAGCGACAAGATTCCGGTTACGCCGGGCAAAAATTATACGGCAAGCGTTCAGCTCTACATTGAGTCAGGTCAGCCGAGCTTCATGTTCCGCTTCTTCGACAGCAATAACTTGACGCTCGGAACGCTGGAGCAGCATTTGGACTCGAGCAGACTCGCCCAGTGGCAGGAGGTGACATTAACCGGCAAAGCACCTGAGAATGCGGCTTATGGCAGACTGATTGCGGTCACGACCCGATACAATCTAGCGGACGCCTACTACGATGATTTTGCCGTTACCGCCGAGGATACCGCGGCTCCCGCTTCGACCGCGACGATAGTGCCGGTTCCGAATGAAGCCGGCTGGTTGAACCGGGACGCTGAGATTGTAATCCAGGCGACGGATGTCGGCGGCAGCGGCGTTGCCGGCGTGACCTACTCCGCAAGCGGCGCGGCGAATCTGGAGCCGGTTACGGTTAGCGGCGCTGCGGCATCGTTCACCTTGTCGGCCGAAGGCGTAACGACCGTCACTTACTCGGCGGAGGACCGCGGATTTAATAAAGAAACGCCGCATCAGCTCGAGGTGAAAATCGACAAAACGGCTCCTCTGCTTTCTTTTACGGGAGCGAGCAGTTATACCGTCGATCAAACCGTAACGATTCAATGCCAAGCATCGGACAGCGTCTCCGGTCTTGCTGCAAATCCTTGCGGATCGGCATTGACTGATCGGCCCGCGTATGATTTTAACCCCGGCAGCAACAGCGTGAGCGCGCAGGCGGCCGATATAGCGGGAAATACGGGATCGCAAACATTTACGTTCAACGTCTCCGTCACCTATGACAGCCTGTCTGTATTAGTCAAGCGGTTCGCCGCTGCAGATCCAATCACGGCAACAGCGCTAAGCGCGGAGCACATGCTCGCCAAGAAGGCGGATGAGCAAGGGAAAGAACAGGTGAAACGCGCTATTTTGCTAGTATTCGACAAAGAAGTAGCCGCATTAAGCGGCAAGAAATTCACGCAAGAGCAAAGCGCCGTTCTGCTGAAATGGAGCCGTCTGCTATAAGTTTGGAACGGGAATAGCTACAGCCGTCCATCTGCGGTGAGCCGGGTTTCATTCAAGTTCAAACGCCGGCAGATCAAGGCGATGCCCTTGGCCTGCCGGGCACTCATGCGGACTATGTGATAACAACGCTGGAAATTGGACGATTCGCTCGATTACTCGCTCACGGGAGAAAACTCTGCGGTTTCCGGCGGTGATCCTTTCATGCATGCGGGCATCTCGCTGCCTGTGACGGGAGGGGACTGCCTGAGCATCATGTTTCATTTCAAATCCGAATCGAAATGAGGGGGAAAAGCATGAACTCCACAACGAAGAGTAAAGGGTGGAAACGCAAGCTGCATGTTCTCCGTTTGGCTGTATGCGCGTCAGTGTTATTTTCATTCGTTCACTCAGGCACTTCCTTCGCGAGCGTTGATTTATCGCTGGGGGAAATCTTCGTTTCGGCGAATCCGCCGTCATTGTCGGACTTGGCATTCTTGGGCAAATCATCGCGCAAATTGCATCTGCTGCGGCCTGCCGCGTAGCGGCATTCGATGTAAACAAAGACCGTGCCGAGCTGCTGAAACAGCATGGGATTGAGCATGTTTATGCCGACCGCGAGCCGCTGGAAAGCAGCCTGCGTACAATGACGGACGGGCACGGCGCAGACTGCGTGATACTCTGCGCGGGAGGTCCCGGGGAGGAGCTTATCAACCGCTCGCTGTCCTGGATTCGGGACAGAGGGAAGATCGTCATCGTCGGCGATTTATCGACCGAATTTTCAAGAGCGTTAATGTTTGGTAAAGAAGCGCAAATCGTCATCTCCCGGGCAGGAGGTCCCGGCAGGTACGACGAAAGCTATGAAAAGGAAAACCGGGATTATCCGATCGGCTATTCACGCTGGATGGAAGGCAGGAACACCGCGGAGTATATCCGCCTGCTTGCTGATAACCGCATTTCCGTGCTGCCTCTCATCTCCGATATGTATCCGCTGGAACGCGCTCATGAAGCCTACGGCAATTACGGTCATTCGCGGACGGTGATGGGAACGCTTTTGAAATACGGGAATTAACCCGGCTTTTATCCGAATCATGTTTATGAGGAGTGTGGTACTATTGAATTCGAAACCGCCGATAGTCATTGCCCATCGCGGCGCCGCCGGGGAAGCGCCGGAGAATACGCCGGCCGCCTTTAAACTTGCATTGGAACAGGGCTGCGACGCCTTCGAGCTGGATGTGCATTTGTCCAATGACGGACAAATCGTCGTCATTCATGATTATGCCGTCGACCGGACGACGGATGGTCATGGCGACGTCAGTCTTCTGACCGTCGACGAGCTGCAGCGGCTTGATGCGGGCAAATGGTTTCATCCGTCGTACCAAGGGGAGCATATCCCTACGCTGGAAGAAGTCTTCGATCTGACGCCGCCGCATATTGAAATCAATATTGAAATCAAAGGCGGAATCGGAAGCGGCATCGAGGAGCGGCTCGCCGAGCTGCTGCGGCAGAAGAACCGGACCGGGAGCGTCGTCGTTTCATCCTTTCATTTCAACAGCTTGGCGGCATTGAACCGGATCGAACCGGCACTGCGCATCGGACTGCTCTATGAGCTGTGGCTGAAGGATCATGCGCTGCTCCCCAAAGCCGCAGGCATCGAAGCGTTCTCGCTGCATCCTTCCTTCAGGCGGCTGGAAGCCGGTCAGGCGGAAGCGGCCGCAGCGCAAGGACTGGCGGTATATCCGTGGACTGTCAACGCCGAGGCGGATATGACGGCGATGATCGAAGCAGGCGTCAGCGGAATCATTACCGACTATCCCGGCAGGCTTCGCAATCTGCTGGAGCGGCGGGCTGCCGCGAGTTCCTAAGACGCAGCTTGGCACATCTGCTGTAGGGCCGAGTATGGCTGCTCCGTTCGATTACCGGCTCTTAATCCTTCTTGGCCGCTGTTCCATGTCGGCGCATTCCAAACATGGCACCCATAAACAAACCACATGCGAGTAAATAACTCCAGGTGGTTTTTTCTTTTTGTCCAACGAATCTAATAATGTTTACGGAAAATAAAGGATTAAAGCAATCACCTTCACGATCGACGAGCAGGAGGCAAACACCAAAACGATGATGGATACCCAGACCTACGTTAGCGAAATGACTTTGAAGTTCATTAAGGGTGTTGAACCGCTCGACAAATTCGACGATTACGTCAAGCAGGTGAAGTCGTTTGGAATCGATGAGGTTACTGCCAATTATCAGCATGCCATCGAGAGGCTGAACAAGAGATGATTCGGTTCAAGACGGGGGATGAATCGCTGGAGAGTTAAAGCGGTCAATTTCATTCCCCGTGCAAGTCATTGCTCAGAATGGAGTGGACGCAAGTGGGTATGTTCTGGATCAGAGCCGTTAAAGACTTCAAGCTCCACAAATACCTCTACCTCATGGCCCTGCCGATGATTGTCTTCTACATCGTATTCCATTACACGCCGATGTATGGCGCGGTTATCGCCTTTAAGGATTTCAAGCCTACACTCGGAGCCCGTGGGTGGGACTCCAGCATTTTAACGATTTTATTCATAGTTATTATTTTTGGAAGCTTCTGAAGAATACGTTTTTGCTCAGCTTCTACAGTCTGCTCTTCGGTTTTCCCGCTCCGATCATCCTGGCATTGCTCTTGAATGAGCTGAAGGCTGAATTTTTCAAAAAAACCGTTCAAACGATTACCTATTTGCCTCATTTTATATCCGTTGTCGTCATTTCCGGCATCATCATAGACATTACGAGTTCGACGGGATTCATCAACGATATGATCGAATTTTTCGGGGGAGAACGCTCCAGTCTGCTGACGAAACCGGAGTGGTTTCGGACGATATATGTAAGTTCGGGCATCTGGACGGAATTGGGATGGGGTACGATTATATATTTGGCGGCGTTATCTGGCGTCAACCCTCATTTGTATGAAGCGGCGGAAATCGACGGGGCTTCGAGATTGCAGCGGGTCATCTATATCACCATCCCTTCCATTATGCCGACAATCGTCATCCTATTGATTCTGAGCATGGGCTCTTTGCTTGCCGTAGGGTGGGAGAAAGTGCTGCTCTTATACAATCCGCTTACATTCGATACTGCGGACGTCATCTCCACCTATGTGTACAGACGGGGGCTGGAACAAGCCGACTACAGCTACAGCGCCGCCATCGGAACGTTTAATTCGATCATTAACTTCATCTTGTTGTACTGTGCCAATAGATTGAGCAGAAGACTGAACGATATCAGTCTTTGGTAAGGAGAATAACGATGAATAGAAGGCAACGTTTGGGCGGCTCTCTCTTCAATATGTTCAATGTAACGCTATTGACCCTGCTCATGATCGCGACCTTGTATCCGCTGCTGTATGTCCTGTTCGCTTCCTTTAGCGATCCCGGCCGTCTCTATGCGCATAAAGGCATTCTGTTCTATCCGATCGAGCCGACGCTGGCCGGTTATAAGCTGGTTTTTCAGAATCCCAATTTGGCGGTCGGGTATAAAAATACGATCTATTACGTTCTTCTCGGAACGTCGATCAGTTTGCTGGTGACATCCATGGGAGCCTACGTTTTATCCAGGAAAGGCTTGATGTGGAAGCAGCTCATGATGCTCCTTATTGTCATTACAATGTTTTTCGGCGGCGGACTTATTCCGTCCTTCCTGCTCGTGAAATCGCTCGGTTTTTTGAATACGGTATGGGCGATCGTTCTGCCGGGAGCGATCTCGGCATGGAATTTGATCGTGATGCGAACGTTTTTTCAGAGTATTCCCGAGGAACTGATCGAATCCGCCAAGATAGACGGGGCCAACGACTTTTACATTTATTTCAGAATCGTTCTGCCGCTGTCGATGGCCATCGTGGCGGTCATGGGTCTGTTTCACGCGGTCGGGGAATGGAACTCCTGGTTTAGCGCAGTCATTTATTTACGGGATCGAGAAATGTACTCGCTCCAGTTATTTTTAAGGGAAATCCTCATTCAGAACCGATTGGACAATCTGGTGATCACCTCCAGTGATATTGACGCCATGCAGGCGAAAAGAATCATTAAATACGCGGTTATTATCGTATCTACCGTTCCTATTTTGCTCGTTTATCCGTTCTTGCAGAAGTATTTTGTAAAAGGTGTGTTGATTGGATCGTTGAAGGAGTAGGTAGGGAGTGGATAGAAGATAGTTCTAGTCATTATTCCATTCAATCGAGGAGGAAGAGAAGCCATGTATTTGACGCATGAAGAAACGGCCCGGTACAACAGGGACGGGTACTTATTGGTAGAAGGGTTATTTTCCGGCGAGGAAGTCAGCAGAATGATCCGCGAGGTGGAAGGCGGTGATCGCGTGGCCGCCGCTACTTATGGCAATAGTGACAGTTCCGGCCGGAAAGCGCGACTGGCGCTTTGGCACGAACTCGGGTCCGATATGTGGTCGGCTGTCTCCATTTGCCCCCGGCTGGTCAACGGCGTACGTATACTGTTAGGTGAGGACGCCGCATTCTTTCACGGCAAAGTGATGCTGAAGCCCATTCCGGCGGGGCATGGGAGTGGCACCAGGATTACGGGTATTGGTACGGCCAAGGGTTCATCTATCCGCATATGATGAGCGTGTTCATCGCGCTGGACGCCGCTACCCGAGAGAACGGCTGCTTACGCGTGCTGCGCGGCTCCCATAAGCTGGAACACGGCAGAGTCGGCGAGCAGACCGGCGCAGATCCAAAGCGCATCGGGCAAATCGAATCGTTGTTCGAGCTTGTCCACTGCGAGATGAAACCGGGCTCGGCGCTGTTCTTTCATAGCAATCTGCTGCACAGCTCCGCTGCGAACGAGTCGGATCATCACCGCCGTTCGTTCATTGTCTGCTACAACGCGACAGGCAACCCGCAGCTCCAAGGGGAACAGATCATAAAGTACGACTCATGCCCAGTCGGAACCGACCAATGGTTAGCCCAGCATCCGTAATAACCTATAATGCCTCATAACCTTAGGGAGCGCTCGTCACACACGGGCTCTCCCTTTTTTCAATAGAGTACCATCCGTACTCGTCCATCCCGCTTAGCGGCGCGAGTAATTTGTTCATCTGTTCATTGGATTTCCCCTATCCCTATTCGGACGCGAGGTAAATCAGGGAGTGATGGATGATGAAGCTTTCCTTTTCAACCTGCCCGCTGCCGCTGCCGGAAAGCTGGCACTTCGTACGACCGATTACATGCTGGAGAGGATGAAAGATTGACGAATTTGCTGCTGCTGCTGTTTATAATGGACCATCATATTTAGGCGGTACGAAATCCATGCTTACTGCAATTTTACCAAAACCGGTCTTAGCGCTTACGAAAGCGGCTGTGACCGGTTTTTTCCTGCGCATGCACGAGGGTGCCTTAGAGCCCCAAATTAGAAGTCCTGGCAGCGATATAATTCGCATTAACGCCCTTTTATTGCGATATATAGTTCATTTATAACGTATTTAATATCTTTTATTAAATATTTAATACATCTTAATTGAAATTATGTTGTATTATATAAGAGGGGGTGCTATGAGAATAGAATATACCTGAGTTGGATAGTCAGATTAAACGGCTTGCTTGGTCCTATAGCTGAATAGTTTCACGCAGAGTCATGCATTTTTGCAGGTGGAATTAATACAAATTAGGAGGCGGAGCGATTATGGAAAGCCAAAGCGTTACGTGTAATGAGAGCAAGGAAATGAAGGAAGCGTTGGAACTTGGTTATATCATTTGCAAAAGATGCGGCGCAATTATAGATACTCTTCCAACAAACCGTGTAAAGCGATTCTATGGTGAATGCGCAGAGGAATGCGAGGATAAGAACGAGGGAGGGAGGGAATTTGATTAATACCAAATGGATCTATGATTTTACTGAAGGTAACGGAGAAATGAGATCCATTCTCGGAGGGAAGGGAGCGAAATTTGGCAGAGATGCTAAGTGCCGGACTCCCTGTTCCTCCCGGATTTACTATAACAACGGAAGCATGCCTGCGATACTTTGAACACGGAAATGGTTTAGAGGAGACATTGAAGGAGCAGATCTTCCAAGCCATGGGGCAATTCGTATCGCGCTGCATAGACGATGGAGTGGATGTCATCCCTGAATTGATGATTCCATTAGTAGGGGATGTATCGGAATTTAAGGTGCTGCGAAAACTCGTGGACAAAGTCGCACGTCAAGAGCTTGGCAAGGAAAAAATGCGTGTCTGCGGTTACAAAGTCGGAACGATGATTGAGGTACCGCGCGCTGCACTAACGGCGAAACAAATCGCCGCACATGCCGATTTCTTTTCGTTCGGCACCAATGATCTGACACAAATGACCTTTGGGTACAGCCGTGATGATGCGGGACACAAATTTCTGGCCTATTATCTTGATCATAAAATTCTGCAGAAAAATCCGTTTCAAGTGTTGGATACAGCTGGAGTCGGACAACTGATTGAATGGGCAGTTGCTTCCGGGCGCAGCGTTAGACCAAAGATAAAAACCGGAGTATGCGGGGAACACGGTGGTGATCGTGAATCCATTTTCTTTTGCCACAAAGCGGGATTAGATTACGTGAGCTGCTCACCGTATCGGATTCCCTTGGCTAGAATTGCTGCCGCGCAAGCAGCTATCGAAGCTCAAAAAGAGGAGCGTGTCACCGTTGTCAGTTAAATGATGACTCTCCGCTCATGATTGGGACAACCACTTGGATGACTCCTATCATGAGCGGAGCTCACTGTCCGTTTGGCTTAATTGTGTGAAGGGACTGTTTCAGGAATGACAGCAGCCCCTGCTGTTCTTACATCCTGGCCGGAAGCTTCGCTTCCCATGCTTCCGGCGCCTCAAGTCCAAGCGCGTGAACAGCAAGCGCAGCCGTATCGGTAATCACAAAATCGGGAGGCAGATGCGGCGCATTCAACCACCCCGTATTGGAACAACCCCAGAAAATCGTTTTGTCCATGCGGTGATCGCTACCATGGGACTTGGGATCCACCCCGCCGCCTCCATGATCGGAGATGAAAATAATCAGGCTTTCCTCAAGCAGTCCGGCATGGTCTATAGCTTCCAGAATAATACCGGTGTTGGAATCCGTTTGTCCGATCGTTTTCAGCTGCTTGGATGTGTTGTAGCCTTTCGAATGCCCGCCTGAGTCCGGCAGGTCGAACTGAACATACATGAGCTTGAGATCGGGGTTCTCATGGATGTAAGCCGCAGCAGCCTCGGCCATCTGTTTTTCTTTCCGGTAAGTCCGGTCCAAGCTCAATAGCGCTTCATCGCCCCCAAAGTCACTCTCATCGGATGACGGCCCAAGGTCTATTCCGGTTTCCTTATGAACTTGAAGATTGGATTCGATGATGCCGTAGTTAATCGGATCCCACGAACTGAAAGCGGCGAGCTTCGCTTGCAGATCGGCCTCGCGCACAATACTTCGGATGATGAAAAGATGACAATGAATGAAAACTTATATAGGCAGCAAGAAATAGTAGAATGGCTTGAATTATGTTGACTCTTATGGAGGTCACATTCAGGCATTCTATTTTTTTTGCACACGAACATATTTGCCGCGCGAGCGGATATGGAGTTCGTGCTGCGATGGTGGTTCCTTGTCTTATTTAGTGTATAATCTACAGAGATGTATAAAATAGTAAATCGTATCTATTTCAAATAAGGATAAATTTAATATAATTGGTAGAGAAGGAACATACGTTTGCATGCCTCTTCGTTTGAGGCAGTGAAAGGAGAATGAAGCTTGAAAAATACATTACTCCTCTTATCGTCAGCTAATTTCGGAGCGCTCGATTCATCTTTGCAAAGAGCTGTATATCACGAATATTACACGATGGTTTACAGGGTTATCATGTACATGGTGCAGGATCACGGTGCAACAGAGGATATTATTCAAGAAACGTTTCTCAAAGTGGTTAAACACATCCCGGTTGTTGAGAATGAGGGACAGCTCAAAGCCTGGATAAAAGCGGTCGTTCGCAATACTACCTATTCCTATTTGAAAAAAAATAAAAAAAAGCGCAACGAAATGGATTTAGACATTTTTTCTAAGAATGAGGGCATTGAATTCTCTTCCGATAAGGAGGCTATTGAAGTAGAGATCGAGTTAAAAGCAATGTCGGAGGGCATAGGCACTTATTTGAATGATCTTAAACCGGAAAACCGTATCCTGATGGAGATGCGCTGGAAACAGGATTTATCTTACAAAGAAATCGCGGCCGAGCTTGGATGCACGGAACAAACCGTAAAGTATAAGCTGCATCGGGCACGGGAAGCGATCAAAAAACGATTTCTCAAAGAATGGGGTGGAGGAAGGTGAATAAAGAGGAATTTGACCGTGCATTTGACTCTGCTTTTGAGGATGCGGTAAAAAAACATTTGCCGTCTCCAGACCCCGACCCGTCTTGGGCAAGAGTTGAAATGATTATAAAAAAACGGGGAACCATCCGCAAATACAAGTTTATTCCGTATGCTGCTGCAGCAGCAGTAATTATGGTGGCTTTCCTGCTGGCAACACCTTCGGTGACAAGAGCATTCAACCCTTTCTCACAAGCTATCAAAAGTATTCAATCAGGCGTATCAAGCATCATCTTCGGAAACGACAGCGAATACCAGGGCAAAGCTAAAACAGCTCCGCCGCCTGACAATGGGAGCCCCGGGGAAGGACAGGTTTTGGATAACGGTCTTCAAGGTGAAAAGCATTACTCCACCTGGGATGAGGCCGCTCAGAATATCGCTTTTGCTAATCCGGCAATCGGTTTCGTACCCCAAAAATATAAACTTGAAGATGTTGTTTTGTTCTTCGGAAATGGTCAAGAGAAGGCCAAGAAGGCCGTATTAATGTACACCCATCAGAACGACGGGAAAACCTTTTTACTTACTTTCCGAATGCTGGAGCGTAACGAAACAGTTACAACTGGAACGGATAACAATGCGGGTGAATATAAGGAAGTTCAAGTGAACGGCCAGAAGGCTTACCTGCTTCTAACGAAGGATACGCGCTTAAGCCTTGACTACATGATGGGGAACGTTGTAGTCTCTATTGCCGGGTCTTTAACAAGGGACGAGATCATCCAAATTGCGGAAGAGATAAAATAAGGTTTACTAGAGGGAAGAGCGGTCAAACGCCTTCCCTCTATTTCATTTATCTCGCAAGGATCGTATTCGTATATCGCTCACCTTGTTCATATACACCATTATGACTCACCCAGTGAACGGTGCGTGCTCTGTAGTAATAGCCTGTGGTGATCCCAAATATCGCATATCCGCTCATGATTATTTTTTTTGATGCACTAACTGAGGTTGAACCAATTTGCACCCACTCAGAGCCAGTCCACTTCTCCAGATAAATATTAACCCCGATCGATGCAACGGTTTGTTTTGCAATCGTAGATACATCTATTTCTGCAGTTTCATTGCCTTTGTCGAGCGTATTGCTATCCCCTTGATCCAAGTATTTGAATGCAGGATCGAAAAAACCCAGAATGGATATTTCCGCAGGGGGAGGGGATGTTTTTGCAACCGGTTTTGAGCTTGCAGCTTGCAGACTTGGCGGTGTTGAAATCGTGGTAATAGAAATAAGTAAGGTGAAAATCAAGAAAATCGATTTGGACACTTGTTTCATGAGGGCACCCTTTCAATGATCGGTATTTTTGCTTCCTTAATAGTAAACAGCAATTACCTTGAATGAGTTGCAAAATTATAATCATTTAAATTTTTTAAGCGTCTTTTCGTCATTTTTTTTAATTTTTTGCAACCAACCCCCTTATGTGATGGTTTACATCTATAGAACCTAAAAAAAACCATCATTTGCCATCGCTTACACCTGCCCAATTGTACTCGGAACAACTTAACAAACCAACCCAATTTCGCTCTTAATTAAATTCAGAATATTATGTCTTTTTAAGCTGCCTTTTTTGATTTAGAAAACATTCTGTAAATGACGAATTCGAGGGGGTGTTTTTACACAGAAAATAGGACCCGAAAAATAATTCTAAAGGAGGCCATATCATTGATAGCTCTATTATTTCCTGGTCAAGGTTCCCAGTACATAGGAATGGGTAAGAGTCTTGCCGACGAATTTCCTGTGGCTAGGAGAACTTTTGAAGAAGCGGATGAAGTGCTGAAGATCAAGCTATCTTCCATATGTTTTGAGGACGAGTTGTCCAAATTAACAAGAACGGAGTACACGCAGCCTGCTTTATTGACAGCAAGTGTAGCCGCATATCGTGTTTATATGGATGAGATTGGGCTTAAACCGGACTATGCTGCCGGGCATAGTTTGGGGGAATTCTCTGCTTTAACCTGCAGTGGAGCGATTTCGTTCGCTGATACTTTGCAAATTGTGCGTCATCGCGGGATATTGATGCAAGAAGCGGATACAAACGGTCTTGGCGTAATGACAGCAATTGGCCAGGCGGATCGTAAACGGGCTCAGGAATTGTGTGTGCAAATCTCAACCCAGGACAAGCCGGTTGTCATTGGATGTTACAACGCACCGGAACAATTCGTGCTTTCAGGTCATCAAGAGGCGGTTAATAAAGTCGCTGAATGGTTAGAGTCCGAGGGGGCGACGGCCAATCCCTTGAAAGTGAGTTCATCTTTCCACAGCCCCATGATGCAGCCTGCTGCTGATCAATTTAACCAGATACTATCTTCTTATAGCCTTGGCCGGGGAGACTGCACCGTGATCTCTAATGTGACTGCTCTTCCGCATGACTCGGATCATCTGATGGAACGCTTGACCCGGCAAATGACAGAGCCGGTTCGATGGCAGGAATCGATCGAGTATCTACGGCTTCAAAATGTCAAGATAGCCATTGAGCTCGGACCGAAGCAAGTGCTGCAAAACTTAATGAAAAAAAATGCAGAATCCATCATAACCGTGTCTTTAGGAGAGGAAAGCGATATTCCAAAGGTAAAGGGAGTGTTCAATCGGGAGAATACAGAACCTTCTTTTATCGGAAAGTGCCTGGCGATCGCAGTAGCGACAAAAAATCGCAATTGGGATAACGATGCTTATAGGAAAGGTGTAATTGAACCTTATCAAAAGGTGAAGCAGCTAGCCATGCAATTGGATCAAACCAAGCAAGCACCGACCAGAGAGCAGCTGGCAGGCGCTCTATTAATGCTGCGTTCTGTTTTTGAAACAAAAAGAGTACCGCACGACGAGCAGCAAAAACGGCTGAAACAACTGCTCCGTATGCCGGTTGCAAATGAGTTTATGCTGCCTGAACAGGGGGATTTCACATGGCCAAGCTTCTGAACTTTGATAAGCAGGGCAACAGCAGCAAAATGGGATCATCCACAACAATCATTAATGAAGGATCAACAAAAGAAATTGCGATTATCGGTATGGCCATGCATTATCCCAAAGCGGCAAATCAGAATGAGTTTTGGAGTAATTTGGTTCATGAAATGGACTGTTCAGGTGATTTTCCAGAAGAGCGCAGAGGAGACATCGAAGCCTACTTACGCTTTAAAAACACTTTGAATGATGAGGTCAAGTATTTTCGGGGATCGTATTTGGAACAAATCGATGAATTTGATTATTCATTTTTTGGGATCACTCCGAAAGAAGCCGATCTGATGGATCCTAACCAGCGGTTGTTCTTGCAAACGGTTTGGAAAGCCATAGAAGACGCTGGCTATGGCGGTAAAAAACTGGTCGGATCAAAAACAGGCGTGATTGTGAGCAGTGAAGGCGCCAAGCCGTTAAGTTATCAAACGATCATCCAGGATGTAGAGCCGGAATCGACTTATCTGGCGTATCCGGGCAATTCGGGGCCAATGACAGCAAGCCGTATTTCTTATTTATTAGATCTGCATGGACCCGCGATGTTGATCGATACGTCTTGTTCTTCTTCACTTAGTGCGGTTAATATTGCGGTCCAAATGCTTCGTAATGGTCAGATGGATCAGGCGATAGTTGGCGCTGTTAAGATTAATATGCTTCCGATCGATATTGGGTCCCGCGTGGGTATGGAATCATCCGACGGCCGGACGCGAACCTTTGCGGATAACTCAGATGGAACCGCAGTGGGTGAAGGCTCAGCAGCTTTGATCTTAAAGCCGCTTGGCAAAGCGATGCGGGATCATGATCACATTTATGCGGTGATTAAAGGAAGTGCATCCAATAACGATGGACGCGCGGTGAGCATAACGGCTCCTAATCCCATCACACAAGAAGCCGTTATTGTAGAAGCTTGGAAAGATGCAGGTATCAATCCAGAACACATCTCTTACATGGAAGCGCATGGGACAGCAACCCGGTTGGGTGATCCAATCGAGATTTCGGGAATCACGAATGCATTTAAGCGTTACACCGACAAGAAACAATTTTGTGCAGTCGGATCCGTTAAATCTAACTATGCCCACACGTACAGCTTGGCTGGCATAACAGGGGTTATAAAAGCAGCATTAAGTTTGCAGCATAGGCAAATTCCTGCCAGCTTACATTTCCATAAACCTAACCCAAATATTTCGTTTGAAGAATCACCTCTTTATATCAATGATCAATTGGCAGATTGGGAAACGGATGGAAAGACCCGCCTTTGCGGAGTAAGTTCTTTTGGGATGAGTGGAACCAACTGTCACATTGTGCTGGAAGAGGCTCCGAAAGTGAAAGAGGAGCAGGCCGTACCAACGGGTCCGCATTTATTTACGCTCTCTGCCAAAACAGAAACAGCCTTACACCGGCTGCTGGATGACTATGTACGTGATCTTACCCGGAAACAGAGTGAACAGGTCAATCTAAGGGATATCTGTTATACAGCGGGCACAGGCAGAGCGCATTATCCGCATCGTATTGCCATAGTTGTCAATGATATACGGGATCTTCAATGTAAATTAATGAGATTGGCTCAGCATGGCTGGGAAGAAACTGAAAAAAACGTGTATTACCAGCATGCAACGCAGTCATTTGAAAGTGTACAAGCAAGTCAGTATGTGGAACAAGTTCTTGGAACCGGAACTGGAAAAGAGAGCCTGCTTATCAAGGTGGCAGACTTATACGTAAAAGGAGCCGACATCGATTGGGACAAGCTATATCGTAAGGAATCCGCATATAAAGTGTCGCTGCCAGCTTATTCATTTGATCGCGTTCGATGCTGGATTGAGATCCCTGAAACATCCGCAATCCATGCAGCAAATCCGGAGCTGCTGCAAACCCTTCGGGAGGTGGCAGCTTACTTAGAAGAACTTAGCCTTGATCGCCTTGACGGAGCAACCAGCGCGAAGGCTGAGAAGTGGTTAGATACATTTAAGAAGTTTCTGCCGAGTGAATCTGAACCACCATCGCAGTCGATCGAACTGACTGGCAGAGAAGATAACAACTACAGTAAAAAGGAGCTTGATGTCGCCGTTGTTTGGCAAAAGATCTTAGGTTTGAAAGTGGTGAATATCCATGAAGATTTCTTTGATCTGGGAGGAGACTCCTTTGTAGCGATACAATTTGTCTCGAAGCTCCATGACAACTATCAAGTGGCTCTAGGTGACCTGTTCACCTATCGGACAATCTACCAACTTGCTAAGCACATCAAAGAGCAATCGGATAGCCCTGAAGTGAAGCTGGAGAAATTAAAGAAGAGTTCGCAGTCCCCATCTGCGGTTTCTGCAGAAATGCAGCGGTTTATTCAAGAAGAAACCCATAAATATGAGGCGCGATATAAGGAAATGGAACGTCTGGATCTTGCTCAGGTTCACCATTATTCCCATATTTTCTTGACAGGTGCAACCGGCTATTTAGGCATACACTTGTTAAACGATTTGCTTAAAGGGACCAACAGTCATCTCTATGTCCTTGTCCGAGGGAAGACGCAAGCAGAAGCTGAGGCGCGGTTAACAGATAAATGGAAATATTATTTTGGATTTCATCCATTTGATCGGGATCGAGTCACTCTTGTAAATGGGAATTTGGTACATGACAGGTTCGGTTTGGCAGATGAAGCATATCATTCACTCGCCCGAACGGTAGATTGCATCATCCACTCTGCAGCGACAGTGAAGCATTTTGGCGATTACTCCGAATTTGAAGAGATCAATGTAATGGGTACGAAGAGGTTGATCCAATTTGCGCATGAACAACAGCCAAAAGATATCAATTTTATTTCGACTACAGCTGTTTCCAAAGGAAATATACAAGATCGCAAAATGGTTGTGTTTACTGAATACGATCATGATATCGGCCAAGAAGTAGGTCATCCCTATGGCGAAAGTAAATTAGAAGCAGAAAAACTGATCGTGGAAGCAAGAAATCAAGGATTAAACTGCAATATTTTCAGAGTTGGCAATATTATGGGTCATTCCATAACGGGTAAATTCCAAGAAAACATCGAAGACAACGGTTTGTATTCCATTATCCGATCGATGATCAAAATGAATATTTTCCCTGACAGCAGTCAAGGTGAAATTGATTTTACCTATATCGACTATGTCAGCCGCAGTATATGCCTGCTATTTAACCGGGAACAGTTAAGCAATGAAACCTATCATCTGATGAACATGGAGAAAACCAGCTTCCATGAACTGGGAGAAGCAGCAAAAGCATCCGGTTTACCTGTGAAAATGGCTCCTTATGGCGAATTTATCGACTTTATGAGTGATCACTATGCAGATGAACATTTTGGTCCTTATATTCACCATTTATTGCTTCATTTTGGTTTCTTTGAGGAACTGGAAGAGAAAGAGCGTACACAATCTGTTATGCTCTCCGATAAAACAGAGTGGGTATTGAAGCAATTTGGACTGGTATGGAGAAAACCAAACCAAGAGCAATTGAAAAAAATACTAGATCATTGTATAGAGGTTCAATTCATCTAACGGATCGTAACGGGAGGAGAATCGGTAAGCGTTGTTGGAAAATCTGATTCAAATCATACGCGACCCTGAACGAATAAGCACGAGTGCGGCTGTACGTCAGCAGCACAGCCAGGATCTTACTTCTTACCATGCGCAGCATTTGCCTGATGTGGTTATCTTCCCGAAGGATAAAGAAGAATTAAGAGAGATTGTCGCTTATGCCAATCGGATCAGGTGTCCCATCGTGCCTTTTGGACTAGGAACAAGTGTAGAAGGACAAGTAGTTCCCATCCAAGGAGGGATAAGCTTAGATTTCACCCATATGAGCCGAATCTTGGAGATTAGGCAAGATGATTTTGCTGTACGGGTAGAACCGGGTGTGACGCGGCTGCAGCTGAATCAAGAGCTGAAGAAATACGGGCTCTTCTTTCCCATTGATCCGGGGGTAGATGCAACACTCGGGGGAATGGCGGCAACCAATGCCAGCGGCTGCAGTGCAGTACGTTATGGGATGACGAGGGAGCAAATACTAGGAATGGAAGCCGTCTTGGCGGATGGCTCGTTCATACACACGGGAAGTTTGGCCAAGAAATCTTCAGCAGGTTATAACTTAACCGGGCTGCTGGCGGGATCCGAAGGAACGCTAGCTGTATTCACAGAGCTTACATTGCGCGTATATGCGCTGCCGGAGACATTTCTTTATGCGAAGGTAGTTTTTCCTGATTTGCATAAGGTTTGCAAGGCTGCGAATCGAATGCTGTACCGCTCGATACAACCCAGTAAGCTTGAGTTAGTAGATGAATATACGATCCAGGCGATCAATGCATACAAACAGACGGCATATGTGGAAAAACCGACCTTATTTTTAGAGTTAAGCGGATGGAACAGCACTGTAACTGCTGAATGGGAACGGGTCCATGAAATCATCCGGGATGAGGGAGCTGTTGAATGGGATCATACGTTTGATGAGGCATTCGGCGAACAATTGTGGGATTCCAGACGACATGCGGCTCTTGCCATAGCGGCAGCTGCGCCAAAGAAGAAATTAATGACGACGGATGTATGTGTGCCCCTATCCGTTTTGCCGGAAGCCGTACTCTATGCCAGAGAAGTCATGCAAATCGAAGGCCTGCAGGGCGCTATTCTTGGACATATTGGCGATGGCAATTATCATGCGGTTTTTCCGATTGATCCATCTCTTGCGGAGGAAGCGGCCAAAGCAGACAAAATAAATGAGTTGATCGTCCGCTTCGCACTGGAGCGAGGGGGAACCTGTACGGGAGAACACGGCGTTGGACTTGGAAAGAGACAGTATCTAGCCGAAGAGCATGGCGATGCTGTCCTGTGGATGAAAAGAATAAAAGAAGTCTTTGATCCGAACCATATTTTAAATCCGGGGAAGATCTTTTGAAGGGATCAGTTCGATATTACGGAGGAGGAGAAAAAGATGAGCAATGCAAAAATAGAGATGAAAACGGAGCAGTTTGTTAGTGATGTGTTTCCGATCGAGGATATAGATTATGTGGAAATTTTGGTAGGCAATGCAAGACAAGCTGTCTTCTATTACAGCAAGCTGTTCGGTTTTCGAATCGCTGCGTATAAAGGTCTGGAAACAGGTCACCGTGATGTGTGTTCCTATTTATTACAGCAAGGCGAGATCAATCTTATACTTACCTCCACCTATGAACCCGAGCATCCAATCGCGAAGTTTGTTCATACCCACGGGGATGGCGTGAAGGATATTGCCTTCCGGGTCAAAGAGATCGAGAAGCTCTATCAAACTGCGATTGACAATGGCGGCATTCCGCTTGAGCCGCCGCAGATAATCGAAGATGAGTACGGCAAGGTGAAAATTGCACGGATTGGCGCTTATGGGGAAATGGTTCATACGTTAGTTGAGCGTACGGAATATGCAGGCTTATTTTTACCTGACTATAAAGAAGTCAATCAGAGCGTTTCTTCCTATGATACTTGCTTAACCCGTTTTGATCATCTTGCCATTAATGTCGAAAGCATGGACGAATGGGCGAAGTATTATGCAAAGGTATTTGGTTTCCATTTATTAAATTCATTTGATAAAGATGATATAAGCTCCGATACTTCTTCATTGATGACCAAAGCGATGCAGAATGATACGGAACGAGTGAAATTTCCGATCGTTGAGCCTGCTCCAGGTAAAAAGAAGTCCCAGGTGCGCGAGTTTCTTGACTATAACCGGGGGGAAGGGGTAGGCCATATCGCGCTTGAAACAGACGATATTATCAAGTCTGTGGAGAACTTAGAGAAGAACGGACTGAAATTCCTCTATACCCCTGATGCTTATTATACATTGCTGCCTGAACGTGTTGGCGAGATCGATGAATCCGTCGACAGGTTGAACCGGCTTAATATTTTGGTTGACCGGGATGAAGAAGGGTATCTCCTGCAGATCTTTGCACAGCCGATGGAAGATCGTCCGACGCTCTTCTTTGAAGTCATTCAACGAAAAGGATCGCGCGGTTTCGGAAACGGGAATATTCGTGCCTTATTTGAAGCGATAGAGCGTGAGCAATTAAAAAGAGGGAATTTATAGAGACAGGGAGAGATTCGCGTGGCACAGCGGTTAGCAGCTTGGACGCAGCACACGAAGCGTTCTGCATTACAAGATATGCTTGAGTTAACAAGTGGTCCGGAGTATATCTCTTTTGGCCTCGGATTACCCAATGCCGAGTGTTTTCCGGCGAAACAACTGGCCGTATCGGCCAATGAAGTGCTGCTTCGGCAATCGGATCCTCTTCAGTACGCGCCTCCCGCGGAGCAGTTGAAACGGCAAATTCAATTATTGATGCGTAAGCGTGGCGTCGAGTGCAGCACTTCACAAATCTTTCTCACTGCCGGGGCTCAGCAAGGGATCAATTTATTGGTACGTCTTTTGCTTGATCCTGGCAAGGCGGTGTTAGCCGAAGAAGTGACCTATACCGGTTTTCTGCAAGTGCTGGAGCCTTTCCAGCCGCGGATGATGACTGTGTCAACCGATCCGGCAACGGGGATTGATGTGGAGCAGGTAGAACAGGTATTGCAAACCGAAGAGCGTCCGGCTTGCATGTACGTGATCCCGAGCGGTCATAATCCACTCAGCTATACGCTGAGTAGAGAAAAGCGGCAAAAGCTGGCTCAATTGGCCGCGGAATATGAAGTGCCTATTATCGAGGATGATCCCTATGGTTTCTTGGCTTATGAGGATATTGAGATTCCAGCAATCAAGTCCTTTCAGTCTGATTGGGTATTTTATGTGGGATCATTTTCTAAGATACTTGCGCCTGGCTTGAGACTGGGATGGATCATAGCAAATGAAGAGATCATCGAGAAGCTGTCTATTGTTAAGGAAGCAACGGATATTAATACCGCAACGCTGACACAGCAGATTGCCGCTAACTTCCTTCAAAAAGACGAGTTTGCCAATCATCTTCATCATTTGCGTCAGGAATACCGTTCGCGCAGAAATGGCATGTTAGATCAATTAGAAGCGCAGCTGGGAGAGGCTGGATCATGGACAATTCCTTCGAGCGGACTGTTTATTTGGGTTCGTTTCCCTGAATCTATCAACACAATGGAACTATTTAGAGAATCGATTACAACGGAGAAAGTAACCTTTTTCCCTGGCAGTGTATTTGCCGTGAATCCAAGCCGAATGGCTTCTTCATCGATCCGTTTGAATTTTTCATTTAACAACCATGACAAGATTGAAGAAGGGATTACCCGATTGTCCCGATTGGTGAAAAGACATCTCTAGATCATAGGATCAGCAGTTCGGTCTAAAATTAGGAAGTGATTGAGCATGGAACGGAAAATAAGGCTGTACTGCTTTCCTTTTGCCGGGGGAACAGCGCAAATCTATCACAGTTGGTCTGCCTATGTGAATCCAGCGATAGAACTAGTTCCGATTGAGTTGTCGGGACGAGGGAGACGGTTCCCTCAGCCGTTATTTACTAATCTCGCAGATATCGTAGAAGATGTATGGTCAATGCTTCAGCCTGAGATCGATCAGAAGCCTTATATGTTGTTTGGTCATAGTATGGGGAGTTTGATTGCCTATGAACTTGCAAAAAAGTTCATGCAGCGAGGAAATCAAAGTCCGCTGCATATTTTTTTCTCAGGGAGATCCAGTCCGAACCAGCCGTCGAAAACAAAGCGATCCGAGCTGCCTGACGAGGAGCTGAAGAAAGAGATTTTCCAATTTGGCGGTACTCCGAAGGAGCTGCTGGATGATCCCGGATTTATCCGTATGTTTCTGCCGATCATCCGGGCGGATATGGAAGCGGTAGAAACCTATCCGGCCGAAGCGGAGATTACCCCTTTACCTTGTGAAATTTCAATATTCAATGGAAAACAGGATCATTTGGTTACCCATCTGGAAGAGTGGAATCGATATACAACCAAAGAAATCGAATATCAATTCTTTGATGGCGGTCACTTTTATCTTCTCGACCATGCAAAAGAAATTATGGAAGCAGTAAATCAAAAAGCGCTTGAATCCTTACTATGAAAACCGATCGGAGGAGGGAAATATGATCACGAAATGCCAACATCAATCCATTCGTTTCTCAAGCCAGCTTGTTGAAAATCTGATTTCGTTCAGCCATAAAGAACAAACCGGGATTCAAGCTGCTTTCTTGGCGGCTTGGGCCGGCTTATGGTACCGCTATACGGGACTGGAACAGATCGTTATTGGAATCGAGATGGAAGGAAGCCGTGACAAGATGACTCCGCTGTCTATTGATTATTCAGAAATGAATTCTTTTAGCGGCCAAGTTAAAGCGGTTCATACGTTGTTACAAACGGGCATGAGTGAACCAAATGTTCTCCATGCCGGATTTATTGTGCGGGATACTGCCGACTCTGCGTTTACTGGTTCTACTGGTAGTTCTCTAAGCAATCTGCGAGAAGAAAAAATAGTTACGCTGGAAATTGTGCGGACGGGGACGGAATGGACAGGGTCGCTGCTCTATGATGAAGATTATGTTGAAGAAACAGCGATTACACGTATGTCAGGCCATTTGCAGCAGCTGCTCGAAGGCTGTATGAATCAACCGCAAGTCCCTTTCGACCAAATTCCGCTGCTTACTGAGCAAGAATATGAGCAGATCCTGTTTGAATGGAATCGCTTAAGCACAAAACCGGCGAAAAATCCATCTATTCCCTATTGGTTTGAAGCACAAGTGAAGCGGACTCCGGATGCAGTGGCTGCCGTTTACGGTAAAGAGAGGCTCACTTATGCTGAACTGGATCAACGCGCGAACCAGGTAGCCAATTATTTATTGCACAAAGGGATTGGTTCTGAGGCCTTGATTGGTGTTCATTTAGAACGAACGATTGACATGTTGGCCGCAATCTTAGGGATATTGAAGGCTGGAGGGGCTTATGTCCCATTGGACCCTACGTATGCGACGGAGCGGCTCTCCTATATCTTGGAAGATGCGAAAGCTCCAGTATTATTAACACAAGAATCATTGGCGGCATCGTTTGTGGAGCATGAAATAGACGTTGTTTACATGGATCGGGATCGGGATGCCATTATGGAGGCAGGCAGTCATACGCCAAGTACTTCGGCTCCGATTAAAGGAGATCATTTGGCATACGTCACTTATACCTCTGGCTCTACCGGAAAACCGAAAGGCGTTGCTGTAGAGCATGGCAGCGTCATTGCTTTGATTCAATGGGCCCTGGAAGTATATACGGCAGAGGAGATCGCTGGTGTATTAGGCTCAACCTCGATTAATTTTGACCTGTCTGTTTTTGAAATGTTTGTCACCTGGAGTATGGGCGGAAAGTTGATTTTGGCTGAGAATGCTCTGCAGCTCCCTCATCTGCCGGCAGCCAGCGAGGTAACCTTAATCAATACCGTGCCATCGGCGATCAGAGAATTGGTCAGAATGAAGGGAATCCCTGCTGCAGTGCGTACGGTGAATCTATGTGGTGAACCGTTAAAGCGTGAGCTTGTTGAACAAATCTATGAAGTAGAAACGGTTGAGAAGATAATCAATTTATATGGGCCTTCAGAAGATACAACGTATTCTACATACTGCAATGTAGTTCGTGGGCCTGATCTTCCCGTATCTATCGGCCGTCCCATTCACAACACACAAGCTTACGTATTGGATAAACACCTGCATCCTGTTCCGGTCGGAGTGCCCGGAGAGCTGTATTTGGGTGGAGCCGGTCTAGCACGCGGGTATTTGAATCAAGAAGAACTTACGAAAGAAAAGTTTATTCCTAATCTATTTAGTGACCAGCCCAATGAACGATTATATCGCACAGGAGACTTGGTTCGGTATGCGGCGGACGGCAGCCTGGAGTACTTAAGCCGGATGGATCACCAAATCAAAATACGGGGATTTCGGGTTGAGCTGGGGGATATCGAATCGACTTTAATGAAACATCCTGATGTGCATGAAGCAGTGGTTGTTGCCAGGGAATTCAGCGCTGCTGATTTACGGTTAGCCGCCTACTTTACGACTAAGATGGATGTCTCAGAGTATGCTCAATTGGCACAAGATTTAAGGATCTATTTACAGCAAAAACTGCCTGAATATATGGTTCCATCCCTGTTCATACCGCTGGAACAAATTCCATTGACTGCCAACGGGAAAATTGATCGGAAAGCTCTGCCGCAGCCGCAGCTCATTCAAGGCTCTCATGCCGCTCCACGAAATGAAATTGAAGAGAGACTGGTTGCGATTTGGTGTGACGTTTTACAGCTGGAATCTGTAGGGGTGGATAATCATTTCTTGGATGTAGGCGGTCAATCGATATTAGCGGCACAAATCCTGGTGAGGATGCGTGCGGAGTTTCAAACCGATTTGACGCAGAAAAAGATATTTGAAGCAACAACGATTGCCAAGCAGGCGCAGGTCATAGAAGAAGCCCAGAAGCAGGAAATGATAAAACCGGCTTCTAATGTCATCGTTCCCCGAAAACGGGTCGCACGTCAACTTCAAGGATAAGGAGCAGCAAACAATGAGCGAACAAAACCAGCATGAGAAACAGCAGGATTTAACCGATCCTGAACAATATTATGTGTTTCCGGCATCGTATGCCCAGCAAAGCCAATGGTTTTTCCGTGAAATGGCTCCTGAGAGTCCCTTATACAACCTGCCTTATCTGATTCGGATGCAAGGTGCTTTGGATAACCATGCTCTTGAAAAAAGTTTGCAGGCCGTTGTCAACCGGCATGAATCGCTTCGAACCTCATTTCGTATGGAGCAGAATCAACTGGTTCAAGTCATTGCTCTTGAGCGGTCGATTTCTCTGCCGGTGTCCCTCATCGATCTTTCATCCGGCATCGATCAAGAAAGCTGGATTGAGGCCTCGGCTATGGCAGAATCCAGTCGATTATTTGATTTGCAAAACGATCTTTTGCTCCGTGCACGCCTCCTGGAAGTATCGGAGGATGAGCATTTTCTAGTCATTACCGTGCATCATAGCATTACGGATGGCTGGTCGATGGCTATTTTGATAAAAGAATGGCTGGAGCTGTACCGCCATTTTGTTAATGATCAACCGAGCAGCCTATCTGAATCATCGATTCAATATGCAGATTTTACCGAGTGGCAAAGAGAAAGAGTTGAATCAGGTGAATTAGCGGATCAGATTGCGTATTGGAAGCGGCAGCTGCAGGGCAGCCCGGCAGTCCTGCAGCTGCCGACAGATAAACCCCGTCCAATCGTGCAAGCTTACAAGGGAGCTTCTTATTCCTTCTCTATTGGTCAGGAGCTGACAGAGGCTGTATCAAGATTCAGCAGAGATGAAGGCGTTACGTTATTTATGACTTTACTCGCGGCGTATCAAACGCTGCTGTATCGTTATTCGGGACAGGATGATCTTGTGGTTGGGACGCCGATAGCGGGCCGCAATCAAGCCGGGATGGAAGATTTGATTGGTTTCGTGGCGAATACGTTAGCGCTGCGGAGCCGAATTGGAGAAGGCTGGTCATTTAGGCAATTGGTAGATCAAATTCGTCATGTCACGTTAGATGCATACGATCATCAGGATGTTCCGTTTGACAAAGTGGTCGATGAATTGCAGATTGAGCGGAGTGCGGTAATTTCGCCCCTATTTCAAGTGATGTTTGTCCTGCAAAATACGCCTGCTGCGGCATGGGAATTACCAGGTATGATCTGTACGCCGCTTTCACTTCCCAGCCAGAGCGCGAAGTTTGATTTAACATTGACACTAGTAGAAGAGGCGAATGGTTTCGCATGCTCTATTGAATACAATACCGATCTCTATCAGGAAGAAACGATTCAGCGCATGGCCCTTCATTTCGAACGATTGCTTCAGCATGGAATAGAAGCACCGGATCAATCGCTTACTCGTTTACAGATGGTCACGGCGGAAGATATAGCACGGTTAGACGCCCGAATGAAACAACATACGCGTTATTTTGATACGGAACAGGCCATTCACCAATTATTTGAACGACAAGCTGCCCGCATGCCTCATGCAGCTGCTGTTGTCTTTGAGGAGAAACAATATACATACCAGGAACTGAATGATAGAGCGAATCAATTGGCTCATGAGCTGGTACAGCGGGGGATACGCGCAAATTCGCTTGTGGGGATTTGTATGGAACGTTCTCTGGATCTGATTGTTGCGATTATAGGCATCTTAAAAGTAGGAGGGGCGTACGTTCCGCTTGACCCGAAGATTCCATCTGACCGTTTGCAATTTATCCTGGAGGATTCACAAATTAAAGTGCTGTTGACCCAGAGTGAAGTAAGCCAAAGCTTGCCGCCGCTGTCCGTGACACAGATACAGCTTGATACGGATTGGCGCAATATCAGCCAGCATAGCAAGCGTGATCTGGAGCTGCCGGTGTCTGCACGCCAATTCGCCTATGTCATCTATACTTCAGGGACAACAGGTACGCCCAAGGGCGTAGTAGTAGACCATGGAAATGTGACGCGTTTGTTTGCCGCTACGGAAGACTGGTATGGTTTTACGGAACATGATGTGTGGACGCTTTATCATTCCTACGCCTTTGATTTTTCAGTGTGGGAGATTTGGGGAGCTTTGCTGTACGGTGGAAAATTAGTTGTAGTTCCTTTCTGGATCAGTCGTTCACCGGAAGATTTCTATCAGTTGCTTCAGCAGGAACAAGTAACCGTGTTGAACCAAACGCCATCTGCTTTCCGGCAATTAATTGAAGCAGCCAAATCAAATCCGCCCGGCCGGAGGCTGCCATTACGCTATGTCATCTTCGGCGGTGAAGCACTGGAGCTGCAAAGTTTGCGCCCTTGGCTCCAGTTGTATGGCGATCAAACACCGCAGCTGGTCAATATGTACGGGATCACGGAAACCACGGTTCATGTTACCTATCGCCGTATTACCTCAGCGGATCTTGAAAAGGGACAAGGGAATAGTATCGGCATCCCGATTCCTGATTTATACGTTTACGTATTGGATCGCCATTTACAGCCCGTACCAGCGGGTGTAGTAGGAGAAATGTATGTAGGCGGAGCAGGCGTCACTCCCGGGTACTTACTGCGGCCTGAATTAACAGCAGAACGGTTTATTACGAGTGAAGCCGGTGAACGATTGTATAAGACCGGAGATTTGGCCCGTTATTTGCCGGACGGTGAGCTTGAATACCATGGACGAATAGATCAACAAGTGAAAATCCGCGGTTTCCGCATCGAGCTTGGAGAAATTGAGTCCATCCTGGTTCAATACCCGGGCATTCGTGAGGCAGTTGCTGCAGTGAAGGAAGATCAACAGGCCGGAAAACGAATTGTTGCTTATGTGGCAGCAGAACAGCCTGGATCGCCTATACTGACGGATGGACTGCGCAGTTATTTACATGAGCGATTGCCAGATTATATGATACCTGCGGCATTTGTTGAAGTAGGTGCAATCCCGCTCAACCATAACGGAAAGGTAGATTATCCTGCTTTACCGGCACCTGAATATAAGGATGGCCCAAGAATTTATGCTGCTCCCCGCACGGATATCGAAAAGAAATTAGCTTCGATCTGGGAGCAGGTGCTGCAAGTTCAGCCGATTGGAGTCGAAGATAATTTCTTTGAAGCAGGCGGAGACTCCATTTTAAGTATCCGAATTTTGAATGAAGCACGGAAGCTTGGTTATCCATTAACGGTGCAGGATCTATTTCGTTTCCAGACCATTAGCGAATTAGCTCATCATGTAATGGGAAATTCAAATGGTATGGAAGATAACCAGCCTGTAACTGCACCATTCCAGCTGATCACGGACGAAGATCGTACCCGGTTGCCTTCGGGGATTATTGATGCCTATCCATTGACCAAACTTCAAGAGGGGATGCTGTTTCACAGCAGTTACCATCAAGATTCAATGACGTATCTCAATGTTTCTTCGTATCACCTAAAGGCTCCCTATCATCCACAGGCATGGGAGCAGGCAATTGCCAGTTTAATGAACGATCATCCGGTATTACGGACTTCGTTTGATTTGACCAGCTATACCCAGCCTTTGCAGCTGGTATATGAAAATGTGGAAATTCCGTTTGAAGTCGTTGATCTGCGCCACCTGTCGTCACCGCAGCAAGAAGAATGGTTGGCTGACTGGAAGGAACAGAAAGAAACGGCTTATTTCAACTGGACAGAAGCTCCATTGTTCAAAATCGTTATCCATCTTCGCACGGCGGAGACCTTTCAGTTTACCTGCATGGAACATCATGCGATTCTAGATGGATGGAGCGTGGCATCTTTATTCGCCGAGGTATTCCGCCTTTATGTTACTTTCGTGAATCACAATGAGAAAGATTGGCAAGCACCACAAGCTGAATTCCGTGATTATGTTGCGATGGAGAGAGCAGCCCTGCAGTCAGAGGAGCACCAACGTTTCTGGAAAGAGCAATTATCAGCATCCCCATTCCATGAGATTCCGCGTTGGCATAATTCTAAAACGGAACAGCAGCACCTGATACGTGAAAAGAGAGTTGAGATTCCGTCAGCTGTATCTGCTTCGGTGAAACAGCTTGCCAGCCAGATGAAAGTGCCATTGAAAAGCGTATTGCTCGCTGCCCATTTCCGTGTGCTGCAGATGGCGAGTGGACAGCCTGTGGTCATTACAGGTGTGCCGTTTAATGGACGCTCGGAAGGTCATGATGGCGAAAGAACGCTGGGGCTTTTCCTCAATGCGCTGCCGTTTGGAGTTACACTGTCCGGTGGAACTTGGACGGATTTGATCCATCAAATATTTGATCAAGAACAATCTTTCTTAACTTATCGCCGTTATCCGCTCGCACAAATTCAGCAGGATTTTGGCGGCATCCCCTTATACGAAGTGATTTTTAACTTTACACATTTTCATATTCTGGATTCATTGCAGGAATTGGATCAATTCCGTGTACTGGAGTTTAGAGAGAGAACCTATAACAGCTTTGCGCTGTCAACGGAGTTTAGCGTAGATCAATCAGATCATCTGCAATTATTATTACAATGGGATCAAACACAGTTCTGCGAAGAACAAATATCTTTGCTCGCCGGTTATTATAAGAAGGCATTAGAGTCCATCATCCAAGATCCGATGGCAGTGTATGAAGAACAGGACTTATTGACGGAAGCGGAAAGAAATCAGATCATCACTATATTTAACCAGCAGGAGTCAGAAAGCGAGCTGGCTGCATTGCGGTCCAAGACCATTCATCACTGGTTTGAGGAGCAAGCGGCCAAAACTCCTGGTCAAATCGCAGTTGTTTATGAAGAGAAACAGCTGACTTACCAAGAGCTGAATGAAGAAGCAAATCGATTGGCTCATTTGCTGCGTGAAAAAGGGGTTGTACGGGAATCCATTGTAGGCATTATGGTGGAACGCTCCACCCAGATGGCTGTTGGAACGCTGGCCATTCTAAAGGCGGGGGGGACTTACCTGCCTATCGATCCCGAGTATCCCGAAGAGCGGATTGAATTTTTACTTGAGGACAGCCAGGCATCCTTGCTGTTATCCAAACCTGAATGGATCGATCGTCTCCATTTCACAGGTGAAGTTATCGATTTGTGCCGTCCTTCAGGAGAGGCAATGAATCCGCATACGCATAATTTGGCCGAGGTGAATGATCCGTCCGATTTGGCCTATATCATTTATACATCCGGTTCAACAGGAAAACCAAAAGGTGTGATGATCGAGCACCGCAACGTGATTCGGCTGGTCATCAATCAGGAATTTATTGACTTTTCGCCAGGTTACCGCTTGCTGATGACAGGCAATTTTGCCTTTGATATCTCCACATTAGAAATTTGGGGTCCGTTATTAAACGGGTTATCGCTATATTTGCTGGATAAAGAGAAATTGCTTGATCCTGACAAGTTTGAGCGCGAGCTAGCGGATAATCAAATTGATATCGTTCATCTGGTATCCCCTTTGTTTAGTCAATTGTCACAAGCAAATCCAGAGATGTTCTCCACGGTACAGACGTTATTGGTGGGCGGGGATGTTGTATCCACAAATCATGTGAATGTGGTGAGAAAACATTGTCCGAAGCTCAAGGTGATCCATTCTTATGGACCAACGGAAAATACGACGTTTTCGACAACCTATTATGTAAATCGCGATTTTGATGCTGCTCTTCCTATCGGTAAGCCGCTGCGGCACTCCACCGCTTATGTCGTTGATCCAGGGGCAGAAATGCTGCGTCCGGTTGGAGTACCCGGTGAACTGTGGGTTGGAGGGGAAGGTGTCGCCAGAGGATACTTCAATCAGCCTGAATTGACGAATGAGAAGTTTACCCGCAGCCCGTTCCAGACAGGTGAAAAAATATATAAAACAGGTGATCAAGTTAGATGGCTCCCTGATGGTACCCTTGAGTTTCTTGGACGGATCGATCAGCAGGTAAAAATCCGCGGTTATCGTGTGGAAGTTAGTGAGATCGAGTACAACTTATTGCAGCTTGAGACTGTAAAAGAAGCCGTAGTCATCGCTAGAGAAGATCAACATGATAAATATTTGGTTGGCTATGTAATTGGCTCGGAGCCATTAACGGTGTCTGATCTGCGTGAGCATCTCGCTGAGTCATTGCCTGACTTTATGATTCCGAGCTATTTTATACAGCTTGAACATATCCCGCTGACAGCACATGGCAAGGTAGACCGCAAGCAATTACCGGCACCGCAGGCCGGGGGTTATCTGGAACAGGAGCTGATTGCGCCGCGCAATGAGTGGGAGATCAAACTAGCCATGGTATGGCAAGACGTACTCAGTCTGGAGCGTATTAGTGTTCGGGAATCGTTCTTTGCATTGGGCGGTCACTCATTGAAAGCAACCATTCTTGTCAGTAAATTGCGCAAAGAATTACAAGTGGAAGTGGAGATCAAAGATATCTTCACCTATCAAACTGTGGAGAAGCTGGCTCAGTTTGTGATGCAGGCGGAAAAGCGGCAGCACCAGCCCATTCCGGTAGTTGCGCAACAAGAGTACTACCCGGCATCCTCTGCACAGAGACGAATGTTTACCTTGGAGAAAATAGTAGATAACAAACTGCTGTATAACATACCTATTGCCGTTCGGATTATGGGATATTTGGATCAGAAACGATTCCAAGAAAGCTGGCAAACGCTCTTAGAGCGACACGAATCGCTGCGCACCAGCTTTGAGCTGGTTAAAGGCGAAGTGATGCAGAAGGTTCATCCGCCTGTTCTACTCACAGTCGATTTCATTCGAGTATCACAAGAATCCGAAGATGAATGGGTGCAGCAGTTGGTCAGTCAATCATTTGACTTGAAACAGGCTCCGCTCTTCCAGGCAACCGTTCTGGAACGCACGAGCAAGGATTTTATCCTTGTCATAAATATGCATCATATTATCTCGGATGAAGCCTCGATCGGAGTCATCCTTCGTGAGCTCATGGATTTATATGAAGGCCGGGCTTTAACGGAGCAGCACATACAATACAAAGATTATGCAGCCTGGCACAATGAGCTGCTTCAATCAGAAATGATGAAACAGCAAGAAACCTATTGGGTGAACCAGTTTACAGGAGAGATTCCAGTTCTCCAATTGCCGGCAGATTTCAAGCGCCCTGCCGTCAAACAATACGATGGGGATTCCGTATCGCTTACAGCAGATGCTTCTGTAATTACCGGTTTAAGGCAGCTAGCCTCAAATACGGGCACGACGAACTATATGATCCTATTAGCAGCATTTAATGTGCTGCTGGCCAAATATTGCGGGCAAGATGATGTGATCATTGGCACACCGATCGCCGGACGGACACATGCAGATGCTGAGAATGTGGTTGGAATGTTCATCAATACGTTGGCTATTCGTACGAATCCTAGCGGCGATAAGACCTTTTTACAATATGTAGAAGAGGTGAAGGCTAAAGCATTAGCGGCGTATGGTCATCAAGATTACCCGTTCGAATACTTGGTTGATCAATTAAAAGTGAAACGGGATCCCGGCAGAAATCCGTTATTTGATGTCATGTTTTCGATGGAATACCCGGATATTCCGCAAAGCAGTACCGGTGAAATCAGGTTTGAGCCTTATGAGACAACTTATCCGCTCGCTAAGTTTGATCTTAGTCTATATGCGCAGGAAACCGATGAACAGCTCCGGTTTACTTTCCAATATTCAACAGGGTTGTTTACACAAGAAACGATGGAACGGATGGCTGCACATTACCGGCTCATTCTTCAATCTATCACCGCTCAGCCGGAGAAAAGTTTGGCGAATATCGAAATGGTAACCGAAATAGAGAAACAACAGATCCTCTTCGACTTCAATGAAACCGAGGCTGTGATTCCGGCTGACCGGACCATTCATCAGTTATTTGAAGAACAAGTGCGCAGAACGCCGGATAAGCTTGCTGTTGTTCATCGTGAAGTCAGCTTAACCTATCTTCAAGTGAACGAAAGGGCCAATCAGCTGGCTTGGCAGCTTCATCAACAGGGTGTTGCTACCTCGACAATCGTGGGATTGATGGTAGAGAGATCGGTTGAAGTGGTTATTGGGATTCTAGCCATCTTAAAGGCCGGCGGGGCTTATGTCCCTGTGGATCCGGAGCTGCCATCGGAACGTGTCAGCTATTTATTAGACAACAGCGGCGCACAAGTGTTGATTACGCAAAGCAGCTTGATCGATCAAATCGAATACCAAGGTAAGATTGTAGATATCCATGATCATTCACTGACCAAACAGCCAGCGACGAATCCGGAGAGTGGGAATCGCCCGGACGATTTGATGTATGTCATCTATACATCCGGTAGTACGGGGAAGCCAAAAGGGGTGATGGTGGATCACCGGAGTATGGTCAACTATGCTTCGTGGTTTACGGAGACGGCGAATGTAACTGCTGATGACCGTACGATGCTGCTTTCCTCTTACGCATTTGACCTTGGCTATACCAGTTTGTATCCATCTCTATTAAATGGATGTGTCATTCATATCGCCGATAAAGAATGGGTACAGAATCCAGAGGCGTTATTAGCCTATATGGGTGAACATCAAATTAGTTTTATCAAAGGGACACCTTCGCTATTTCGCATGATGCTGCATGCATCTCCCGATCATTGGCGTAAAGCATGTGAAGCCTTGCGATTAGTGGTTCTAGGCGGTGAACCGATGCATGCGGAGGAAATGAGAGGCTTCCTCCAAACGTATTCGCATGTTCAGGTACTCAATCATTATGGGCCGACAGAAACCTGTGTCGGTGCGGTTGCTGGGTTTGTAGATCCGGAGCAATTAGCGGATCGAAGCAGTGTACCCGTTGGAAAACCGATCAGCAATCATAAAGTCTACGTCTTAGATTCGCAGCTTCACCCAGTACCAGTCGGGGTGCCTGGCGAATTGTTTATCTCAGGAGCAGGGCTGGCAAGAGGTTATCTCCATCGTCCAGATCTGACTGAAGAGAGATTCTTACCCAATCCTTTCGTGGATGGAGAGCGAATCTATCGTACCGGAGATATCGTACGGTTACTGCCGGACCGGAGAATCGAATTCCTTGGCCGTGCTGATCATCAGGTGAAAATTCGAGGTTATCGGGTAGAGCTGGAAGAAATCGAAAGTCATTTGCTTCTCCACCCGTCGATTCGTCAAGCAGCGGTCATCTGCAAGGATGGTCAATCACTGATTGCCTATATCGTCTCAGAGGAAGAGCTTACACCAACCGCGCTGCGGGATTATTTGGCAAAGAAAGTACCCGGCTATATGATTCCAGCGCAATTTGCGGTATTGGATCAGATTCCGCTTACACAAAACGGGAAAGTCGACCGGCGCGCCTTGCCTGAAATCGAAGGAATCATCAACTTGGAAGCGGAGCATACCGCGCCGTTAGATCAAGTCGAACAAGATTTAATTCAGATCTGGGAGCAGGTGCTCGGAATTAAGGGTGTGGGAACGAATTATAACTTCTTTGATATCGGCGGTAACTCCATGTCATTGATTCAGGTGCATAGCCTCATTGAGCCCCTGTATGCCAGCGTGACGGTGACCAATTTGTTTGCTTACCCATCGATTTCACAGTTAGCGGCTTATATCCGGCAAACCACATTCCAAGATCAAAACCCGGTTATTCAAGCCATTCCATATCCTGAAGAATACTTTGCTGTGGACGCCGGATTATCTAATGGCACATTGAATTTCACCATTGAGGGTGAAAGGTTTGCATCCTTACAAGAGATTGCCGAGAACATGCAGGTTAATCAATCGGAGTTAATGCTGGCATTGTTCCTCTATCTGCAAGCGGAGCTGACTGAACAGGATCAAATAACGATCCCAACAATTGCAGGCTGGAACGACAACATCAATTTAGTAACCATCGAGCTTAGTCAAATTGAGCAGATTTCAGACCTGTTCCATATCGTGCAAGCACAGTTAAAAGAATCGGAATCCCCGAATTATCCATTCATTGATCTAGCGTTTATGAAGACAGCGAAGACTGAAAATGGATTGATCCCTGGATTTATGCGCAGAAATGCATCTATATCAGAAATGAGATTCGCAGAGAAATGTGATCTGCTTCTAGTGCTTCACGAGCATCCCATGCATCTGTATGTGGAGTGTATGTACAATGCCCGTTTAAACAAAGCAAAAATACTGGAAATGATGCAGCAGTATGTACAAATTGTCCAATCTTTGGTGGAGCAGCTTGAACCGAGTAAAGGATGAGGGAAAAGTAATTCCGTAACTTGATGTAGTTGATAAATATATATGCACACGACAAGGACGAAGACAGTTCTTCATGGAGCTTACGGCAGATCGGCAGAAGTGAAGAACTTGTCCTGGTCTCTTCGTTGCTGCGGCGGAAGGGGAAGATGACAACAAGATGAATTTCTCCTTATTTAGACAACGCAGTTTTGCGTTATTAATTTTCTCGGAAGCGACATCTTTATTTGGTACCTACTTTTTGAATGCCGCGCTCGCGCTTTATGTGTTGAAACTAACAGGATCACCGGAGAAATTTGCGTCTATTTTAGCGCTGGGGATGGTTCCCTATCTCATCGTTGGTCCAATTGCCGGCGTATTGGCGGATCGATTCAACAAGAAAAAATGGATGATTCTGCTGGATGTTTTACGGGGTATGCTTTGTATTAGTTTATTTGTCTTTAGCTGGACGGAGACGATCAGCCTGCCTTTTATCTATTTCACGGTCTTATTTATCTCTACTTGTGAAATCTGTTATGGTCCTGTATTCATATCTCTGCTGCCCAGTATTGTCAAAGAAGAAGAGCTTGTTTCTGCCAATTCATTTGAAAAAACGATTAACGAAACCATGAAAATAATGGCCCCTTTTCTTGGAACCCTCGTATACAGCTTGGTAGGAATAGGACCTGTTTTGTTGGTTAACGGATTTACCTTTATGATCTCCGCCCTGGCAATCTTCTTTATGGCACTCCCAAAAGTGGATAGTGTAATAGCCCGGCAGCTCCATCTATTTAAGGATATGTGGGACGGGTTTAAAGTTTTCTTCATAGACAAACGAATCACTTCGATCGTTTCTAATGCATTTTTAACTCACTTTTTTATGTATCCGTTTATCTTATTGGGCTTTCCTTATATCATTGTAACGGTATTAGGCGGTAAGGGAACAGATTATGGAATTGTTGAAAGCATTTCCACCATTGGGTCGATCTTGGCTATTTTTACTGTGCCTCCTATGAAGAAATTTGGAGTAGCCAACAATATTGGAATCGGTATCCTGGGTATGTGTGTGCCTGTTATCCCGTTATTGTTCTTAGGTCATCCGGATTTCATCCAGCTATTAAAGGATAATGAGTATTATCCTGTGCTATTTTTTGGTCTGATTAGTTTCCTGCTTTTCCTGGCATTCAGCTTTTATTTGGTGTTTTTTGCTTCCTTTTATCAAACAGTGGTACCAAGAGAACTATTTGGCCGATATGGCGCCGGAATGATGGTGTTAAACGGGCTGGGGAGATTGTGTGGATTTCTGATTTTTGGTTATTTATTCAGCTTAGATTCATTACTGTATGCTGTTATATTCTTCGGGATCGGCATGACTCTGAAAATTGTGGTACATATCCCGTTTATGAGTATGACCAAGAAGTTAGAGCAGCAGCAGAAGCAGGTGGTATAAAGGAAAGGGGGGACTTTCGTTGGGAGTGGCTGTGAATGTAAGGAAAGCAGAGTCAACGCTGAACATATACTGGGTACAGCTCCCTGAGAATATAAATCTATCGGAATGGATCGATGATTTAAGTCTACTAGATAACGAAGAAAGAACGATCTATGAACGGTATCTGGTCGATCACAAGAAGATTGAATTTTATACAGGAAGATTGCTGCTCAAAAAGATACTAGGGCAGATGCTGGGGATCCAACCGGAGAAGATAGCTTTTAAGAAAAATCCATTTGGAAAATTATATTTACACCCAAATTGCGTCAATGAAGCTCCAATCTTCTTTAACTTGTCCCATTCAAAAAGAATTGTTGCCTGTGTCATTTCCTCCATTGACGAGGCAGGCATTGATGTTGAAGGGATTAACAAAAATCCGCTAGAGCTAATGCCGGTCGTCTTTGTGTCTCAGGAGCAAATGCTTATAGAAGCAGAGATAACGATTGCCAAGAAGGTTGAGGCGTTTTACAGAGTTTGGACACGCAAAGAAGCCGTGATGAAGGCGGTTGGGAAAGGATTTTCACTCCCGCCCTTGTCATTTGCTGTACCTGTTCACGGAGAAAGAATCATGGATGAAAATTACCACTACTACACCTTCCATCCGATGGATGGTGAAATCATTTCAATTGCTGTAGGAAGGGAAGATGAAGCTGAAGTAGATTTTGAATGTAAGGAAGTTGCATTTTCACAACTGTTGTCCCATGGGTTTCAAATTTAAAACGATGAAACCCGGGGAACCTCGGCCATCTTTTCGTTAGTCCTCTTGCTCCTTGACCGTTCTCTCCCGTCCGATGATCTCTTCCATAAGTTCAATGAAATGAAGTGCCGCTTTTGTCAAATAACGATCCTTCAGCCAGATTAATCCGGTTGCGAATGTCAGCTGACTGTCCGCGATGGCGAAGGATTGGACGTCATACCCACGGTACAATTTAAGTATGGACTCCGGTATGATCGTCGCCCCGTCTCCAGAGGACACCCACCCCAGTAACGTGACGATATCTGAACACTCCCCGATTACGTTCGCCTGCAATCCCCGCTCGGTAAATTGATCGATAATGCTCTGATAGAGTCCAAGGCCTTCTGTACTGGGCAGAATCAGCGGGTAACACTGGATATCCCCGTATGTGAAGGCATGCGATTCAGCTGTGGAAGTCTTGGCTGTTACAAAATAAAAGGATTCCGATTGAAGCCGCAGCACTTCAAAATCGCTGAGTTCCAACGGAAGCCGTACAATGGCGAGCTCGATGGACCGCTCTCTAATGAGCCGAAGAAGCTGTGCGGATTCATTTTGTTGTATTTTATACGTGACCCCGGGATAGCGGGTTTTAAAGGCGCGCAGCAATTGCGGCAAGGGGGAGGAAGATAATGTGTTGACGCCTACCGTCAATTTGCCCCTCATGCCGATGCCGATTTCTTTTACCTCGGTCTCCGCCTCCTCCATGAGCTTCGTCAGAAGCAGCGCATGCTTGTACAAAGCCTGTCCTGCGTCGGTCAATTCGAGCACTTTACCCGTTCTCATGACAAGTTGGACCCCAAGCTCTTGTTCCATGCCCTTCAGCTGTTGTCCAAGCGGGGGTTGAGCCATATGCAATCTCTGCGCGGCGGCCGTAATTTGCTTCTCTTCGGCGATGGCGATGAAATAGCGAAGCTGGCGAATGTCCATCCAATAATCTCCTTTCCTTCCAAACGATAAAAGTATGAAAAATGAACGTTATAAATATTTTTCGTTCGTTAATGGACATGGTACCATAAAGGTATACCGGAAGAAAGAAGCTCGTTTCTTAATCACACCGCGGCTGACGCGGGGCTTAACTTGGGTACCAAGATGAATCGTTTGGGGAAGGAAGGGATGGCATGTTGAATACGGCTTACTTGTTAACGAATGTAAGATTAGAACAAGGTTATGTCATGGAAAATGGACATGTGGCAGGCACCCGTACGAAGGATTGCCATATTCGAATCGAGGGCGGCGCTATTGCCGAAGTTATTGGGACGGAATCGGTGCTCCAGAGCAATCTTCCCAAATACGATTGTAAGTCGTTATTGATGCTGCCTTCTTTCGAAGAGGGGCATATCCATTTGGATAAAACGTATTTCGACGGACCGTGGAAAGCGGTTAACCCTGTATCCAGCATCTTCGAGAGGATTGAGGAAGAGAAAGTATTGCTGCCCAAGCTCCTGTCCACGTCGCAGCAGCAAGCCCAGAGCATCTTGACGCTTATACAAGGATTCGGCGCCACCCATGTCCGCAGCCATTGCAATATCGAGCCTGTCAGCGGGCTGCGCCGGCTAGAAGCAACCAAGCGGGCACTGGACAATTTCTCCGGTAAAATTTCGTCTGAAATTGTAGCTTTTCCTCAGCATGGGCTGCTTCGGTCGGATTCCGTTCAGCTCGTGAAGCAATCTTTGGCGGAGGGGGCATCCCATGTAGGAGGAGTAGATCCTTATTCGGTCGACGGGGATATTGAGAGGTCGCTGCAGACTATGGTAGAATTGGCTGTTCAACATAATGCCGGCATTGATCTTCACCTGCATGACGGCGGTGAAGCAGGCAAGCAAACGATGATGAGGCTGGCTGATATGACCGAAGAAGCCGGACTGCAAGGAAAAGTGACGGTCAGTCATGCCTTCTGGTTTGCCGGCGCAGAGCCGCAAGAAGCGGAAGAAGCAGCCGGGCGGATGGGATCGCTGGGCATGTCCGTTGCATCGACGGTGCCGATTGGAAGAACTACGATGCCGCTTCCAATGCTGCATAATCATGGCGTGAACGTGAAACTCGGAACAGACAGCCTTACCGATCACTGGTCTCCTTTCGGAAATGGAGATCAACTGGAGAAGGCAGGGCGGTTCGCAGAATTGTATGGGTGCAGAGATGAATTGTCATTGTCACAATCCCTTGGATTCATTACGGGCGGGTTAACGCCGCTTGATCATGAGGGCAGGCAATTATGGCCTAAGGCCGGAGATGCTGCAAGCTTTGTTCTGGTACATGCAAGCTGCTCGGCGGAAGCGGTGGCGCGAAGAGCGAAGCGTCAATCGGTATGGTACAAGGGGCACCTTGTAAGCGGCTCGCTGTGCCCCCGACATGAGGCATACTAGGATGATAGAAGTTAATCTATCGATTCAATAAAAACGCTGGCAAATGAAAAAAGATGTCTTAGTACCCGTTCTTACAAGAGCGGGTATTTTTTGGTATAAACACGCGGATAACCAGGTATTATCTAAATAGATTGTGATTTAGGAGGGGGCGAACAGGCTTGTATTTGAACAAGAACCGGTTCGGAAACTATGTTAAGAACCGCCGCTCTGAGCTAGGGCTGTCTCTGAGTGAACTTGCTCTTAATTCCGGTCTAAACTCTGATTACCTTGGTTATTTAGAAAGAGGATACGGAATAGGAGGAGTTGCGGTTGCGCCTAATTTGGACGACATCCATCGCATATCCATCGGGCTAGGAGTCGGGTTCCACGAACTCATACAATATGCTGATTTGGTTAAACACAGTTTGGATGAGGAGTATTGATCCAGGAGCATTGATCCAGGAGGATAGGCTCAAATCTATCCAAAACATCGAGGACAGCAAATCACCGCTGTCCTCTTGCGACCACTATAAACCGCCGTTCAGCTCCATATAAACATGAATAGCCACAGTCGTTAGGGCCCCTCTGGGGAAATAGTGGATTCTCGAATGATTAAACTGGTAGACAAAAGTACTTTTTTGTATCCATAAGTTGAGGCATTGTTAATCTCGAACAGAAGCTTGGCGCTTTCATAACCGAGCACGTCAAAATGCTGTTTAACCGTACTTAACGAAACCTTTGCAAATTTAGAGCTTTCGAAGTCGTCGAAGCCCATGATGGATACTTGCTCAGGAATTTTGACCCCCCGTGCGGTCAGCTGTTCGAGTAACTCTAGCGCCCGTCTGTCATTAACACAGAATAAAGCAGACAGCTCCCCGTTATTAATCTTGGGAATCAGCCTCTCATAATCCAATTCCTTATCCAAATAAATGATTTCCTGATTCAGCGGAAGAGATGCGCCGGACAGGGCATTGCGATAACCGTTATAACGCTCAACCTCTGGGCTTAGGTGGAAGTCGAACGCTGCAAAACCAATATTGCGGTGTCCGAGTTGAATGAGATATTCCACAGCTTCATACGCACCGTCATGGTTGTTGCAAGAAATACAGTTCACCGGAAAGCCGGCCGGAAACCGGTCAAGCATAACAAATGGAATCGATTTCTTGCGGATTTCATCCAAATAGTTTTTGGCGTATTCCGGATTGGATGAGTAGATGAGAATGCCCCGGACATCCGATTGAATCAGATTAAGAATGACGTCCTGCTCTTCTTCAATGTTATTCTCAACGAATTCAATGATGAGCTTGCAATCCTGTTTGCCAATGAAGGACTGAACCCCCTTCATAATCTGCATATAGGAACTATCGTACATTTCAATACCGGAAATAACGAAAGCGATTAAACTGGATGCTTTCTCCACGGGCGTGTTCTGGTTGGCCACGAAGCTTCCTTTTCCCCTTATCCGGTAAATAACCCCCTCATTAACCAAGTCCGCAAGCGCCTTCCGCACCGTAATGGAGCTGACATCAAGCAGCTTCGCGAATTCCGATTCGCTCGGGATTCGGTCATCCTGCGAAATCTCATTATTTTCGATTTGAGACAAGACATAGTCCTTAACCATTTGGTATTTGGGCGGCGTTATATTTTTCTTATTCACTGTGTTCACCTCCGTTAAGCATTTTCATTCATTGTACACGTTCTCATACTACATAGTATACTAACTTGTGATTTTGTGCAAGAAAGACCGCTTTATCCTTTCGCTTCTTCTATTGCATAGAATGTCGAGGTCGGAAATGCCAAAGGCATAGGAATTAGAAGGCGGGAATGAAGATTGAGAAATATATTTTTATAAAAGGTTTGAAAAATTTAGGAATCCGAAAGATAGTGTAAGCGTTTGTCAACTTAGCATTATAACTTGAAAGCTTTAGGGGATGGGGCACAAGAACGACATTCAGAACGCACATCCAATGCAGCAGATATGTAGAAGGTTTACTTCGCAGGCATCAAATTCGAACACATGTTGTGAAAGCGATTTATTAAGTATGAAGTAGAGCGCTGCATGCAAAAGAGAGGGGATTCGTTAACAGATCGCCGCAGCCATCTGCGCGGAACCGTTTTAATTTCGAAATCATAAAAGTCCATGCTGTTTAATCTATTATCCATTACGTGAACCCCGGCCATTAAGGTCGGGTTTTACTGCAATGTCAATTTAAAGGGAGGAGGCATAAACTGAGAAAAGAGTGGGTTCCGACCGCCCAATCCGGTTCCAAAGGAGAGATGACTTTGACGACGGAAATCACCATTGCCGCTGTCGGCGATATTCTCATGAAGCCGTTAATGACAGCCACCATGCGCAAAGCCGGTACTAACGACTATGATTTCGGCGACGTTTTCGAACCGGTCGCTTCCTACCTGCGAGATGCCGATTTAACGATTGGCAACCTCGAAACGACCTTTGCCGGCCTGAAGTCAACCCTCAAGCCGGGTGATTCGGGGGAACACGTTTATACGAAATCGAGAAGAAACCCAAAAACCCGAAATCCCGTTTTCAATAGTCCTGACGAATTCGCCAAAACATTGCAGCAGCACGGCTTCGACGTGCTAACGACCGCCAATAACCACTGCATGGATTACGGGATCAAAGGACTGAACCGGACGCTTCGCGTGCTGGATACCCAAGGAATTGCGCATACCGGAACCAACCGCAACTTAAAAGAATCAAGGAAATTATTGGTTCGGGACGTGAAAGGCATCAAGGTGGGTGTGCTGGCATATACCAGAGACACCAATTCAATTCCCGTACCGAAAGACCGTGCATGGGCCGTCAACCGGATCAGTCCTTCGAAAATAAAGGCGGACATTGACCGGTTGAAAGCAAAAGCGGACATCATTATCGTCTGTCTGCATTTCGGATACGAATATCACAAAAAACCATCCGTTTCCCAGAAAAAGCTGGTTCGTTTGTTATTCAAATACGGATCCGACGTCGTACTCGGATCGCATCCCCATGTTATCCAACCGGCCGTTTTCGTGCGAACCAAAGACCAGTCGGGCATCAGCAAAAAGCGGTTTGCCATCTATTCACTAGGCAATTTCGTTTGTACCCGGCTGCATGGAAATGACCATACACTAAACGGCGTCATCGTCCGCTTGAAGGTACGCAAAACGAAATCCGGATCGCTTCTTCTTGCGAATGCGGAGTACATTCCCACATGGGTCAGCCGGACCGGAACCGGGGATCAAATGAAGTACCAGATCGTCCCGTTGAAGCAGGCGCTCAGCTATCCGAAAGTAGCGGCAGTTGAGAACAAACGTATGAAACGGATTCACAGGCATTTTCTTAGTCATATTCGAAGGAAATATTAGATAGTCAGCTTCCGTGCTACCCTAAATAACTGATTCAGTCCCCGATATCTATCGTGGACTTTTGTTTTTTCTAAGGGTTCACCCTATCTGAAGCCATTAGAAATAGAGAGGACTTGGCTATGACAATGAACGGGGTTCTTAGCTATTTCATAAGCTCAATAAACTTGCTTGCCGCATTGGATAGCGGCATATTGCGCATAATCATGAACCCGACTTGGGAGGGCGGCAGCTTGATGTCTAATTGAATTTCGAAGAGAGAACCCTCTTCGAGCTCCTTGGCAACAAATTCTCTGGTCACGTAAGAGATTCCTAGGCCTTTCCGCGCGAACTCAATGAGTAGATCCACGCTTCCCACCTCAATTTCAGGTTTGATTTCATGGCCGTAGCTTTCAAATAGTTCCGTGATGGCCATCCGTACCCGGCTATTGCGCGAGAATAGGATGACAGGATACTGGAGCAGCATCTCCAGCGACAGCACCATGTCCTTAAGCTCGGCATAACGCGCCCCCGCTACAAAGCAATCCTGCAGCTGGATGCCCCTCATCACTTCAAGCTGGGCATCGACGATGGGCATGCGAACGACGCCCAAATCGATTCTGCCTTCTTTCAGGAAAGAGATGGTTTCCGGTGTAGTCCCATGATTCAGATGCAGTTTAATGCCGGGAAACCTTTGATGATAGTCTTCCAGGTAAGGGAGCAAATAATGCTTAAACAGCGAATCGCTTCCGCCGATCCGCAGCTCGCCGCTGTCCAGATTTTTAAGCGCCGCCATTTTTTCTTCCGCCAGTGAGATTAAGATTTGGGACTTCTCAATATAGGAATAGAGTATGGCGCCCTCTTGCGTCAGCGCGACGCCTTTGGAATTCCGGAAAAACAAGTTGATGCCGAAGTTATCTTCCAGCTGCTTGATGGCGTGGCTGACGCTCGGCTGAGTGAGGAACAACGACTTGGCGGCTTTAGACAAGCTCCCTGTCTTCGCAGCCCAATAAAAAACCTTGTACAGCTCGTAATTGATCATAGACGTGGTCTATAGCTCCTGTGAAATATATTAATTACTCGTATAGGTGATATTCGTATTATAGTGGAACTACGAAAAAGAAACCAGAGCTAAATAGAAGCGCTGCTGGAAGGAGAAGAGAAAATGGAGGCTACCACGTTTGTCTTGTTTGGAGCGACAGGGGATTTAGCCAAACGAAAAATTTACCCTGCCTTGTATAATTTGTTTGTCGACCAGAAGCTGCCGCAATCCTTCTCCGTGATCGGTCTTGGAAGAAGAGAATTGTCGGATGAAACTTTTCAAGCGAATGTCGAGCAATCTCTCCGTATGTTTTCCAGACGCGAAGCGAATGATCCTGCAATATTGAAAAATTTCCTGCAGGCATTCCGTTATAGTGTTCTCGATGTAGGCCGCAAAGAAGATTACCAGAAGCTGCTGCAGCTGATTGAACAGCGTGAAGAAGAGCTTCGCCTTTCACCGAACCGTATGTTTTATTTATCCGTTGGACCTGAATTTTTTGAAACGATCGCAGCTAACATCCAGGAAAGCGGGCTTGGTTCCGCGAATGGCTGGAAGCGTCTGGTGATCGAGAAGCCTTTCGGCCATGATTTGCAATCTGCTCGGGATTTAAATCAAAAACTGAGCAAAGCTTTTGCGGAACATGAAATATTCCGGATCGATCATTATCTCGGCAAGCCGATGGTGCAGAAGCTCGAAGTTCTTCAGCAGTCCAATCCGGTCCTTCAGGCCTTATGGACGAATCGTTACATTGCCAATGTGCAGATTACGGCAAACGAAACCGTCGGTGTAGAAGAACGAGCAGGTTATTACGATCATGTGGGCGCTGTAAGAGACATGTTCCAAAACCATATGCTCCAATTACTTATGATGCTGGCGATTCACCTTCCGAACAACAGTACCTCAGAGAATGTGCGCTTAAACAAGAAAATGGTGATGGAATCCCTGGAGCCGCTGCAAAAAGAGGATGTCATCTCCCATATTGTCCGCGGACAGTATGGAGCAGGAACGATCCAAGGGAAGCCGGTCGTCGGCTACACGTCCGAACCAAGTATTGCCGAAACCTCAAGGAATGACACGTTTATCGCCGCTAAGCTGCGGATTGACGATTATTTTTGGCGGGGAGTTCCTTTTTATATCCGAACAGGCAAAAGAATGAACGAGAAATCGACGCGAATCGTGATCGAGTTCAAAGAACCGTTCAAGCAGTCCTCGTGGGCAAACGATGATAGTAAAATGCCTAATCTTCTGGTATTTGAAATCAGTCCGAACGAAGGTATTACACTGCAATTGAATACGCGGGATCCTCAGCACAGAGGAGAATTCAAGCCCATTCAAATTGACTTTCATGCAAGTGGAGACGATGTTCCAGAGGCTTACGAAAATTTGATTCACGACGCTTTGCACGGAGATCCCACATTCTTTGCGCATTGGGACGAAGTCGAATTGTCATGGAAATGGGTTCAACCCATCTTAGAAGCATTCGAAGAGAATCTGGTTCCGCTTCATCTGTATGCAGCGGGTACTTACGGACCTGCCGAGTCCGATGCGCTGTTGGCGAAGGACGGCTATCATTGGTGGTTCGATGCCAAGCCTGAACAAGAAATCAAAAACAAAAAAGGAGAATTATATGCCTATCACCCAAACAATTGATCAGTTAGCTATTGATACGATCCGAACCTTATCTATCGATGCGATAAACAGCGCCAATTCCGGTCATCCTGGGCTGCCAATGGGAGCTGCACCGATGGCGTATGCACTTTGGGCCAAACAACTCAATCACAATCCGGGCCATGCAAAATGGTTCAACCGCGACCGTTTTGTATTATCCGCGGGTCACGGCTCGGCTTTGCTTTACAGTCTTCTGCATTTGTCCGGCTATAACGTTTCGATTGAAGACATGAAGCAGTTCCGCAAGCTGAACAGCAAAACGCCAGGACATCCTGAATTTGGCCACACGGATGGCGTTGATGCAACAACCGGTCCTCTGGGGCAAGGAATTGCAATGGCGGTAGGGATGGCGATGGCTGAAGCGCATTTGGGATCGAAATTCAACCAAAGCGGTTTCCCGGTCGTCGATCATTATACGTATGCGCTTGTCGGAGACGGCTGCTTGATGGAAGGGATCTCTTACGAGGCAATGTCCATGGCAGGACATATGAAGCTAGGCAAATTAGTTGTATTGTACGATTCCAACGACATCTCCCTGGACGGAGAACTCAATCTTTCCTTCGGGGAAAACATGCAGAAAAGAGCGGAATCCGCGAACTGGCACTATTTGCGGGTTGAGGACGGCAACGACATCGAGCAAATTGCTAAAGCGATCGAAGCAGCCAAGCAAAACGATTCGCAGCCGACAATCATTGAAATCCGGACGATTATCGGTTACGGCAGCAAGGTAGCGGGAACGAATAAAGCGCATGGCAATCCGCTTGGCAAAGAAGAAGCAAAGGCAACCAAGGCCGTTTATGGCTGGAACTATGAGGAAGAATTTACGGTTCCTGCAGAAGTCAAAGCTCACTTTGAACAGCTTAAACAAAATGGCGAGGCAAAAGAAGAAGCATGGAAGCAATTGATCGCTTCATATAGAGCAGAGCATCCAGCGCTTGGTGCGGAGCTTGAGAAGGTCATTGACGGTTCCGTTTCGATTGATGCTGCAGACATCCTTACCTTCGACACTTCCAAGACGGTTTCAACCCGTGTAGCGAGCGGTCAAGCGATCAATCATTTCGTTAAATCAGTTCCTTCGATTTTTGGAGGAAGCGCGGACTTGTCGCATTCGACGATGACCGATATCAGCGGAGAGCAAGTTTTTGCCGTTGAATCCTATGCGGGGCGCAATATCTACTTTGGCGTCCGCGAGCATGCAATGGGCGCAGCGGGCAACGGTATGGCGCTGCACGGCGGCGTAAAACCTTTCGTAAGCACGTTCTTCGTGTTCAGCGATTATTTGCGCCCGTCGATTCGTCTGGCTGCACTGCAGAAACTGCCTGTTACTTACGTGTTTACCCATGATTCGATCGCTGTCGGCGAGGATGGACCTACGCATGAGCCCGTCGAGCACCTGGCCGCACTGCGCACGATCCCTGGACTTACGGTCATCAGGCCGACCGATGCCAATGAAACGGCAAGCGCATGGGCGTATGCCTTGCAGCAAAATGAGGGTCCGGTAGCCCTAGTGCTGAGCAGACAAAATCTGCCTGTATATGAAGCAACCAAGGCAAATGTTGAAGGAATAGCCAAAGGGGCTTATGTCCTGACGGAAACCAACAATCAGCCGGATGTCATCCTGATTGGAACCGGATCCGAGGTTTCACTTGCCGTGAGCGCCAAAGCAGAGCTTGAGAAGGATAATATCTCTGTACGCGTGGTTGCCATGCCGAGCCGTGAACTGTTCAACCGTCAATCCGAAGCCTATAAGCAGTCGGTACTGCCTGCTTCCGTTACGAAGCGCTTAGCTATTGAAGCCGGTATTTCGATGGGCTGGGAACGTTACACGGGTCCAAGCGGCAACGTGTTGTCCATCGATACGTTCGGCGCTTCAGGACCGGGTACTGAGGTCATGGAATACTTTGGTTTCTCAACGGATAATGTGGTTCGTCTGACGAAAGAATTATTGAAGTAAAACGATCATCTTTAGTTCGATTTTAAATGAGTAATTAAAAAAACGGAGGTAGTTAACTATGAAATTTTTTATCGATACTGCAAATGTGGAAGACATCAAAAAAGCGTATAAAGTCGGCGTTTTATCCGGTGTTACGACGAATCCATCCCTGGTTGCCAAAGAAGGTGTGAAATTCGAAGATCGAATTGCAGAGATTTTGCGTGAAGTGCCCGAGGTTGAATCCGTTTCTGCCGAAGTAACGCCTGATGCGGTTACAGCCGAAGAAATGATTGCACAAGCAAACGAACTGATCAAAATCAACAACAACGATAAAAACATCACCATCAAACTTCCGATGACGCTGGCTGGTTTGGAAGCTTGCCGTTACCTGACAAAAAAAGGCGTGAAAACAAATGTGACGTTGATTTTCACTGTGAACCAAGCGCTCTTAGCCGCTCGCGCTGGAGCAACTTATGTCTCCCCGTTCCTTGGCCGCTTGGATGACATTTCGGAAGACGGCGTCCAATTAATCGTAAAAGTTGCCGAATTGTTCCGTACGCACAACTTGGATGCGCAAATCATCGCTGCATCTGTCCGTCACCCGGATCACGTGACTCGCGTCGCGATGGCTGGTGCTCATATTGCAACGATTCCATTTGCGGTCATCGAACAAATCTCCAAGCATCCTCTGACAGATCAAGGGATGGAGAAATTCGCTGCCGACTGGAAAAAAACAGCGCAACTTTAAGTTGCGCTTTACCATACACGGGTTAAAAGGAGAAGCATACAATGACGATTTCATTTGATTATTCCAATGCACTATCGTTTATCCAGCAGCATGAAGTGGATTATTTCGGCGAGTTTGTGAATGTGGCTCATCGGATGCTTCATGAGAAGCAGGGCCCCGGATCCGATTATGTGGGCTGGGTGGATCTGCCGCTTCAATATGATCAAGAAGAGTTTGCAAGAATCAAAGATGCAGCGGAGCGCATTCGCAGCAATTCCGATGCCTTGATCGTCATCGGCATCGGCGGTTCCTATTTGGGCGCAAGATCTGCGATCGAAGCGCTGTCTCATACGTTTCACAATCAAATGAGCGGCAATACTCAAGTGTATTTTGCCGGCCAAAATATCAGTTCGACGTACATCACTCATTTATTGGAGCTGCTGGATGGCAAAGATATTTCCCTGAATGTTATTTCCAAATCGGGCACGACGACGGAACCTGCGATTGCATTCCGTATTCTGCGCGATTATATGGAGAAGAAATACGGTAAAGCGGAAGCGCAAAAACGTATCTTCGCGACTACCGATTCATCTAAGGGTGCATTGAAAAAACTTGCCGATGAAGAGGGTTATGAAACTTTCGTTATTCCGGACGATGTAGGCGGACGTTATTCCGTTCTTACAGCCGTGGGGCTTCTGCCTATTGCGGCTGCAGGGCTTGACATCGATCAAATGATGGCAGGGGCTGCTGCCGCCGCGAAGAAATACAACAATCCTGATCTGGCTTCCAATGAGAGCTATCAATATGCGGCCGTTCGCAACGCCCTTTACCGTAAAGGCAAAACGATCGAGCTGCTGGCTAACTTTGAACCATCGCTGCATTTTGTTTCCGAATGGTGGAAGCAGCTGTTCGGCGAAAGCGAAGGAAAAGACCAGAAAGGTCTTTATCCCGCATCCGTCGATTTTACGACCGATTTGCATTCGATGGGACAGTATGTCCAAGAAGGCCGGCGCGATCTCATCGAGACGGTGCTTTCGGTGAAGAAGCCGCAGGTAGAGCTGACTATTCAAGAGGATTCGGGCAATCTGGACGGATTGAATTTTGTTGCGGGCATGACGATGGACGAAGTGAACAAGAAGGCAGCTGAAGGCACAAGGCTTGCTCATGTTGATGGAGGCGTGCCGAATCTGATTGTCGAGCTGGACGAGCTGAATGAATATACGTACGGCGAAATGGTGTATTTCTTTGAGAAGGCATGCGGCATCAGCGGCTTGCTGCTTGGGGTGAACCCGTTCGATCAGCCTGGCGTGGAAGCATACAAGATCAATATGTTTGCGCTGCTGGGCAAGCCTGGTTTTGAGGCGCAAAAAGCAGAGCTCTTGAAGCGTTTGTCTACAACAAGGCAGGAATAACACGGAGGTAATTACAATGAAAAAACAGCAAATTGGCGTGGTCGGCTTGGCCGTTATGGGTAAAAACCTGGCCTTGAATATCGAAAGCAAAGGGTTCTCGGTTTCAGTATATAACCGTTCGCCTGAGAAAACGAAGGAGCTGCTCGCGGAAGCGCAAGGGAAAGATTTCGCAGGCACGTACAGCGTCGAAGAATTCGTTCAATCGCTGGAGACACCGCGTAAAATCCTAATCATGGTCAAAGCGGGACAACCAACGGACGATACCATTAATCAGCTCGTTCCCTACCTGGATCAAGGGGATATTCTCATCGACGGAGGAAACGCGTATTTCCCTGATACACAACGGAGAAATACGGACCTGCAAGCGCAAGGATTCCGCTTTATCGGCGCTGGAGTTTCGGGCGGCGAAGAAGGAGCCCTGAATGGACCTGCGATTATGCCGGGCGGGCAAAAAGACGCCTATGAACTGGTAGAGCCCATCTTGACCGCAATTTCGGCCAAAGTGAACGGCGATCCTTGCTCGACTTCCATCGGAGAAGGCGGCGCCGGTCATTATGTCAAAATGGTACACAACGGCATCGAGTATGGCGATATGCAGCTCATTGGCGAAGCGTATCACTTACTCAAGGATGTATTGAACTTAAATACAAGCCAGCTGCATGATATTTTCACTGAATGGAACAATGGTGAGCTGGATAGTTATTTGATCGAAATCACAGCCGATATTTTCAAGAAGACAGATCCGGATACAGGCAAACCGATGGTGGATGTCATCCTCGATTCGGCAGGGCAAAAAGGAACCGGGAAATGGACCAGCCAAAGCGCATTGGATTTGGGAGTTCCCTTGTCCATTATTACCGAATCCGTGTTTGCGCGGTTTATCTCCGCGATGAAAGAAGAACGCGTGGCCGCAAGCAAGCAGCTGAATGGCCCAGCGGCGACAAGCTATGACGGCGATCCTAAAGAATTCATCGAAGCCGTTCGCAAAGCATTGTACACCAGCAAAATCGCTTCGTATGCGCAAGGCTTTGCGCAAATGAGAGCTGCTTCCGACGCGTACAATTGGAATTTGAGCTATGGCAGCATTGCGATGATATTCCGCGGAGGATGTATTATCCGCGCAAGATTCCTACAAAATATTAAGGATGCTTATGACCGGGATCCGGCTCTTAAAAACTTGTTTTTGGATCAATACTTCAGCGGTATCGTTGAAAACTATCAGGAAGCTTGGAGAAAAGTCATCTCGATTGCCGTAACAAGAGGAATTCCGGTTCCTGCTTTTGCTTCCGCATTAGCTTATTATGACAGCTATCGTACAGAGAGGCTGCCGGCTAATTTGCTGCAAGCGCAAAGAGATTATTTTGGGGCGCATACGTTCGAGCGGCTTGATCAAAAAGGAAGCTTCCATTTTAAATGGATGGAAAATAACGAATAAAATTTTTGTGCAATCCTTATAAAGCCTTCGGATGGTTATGAATTTTCAACCTGTTTCTGTTGGGCAAAGGACAATAAAAAAAGCTGTCGGGTATGAGATTATGGTCATACCCCTGTCAAGTAGACATTAGAAAAAAGCTATGCTGCCAGCGCGCACCGGTATTCAATC
>NZ_JBHSOW010000021.1:0-21986 GCF_042656405.1 Paenibacillus solisilvae | reverse complement strand
AACAAATGTCTAATTTAGTTCTTCGTGTTGACCGCCAATCTCTCAGCGGCGACTTGATTAATATATCACATCCGCCTAATCAATTGCAAGTACTTTTTTTAAAATTTCTTTTTCCCTGCTCGACAGCTAATCGGCTGCCTCGGAGGCGGTAATGATTAATTTATCATAGAGGCATTTCGCCCGTCAAGTATTTTTTGCAAAGAAAAAGAACGGAAGCTTGCAGCTTACGTCCTTTTTGAAAAGATGCATATTCTCTTTTAAAAAATGTGTAATCTGCGCGCTATTCTGATTTACAGCGATAACGTAATTCGAGTGCTTCAATGTCATCTGAGGATGGCATCATTGCAACCTCTCCAATATAACCTCGCTTAACCAGCTTCTGAAGCAGCAGAGACAGATCTATATTCATATCAACCAACAGCGGATGCTGTTGAAGTTCCAAAACACTCCATGGTTCTTCTCTGCTTCCTAATATAGAAAAGAGCAGCTCACAGCATGATTTCATTTTACTCATGACCGAGAACTCACAAGCTAACAGAACCAACTGAACGCGTTTCGTCAGTGATTCCGGACTTATGGTCAGCTCTTCATAAAGTTTATAGATGCCTGGATTAAACCGACGCATTTGTCGCCAAACCGTTAATTCCGGATGCAGACCTGCTTCTATTAAAGCAATATGCGCCCAATGATTAAGTGCTGTTAAAATGTGACCGTAGGCGTCCAGCAGATTGTTATCCTGAAGATCCTGCTTGGCCTGCAGATACGTGCGAATGAAGCTCGAAAATTCACTTAACTGCTTTTGCTCTCGGATAGAACTCGGGAAAGCAAACAATAAATCACGCATGTTCATTAAATAATTGCCTCTGTCCAACAGGATTTCCCCCCGAACGAGCCATTGTATAATACTCCGATTCTCCCCGCCTGTGACCCAGTGCTCAAGAGCTGCCGGGCTTACGGTCCTAATTTGAACCCGCTCCCCATTGATACGAACATGCTCAATACCTTTAAGAGTGTCATTTTGTTCGGTGACAACTAATAAAAGCAGGTCCAGTCCATCAATTAGAGGGTTATAAGGAAATGGATTGTCGATAGCAACCAAACTAATTAGTTGATTGTCTTGCTGGTAAGTCAATTTAAAATGTCCTTTAATAGTATCCACATCGATCCCCCATATAGCTTCGTTGCCGAGTTTGAGCTATAATGATTTCAGTTTAATTATTGTTCGACAATGTCCGCCCGGTTTCCTGCTTTGCTGATGAAGAAAACCGCGACAGACCTACAGAAAGGATATGAAGAATGTTCGGTAGATCAAGCAAAATTAACGAATTTCGACTTTGGGGACTCCTATTTACACTTTTTGGAATGGGACTGATGATACTCGGTACTGCCGGGATCGTGTTCTGGGGCGGTTCTGCCAGCAGAGTATTTGCTGCAATATTCATGGTTCTGGGTATGATCGGTATGCTGGTGAGTGTCGGTATTTATTTCTGGGCGGGTATGTTATCCACCAGTGCTGTCATACTTAATTGTCCGGAATGCGGCAGGCATACTAAAATTCTAGGTAAGACCGATCGCTGCATGTACTGCAAAACAAAGCTTACCCTCGATCCGAAGCAAGCTACTGACTTGGATGAGGACGAGCTTGAAGCCATTAAACCAATTAAATCGTAACGCCAGAAAATAACGCGCCGCAATCGGTCTACCTCCCGATCATGGCGCGTTTATTGTTAGAATTGATGCGTACATCCCTCGTTGAAAAGCATCAGCTTAACCGCAGTTCCCGGCAGCTATCGCACTCCCAGTCAACAAGTAGAAAAAAGCAAATGAGGGCACAACTTTTGAGTGCAGCCATGCATCTGTACTACGAAGAGATGAGTCCGAATATCCTTGATCCCTTCCTTGTTCGATTCATATGGTGAAGTCTATTCACCCCAGAAGGCTTTCGCGAGCAGCTCAAACGAGCGGATCCGTTTCCGGTAATCCGGGATCATTGTTACGACAATAAACTCAGCTACCCCATAGAGCAGTGACAGCTCCTCCAGCCGGGTCTTCACATCCACCGGCCTGCCTACTAAAAGCTTGCTGCCTGAAAACGCTGCTGGTTCCGTTAACGATCCTTCGGGCCTGAATAAAGCGGTACTGTCTGCTGCTAGACAGTGCGCCTCTTCCTCCGTTTCAGCGCAAATGACACCTATAGCGACGATCGTTCTGGGTGTGCAGCAAAGGGGAGAAGAAACAAACTCCTGCCTGTATGCCGACAAAATCTCCTCTCCGTCCATATCGCTCATGAATTGACCAAATACATAGCCCATTCCAAATTCAGCTGCGTACGCGGCGCTCCTGCGGTTAGTGCCGAGCATCCACAGCTCAGGCGGAGTCGAAGGAAGCGGACGAGCGATTACCGGTTCCCCCTCCCACTCATACTGTCCCTGCATGAGCTTCGAAATGCTTTTAAGCGATTCAGGCAGCTGCCGAACGTTCTCAAGGAAATTTCCACTCAGTGCCATACTGACGTGAGCTGTACCACCTGGCGCTCTGCCCATGCCTAGATCTACGCGGCCTGGATACAGGCTTGCCAGCATATGAAAAGATTCCGCCACTTTTAGAGGTTTATAATGAGGCAGCAGCAGCGCGCCTGATCCTATGCGAATTCGCTTTGTCCTCGCACCGATATATGCAAGCAGCACTTCCGGCGAGGTGCACGCGAGTCCCGGCATGTCATGATGCTCGGCGACCCAATAACGGCTGTACCCAAGCCGTTCGGCCGTTTGTGCTAACTCCGCCGCCCGCCCCAGTGCATATGAGGCGTCTGCTTTTCCGTATACGGGTACCAGATCCAAAACGCTGAGCTTGATAGGTTGTTTGTCCATTAATCCTCCATTTGTTCCAGTTCTCGCTGCGGCAATGGTGCCTTTATATTCATTATTTTAATGCAAAAGGGTTTATTTCGATATGCGGTACGTCCTGTTTGTTATACATTTGTTGTTACCCTGCTCCGTGTTCACTGATTCGATGAATTTATCGACACGCAGAGACAGGCTTCAAATATTGATCTCAAGACTTTATAATTGACATCACGCAGTGAAGTGCCTTATAGTCTTTGCGTAAACAAACCATACGAAAGTGAGGTCGCTATGAAAATAATACATAAAGCCAATGTTGACGCTGCTTTCCAGTCCTTCCTGGGACAGGCTGTCTATATGCATGCTGAAGCTACTTCCTCCGTTTTTGTACGTAATTTCCGGGTTAGCTTGCAGGAAGCTGTTATTGCCGGTGAAGGATCGTTCCGGATAGGCCTTCGATTTGACGGACACGGCTGGCTTCGCATGGAAGGGCTTACGCATTATGAATGGGATAACCAGGAAAGATTGATACTGGCCGGTTTTGACGATCTTGGCCGAATGAACGTAACGCTGGAGCTGGGAAGAGAACCCTTCCCCGAATGAAAGGAGGAAATCTGCCTGTGAAGCGGAAACTATTAGCGGTATTAGCTCATCCCGACGACGAGTCATTTATTTGCGGGGGGACATTGGCGAAGTACGCAAGCGATGATGTTGAGATTACGCTTGTCAGCGCCACACGCGGTGAAATGGGACGTAGGATGGGCAACCCCCCATATCTGAACAGAGAAACCATGCCGATTATCCGGGAGCAAGAATTGCGGCAAGCCTGTGAGGTGCTTGGTATTCATCGTCTTCTCTTTCTGGATATTCGCGACAAGACGGTAGAGTTTATCGAACCGGAGAGCTTGACCGCAAGAATAGCGGCTCTCATGGAGGAGCTTAATCCCGATGTGGTCCTCACCTTTCATGAAAGGCTTGGTGGCCATCCGGATCACTGCGCCATCGGAAAAGCGGCGACTGCCGCTTTCCACCGGACACTTAAAAGTGCCACTCTCTATTTCATCACCTTCGGAGAAGCAATGGAACATCCCGAGCGGTACGGTTATACGAAGAAGGATGTAGTTAAAATCGATGTTCGCCAACACTTGAAGACCAAGCTCGCTTCCTTCCGCGCACACCGCTGTCAAACCGAAATCGATAAGTGGGTATGGGAAGAGGATCATAAAGCGCTGGCAAGGTTCGGAGGCTTTGAATACTTTTTGATCGGTGACAAAAATGCTCTTCCCCGAATGGAAAATGATTTATTCCCTGTGCCTTCCGGCGTGTAACCAGGTCGTACTTATCGTTTAATGCAGAAAGGATCTCCTAATTTCCTCATTGTATCAAAGGCTGCTTCAGCAGCCTTTGATACAATGCAAATGTAAGTTGACCTGAACAAGCATATAGAAAAAGAAAAATCCTTAACGATTATTAAGGATTAGGAAGTAAGCTGTATACGTAGTAACTCTTCTTTAGGGAAGCTTCGTTAATGATTGATGAATAATAGCCCATATATCTTTGGATTGGAATGCCCGCTGCCATGTCGCAACTCCTGCCAACCCATATTTTTTTGCGATCGCTGTCCTTCCTTGCATGGATAAGCCGTCCTCAATCCAAATCCGCTTGAGGGCACCATTTTCTGAATACTGCACGTAATGCTGACGAGATTGAGAATCCAACACTGGCGTGAGCTTATGTTCGGAAATGATTTTTGCAACTGCATCCATCCCGATTGCCTTTGATGACACATCAGTCGCGCCGTTCTTGTCCGTCTTCTCGGTCCAAAGCCTTGTATAGAGCGGCATACCTAAGATAAGCTTGCTCGTAGGTACGTGATCCTCTTCGATAATTTTAACCAGCGCATTCTCTACCCACGGAAGCGAAGCGACTGACCCGGAATTGGGACTGCTCGCCCAGTGCTCGTCATAGGCCATTATCATCATATAATCGACAACTTTGCCAAGCGATGCTCGATTGAGGAAGGCCGACCACATTTCGCTGTTCGATTTTGGCGAGACATCGATGGACACGATAATTCCTTGTTCATGCAGCAAGGGTGTCAGTTCTCTGACGAATTGAACGAGATTTTCTTTATCGGATGTTTCCACATTCTCAAAATCGATATTAATTCCCTGCAGTTTGTACATTTTGGCGTAGGCCAGCAGCTGCTGGATCATCGTGAACCGGGAATTAACGCTTGCAAGCGCAGCAGTCGTCCGCTTAGGCTCAAACCCATTACTGAACAATCCCCAAACCTGCATGCCACGGTTATGCGCCCAATTGACATAATGCATATCGGCTATGCTTTTGATATTGCCTGCAGCATCTGCAAGCTCGAACCACGTCGGACTAACCACATTAACGCCAGGCATATCACTGATATTGTCCGTATTAATGGAGGAGCTGCTGTAGACCGCTTCCCAGGTTAGGTTGATTTTCTGACCGATAACCTTCCAGGCCGGGAAGGGCACTGCTTCAGGAGGAAGCGCAATTTGCTCCACTTTAGTTAGTTTCAGATCGTCTTTGGCTGTGTAACCGATGATACCTCCATTGGTACTCTGGACCTTATACCACCCTTCGGATTCGCCCCATATTCGTACTTCACCCTTCTTGTCAAGCGTCTGAACAATTGGAGCTTTAATCGTAGGTTCATTACGAATATGCCCCCCTTCGGGCGCTTCAGCACGTTGAACGGCTTCTCCAGCCCTTATAACCGTAACCGTGTGCAGCTTCTGATCATATTCCACGTGGATGCCATAAAGCTCCTCAAGAGGCGTTACCGGAATATAGACCGTATCATTCTTTACTTCTGCTGCAATATTAAGCTTATAGGGTTTACTGTTTATGGTCGCTGTTAATGTGTTCGTCTTGAGCCGAAGCAGCTTGTCCACTCCAGTTAAGATAATAGAACCGCTTTTCTTCTCATAATAGACCTCTTCTTGCAGTCCTAATTGCTCTTGTATAAAGGCCAGCGGCAGCTTAAAGGCGTCTTTGCTGCCGACAATTGCATTTGCTCCGACGAGCGTTCCTTTGTAGATGATAGGATGGTCTGAACCATAATCAAGTTTCAATATTGTGTTATTGGGCATAAATCGCTGCCAGCCAAGCCATGTGCCGGCAAGCATCGCGACCAATCCGCTTGCAATGACAACCCATTTCAGCCATCCGCCCTGGCGGCGAGGCCGAATTCGAACCATTTCCAATTTATTCTGCTCCTCTCGCGTTAGCGTTTGCAAATAAAAAACGTGCTAAGGTTGAGTAAATCCTCTACCCTTGCACGTTCATCCTCATACCTGAACAGAACCGGATCGTTAGGCCCGCGGCCTTGCGCATTCAGCACATTGGCCGTAAACTTCCATGCGATGGCCTTCCACTTTAAAACCGGTTTGTCTTGAAGCTTCGGCTTCAACCTCAGTAAGAGGTGGATAATCAAAATCAACGATTTTACCGCATGAACGGCAAATCGCGTGGTAATGTTCAGATAAATCAGCGTCAAACCGGCTTGAGTCATCGCCATAAGTCAGTTCTCGAACGAACCCTGCGTCAACAAATAAGCGCAGATTATTATAGATAGTTGCCACGCTCATGCTAGGAAAAGCAGGAGATAAAGACTTATATATCTCATCGGCAGTCGGATGAGTCATGGAATTCATAAGGAAACTCAAGATAGCATGACGCTGCGGGGTCATACGTACGCCGGTATTTTTTAGTTGCTCAAGTGCTTGCTCAACGGTCGCGCCCATGCCCTTCACGCCCTTCTCTTCATTCATTAGAACCATTGTACGTGCTTGCTTTTCATTTTGTCAATGAAAGCGGAAATCATTTTATGGACTGTAACGATTTACCGTAATGCTGCTATTCGCATCAATATCAATTCTGTAGGTCGCCGCACCAATATCGCCGCTGATCGTTTTTTTGGTAGAGGTTAGAGGCAGATCCGTCGAAATGGTACCGAAGGTAACAGAACCATTCACCGAATAATTTCCCTGCTCCGGGATAAAGAGTCTAATATCCCCTATTGAACTGTCAATGTCCCAACTGCCCCCGACAACAGAACTGCGAATTTCAATGTCACCGTTCAGCGTATCCGCTTTAACAGAAGCCAAAGCTTCTTTAATCAATATTTCACCATTCTTAGTATCGACCTCGACATGGCCTGAAATATGATTAATTTCCATATTGCCGCTCAGAGTCGAAGCTTCAAAATCACCTGAAATTTGCTGTGCACGGACTGCACCATTATAGGCAGATAGCTGAACATCACCTTCGATATCAGAAGCCGAAATATCTCCGTTCTTCGTCTCTACATCTACCGGACCAAATAAATCACTCAGATTGGCTTCTCCATTTGTAATCTTGATGTTCAACCCGCCAGGCAGGACAAGGCCGGAAACATTCACTGTACCGTTCGTAGCTTGGATGTTAAATTTGGTTTGAGCCGGTTCATCTGAATGATTGGTCTCTGCATTAGAATCATTATTATTGGGAGGAGACGTTTGGTCATTCGATTGGTTCTCCGGTGCGCCTACGACTGATTTGCCCGTAACTGCAGTTTGCTTGGCTCCTACTCCATTAGACGACTGAAGCTCCCCAGAGGTTTCATTTATTTTATTCTCGTCCGCAGACTCAGGTGCCACCTTATTATTCGGCGGCGGGGCAGCAAACGCGGAAGATGCCGGTATTGTTATTATCATATTCATACGCGGCTTACGGCTGCCATTAGCACCATAAGGATGACCTTTTGCTTCAATAGACAGCTTCTTGTCTCCGCTTGCTTCAACCTTGGATTGCTCAGCAACGGAATCCGCCACTTTCTGATCCGTCACATCCACCCAGATTTCCGTTTGCACGATGATCTCGTTTACCTCGCCTTTCTTCACGCTTACCTTGCCATTGGGATTATCCACCGAGATCGTTAAAAGATCAGGACCTACCGGAATACTGAACGATTCTTTCGTATACTTGAAGCCCTTTTCTTCGCCAAAGCCGCTGATTCCAGCAAAGTTGGTTTTAAATTCATCCAGCCAGCGTATTGGCATCGCCGCATACTGAGTGACGGTAAAAGCCGTTATAGCAATTAGAACAGCCAGGAAGCTGCCTCCGATATCAAAGGACAGCCGCTTGCTCCCCGTCCGATTAATGAAGCTGTATATGACAACCTCCAGACCGAGCAGTACAAAAGCAGCCGGCCACCATTGTCCGAGCAAGCCCATGTCATTCCGGCCTTGAACTTGATCCCATAATAACAGCCCGCCAACAGAAATGATGACACAAGCTGCCGTGATTCGCCCCAGCTTAAACATGCCGCTCCCCCTCCTCATCGCTAAAAGCGCAGAAAGCATAATAAGACCGATTCCCGGTATATAGTTGCCTAATGAATCGAGCCATGAAGAGAGCACCGACGGTGCACGCACAAGTGCCAGCAGTATAATTCCGATCGCAAGGACCGCCATACCCTGAACAGCAGCAGTAATTCCACTGCCGCCGCTTACGCTCTGAGCTTCCGTATGTTTTAATAGCGCCGCTTGCTGAAGGGTGTCGAATACACTGTAAAACCAGAAAAACGGAAGGGCCAGCCCGAGGAAAATAATGAGCAATACGTAGGTTCCTCCGCCTTCATCCGCAAAACGAACCATAGCCACGATATCCGTCAATGTCCCTAGGACTAATAGGAGCCCCTTCAGATGAAGCCCGAGTACGAGATGCCCTGCTCCGGGAACAAGAAAAGCAAGAAGCGGCGCCATAATACGTTCATTAAATTTTCCTGTGCGCATGAGCCGCCTCCTCCTGTTCGCTATTAACTCCTTATTGTTAACCTATATTGTACCACAATCTAACAGGCAAAGATTGATCGGACAAATGAAAAGGCATGCCCGGAAAATGGACATGCCTCTCTTGAATGCTAAAATATTGCCTTCGCTCTATTGGTTCAAACGCTCCAACAGCAGCTTGTTTACCAATGCCGGATTCGCTTTTCCTTTGGTTTCTTTCATCACTTGACCCACAAGGAACCCGATCGCTTTCTCTTTGCCTGCTTTAAAATCTTCAACCGATTGCGGATTCGCGCTCACGATACGATCAACGACTTCAGCTATCGCGCCTTCGTCGCTGATTTGCACGAGCCCCTGCTCCTCAACAATTTGTTGAGGCCGTTTACCGGACTCCAGCATTTCCTTAAAGACGGTTTTAGCGATTTTACTGCTGATCGTTCCTTTTTCCATAAGACCGATCATTTCACCGAGACCTTGACCTGTCAGCTTGATATCATCGAGCTCGAGACCGCCTGCATTCAGGTAACCCAGCATGTCTCCCATAATCCAGTTTGCGACAGACTTGGCATCCTTGGTGAACTGCAAGCTCTCTTCAAAGAAATCAGCCAGCTTCTTGGAAGATGTAATGACTTCTGCATCGTACGAAGATAATCCGAAATCCGTGGTGTATCGAGCTTTACGGGCGTCCGGAAGTTCAGGAATCGAAGCGCGTACGCGGGATTTCCATTCCGCATCAATATGAATTTGAACCAAGTCCGGATCCGGGAAATAGCGGTAGTCATGCGCTTCTTCCTTGCTTCTCATGGAGAAGGTTTTACCCTGCGACTCATCCCAGCGGCGTGTTTCTTGAACAACTTTGGCACCGCCATCCAGCACGTCGGCTTGACGCATTTGCTCATACTCCAGCCCGCGCTGAACACCTCGGAACGAGTTCATGTTCTTAAGCTCTGCTCTGGTTCCAAACTGCTCTTGGCCATATGGGCGAAGACTGACGTTAGCATCGCAGCGCAGTGAACCTTCTTCCATCTTCACATCCGATACTTCGCAGTAAAGCATGATCGCTTTAAGCTTCTCGAGATAAGCTTTAGCTTCCTCCGGGCTGCGAAGATCCGGTTCGGATACAATTTCGACAAGCGGCGTACCTACACGGTTAAAGTCAACCAGCGACGCAAAGCCGCCGTCTACGTGTGTCAGCTTGCCCGCATCTTCTTCCAAGTGAAGGCGAGTGATCCCGATCCGTTTGGTTTGTCCGTTCACTTCAATATCAATCCAGCCATTCTCGCCGATCGGTTTGTCAAACTGGGAGATTTGGTACGCTTTTGGCGAATCAGGGTAGAAATAGTTTTTGCGGTCGAATTTGCTGATGTCAGCAATTTCACAATTCAGCGCCATTGCAGCTTTCATTGCATATTCGAGCGCTTGGCGGTTCAGTACCGGCAGCACGCCGGGATGCCCCAGACAAATCGGGCAGGTATGTGTATTTGGCGGGGCGCCGAACGACGTGGAGCAGCCACAGAAGATTTTGCTCTTCGTGTGAAGCTCGACGTGCACCTCCAGCCCAACTACCGTTTCATACTTATTTGGTTCAAACATGTATTAGCCCTCCTGCTTCCCTAACATTCGCTATCCTTACAGCTGCGGACGCTGTTTATGATGATCTGTATGCTGCTCAAAAGCATGCGCGGCACGCAGCACGGTGCGCTCGTCGAATGCCCGTCCAATAATCTGCAATCCAACCGGCAAGCCATCCGCAAAACCGCAAGGGACGCTAATTGCCGGAACTCCAGCAAGACTGACAGGAATCGTACAAATATCGTTCAAATACATCGTCAGCGGATCTCCAACTTGCTCGCCGATGCGGAAAGCAGTCGTAGGAGCCGTAGGCCCGATGATCAGGTCAAATTTCTCAAATACGTTATCGAAATCCTGTTTAATGAGCGTACGGACTTTCTGAGCTTTCAGGTAATACGCGTCATAATAACCAGAGCTCAGCGCGTAAGTGCCGAGCATGATCCGGCGTTTCACTTCGTCGCCGAAGCCCTGGCTGCGGGATTTGCGGTACAAATCAATCAGGTTGTCCGGATTGTCAGCGCGTACCCCATAACGGACGCCGTCAAAACGGGCCAAGTTGGAGGAAGCTTCCGAGGAAGCAAGCAGATAGTAAGTAGCGACTGCATATTCCGTATGCGGCAGTGAAACTTCTTCCCATGTGGCGCCAAGGCTTTCGAATTGTTGGAGAGCCGCGAGAACGGCTTCCTTCACCTTTGGATCGATACCTTGTCCAAGATATTCCTTCGGAACACCGATTCGCAGCCCTTTGACATCACCGCTTAGCGCGCTAACGTAGTCGGGGATCTCGACGTTCGCTGAAGTGGAATCCATCGGATCATAACCTGCAATGGCTTGCAAAACGTACGCCGAATCTTCAACGTTCTTCGTCAGCGGACCGATCTGGTCAAGCGATGAAGCAAAGGCCACTAGACCGAACCGTGAAACTAGACCGTAGGTTGGTTTGAGACCTACGATACCGCAGTACGCAGCGGGCTGACGAATAGATCCGCCTGTGTCAGAGCCAAGTGAGAAGTAAACTTGACCGGAAGCAACCGATGCCGCAGAACCGCCGCTTGATCCGCCCGGTACGTAGTCCGTGTTCCAAGGGTTGCGTGCCGGGAAGAAGCTGGAGTTCTCATTGGAGCCGCCCATTGCGAACTCATCCATGTTCAGCTTGCCGATTGTGACGGTCTGCGCAGCTTTCAATTTCTTAACGACCGCTGCATCATAAATCGGATCGTAATTGCTCAGAAATTGACTTGCGCATGTAGTTAACAGCCCTTCGGTAACGATATTATCTTTAATTCCAGCGGGCAGGCCAAAAAGAAGACCTCGCTCTCCGCCTTCTTGGAGCTGCTTGTCCAGCTCAACTGCGGAAGCGCGTGCTCCTTCCTCATTCAGCGTAAGGAATGCTCGAATCGCTTCATCTGTCTGAGCGATCCGCTTATATGAAGCGTCAACGAGCTCGCCTACGGACAGCTCTTTACTCGTTAGTTGGTTATGTAAATCCTGCAATCTCAAATCAAAGAGTGCCAACAGTCGCTACCTCCTAAAAGTTTTACGAAGTAAAACTCGCTTCGTAAGCATAATCTAAGTTTTTGCAAGGCTTTGCCTGATAGCCTAAGTATTGAGGCGATATCAAGCAAAAACTCGCTTCGTAAGCATAATTACAGTTTTGGCGAGGCTGTAGGCCTGCCATTATTATTCAAGCACCGCCGGCACTTTGAATTGTCCGTCTTCTTCATCCGGTGCGTTCTTCAATGCAACTTCGTTCGTAACCGATTCGCGGTTGACGTCATCCCGCATTACATTCGTAACCGGCAGCACATGGCTTGTCGGCTCTACGTGATCTGTATCGAGCTCTTCCAGCTTCTCTGCGTATTTCAAGATCGCATTCAGCTGTCCGGTAAACTGTTCCTTTTCCTGCTCTGAAAGCTCCAGCCGTGCTAAATTAGCGACATGCTCAACATCTTTAATCGTAATACTCATGGGCGCGTGTCCCTCCCTTTCCATCCTTGTGCTCACATTCTACCTATTATAAACGAACCTGCCGCCCAAACTCAATGAATTTGCTGGCATCCCATGATTGTGCATAGAAAATCAATTTGCCGTCATCCCATGATTGTGCATAGAAAATCAATTTGGAGTTAAGGCTGTTTTTATATTCTTTTCATTTCCTTTTAAGGAAACGTGTACATACTGCGTTGTGCGGTACCCCTATCATGGGGCTCAAGTAAAAACTTGGCCCGTGCTTCCGAAGCAGTTTTTACTCGCAGGAAGCGCAGTCAAGGACGTATCGTAAAAACTTTTAGGAGGATGGACAATGGCAATGAAGGTCTTGAAAGCTGTATGTGTTACCACAGCGCTGGCGCTGATGATTCCACTAAGCGCTTATGCTGCTGAAACTGGGCAAGCGCAGTCCTCGCCAGCTGCCCCCGAGGCAGCCGGCCAAGGAACGGATCTTCCCGTTCAAGCTCAAGCAGAGGCAGGAAATGGCCCTCACGGGCACCATGGACATAAGGGGATGGGGGGATTAGTCGGACAGGAAGTGCTGACTTTACTCAAGCTCGATCAAGAAACCCTTCGGCAGAAGCTTAAGGAAGGCCAGACACTCGCCCAAATCGCAGAAGGACAAGGCGTCACTAGAGATCAGCTGAAGAAGGCTTTGACGGAGTCTTTTGCCAAGAGACAAGATGAGAAAAAGCAGCGGTTCACAAGTAATCTGGACCGGATCGTGGATATGAAATTCCAGCCTCACCAAGGTGAGGGCAAAGGTCCAAGAGGCGGATATATCATCGGCAAACGAAGCGATATGTCTGCGCTTGCCAAGCAGCTTAACATGAGCAGTGATGAGCTCAAACAAGCGCTCGCCTCAGGTAAAACGCTTGCTGATTTGGCAAAAGAAAAGGGCGTTGACGTACAAAAACTCATTGCCATTCAGAAAAAGGTCATGGTGGAGCGGATCAATCAAGCCGTGAAAGACGGCAAGTTGACCCGTGAGCAGGGAGACAAGCAAATAGCAAAAGCAGATAAATTCGCTGAAAATATTGTCAACGGGAATTTTGGCAGGCATCACCGCTGACTTGATCATCGAACCATGTCCGGATGATCTGCCATTAGAAAACCTATAGGAAGATTGGTATCTCACAGGGTACCGCAAAGAGCCTCCAGACCACTACTTTAGAAGTGGAGCTGGAGGCTCTTGCTGCTTCAGGCTGACCGATCTTCCTCAGATCCATGCCTTCAATCGAACTTGTCTTATAAAATCCTCTTGGCTTTGCCCTTCGCTGCTGCTGTCATCCTCTAGCGTCTCATCCTCGCCGCCATTCATAATTCGATAGAACAGCTCTTCATTATGAGTTGCCAGCGCATAATCAATCAGCGCTTCCCGTTCCACCCGTTCTGCCTCGATCTGAATGAGAACTTCTTCAAGCTCTATATCAGCTGAAGGAACATAGAAATTACGGTTCGCTTTCGGTACACGGACGACGTAGTCAAATGCATTATCAGCATTACGATCATAAGCAATTATATAGCCATATTCCCCGACGGGAAGGCTCTGTTCAAACAAATCTGAAACGATAATAATTCGCTGCCCCAGCTTGTACATGTTCTCAACCCCTGTCAACTATTAACCGATGCTTGATTCTTCTATCCTACTAAAAAAAAGTAGGGAAGTCCAATAGAGCATCATTGTCATGTGGTTAAACATTCTCTGAAGAAGGGCTTCTGCGGAGGATCCAGGCTGCGCATACAACCAACCCCATAGTTAACAGTGCTGTCATTCCAACGGTAGGCCAGGTTTCAGCGCTTGAATGACCCGTAAGCTGTGATAAAGCAAGCTGGGACAACTTGCCAGGATTCCATGCAAGGAATTCGGGAAGCATCGAAGCTATCAATACAAGTACAGCTGCCGCGGCAAGGGCACTAAATGCAGCTGCCGCGGCGCTGCGCAGCATAGAGCTGAACCAAATGGTCAACGTTCCGACGAAAACAAGCCACAGAGCAAAGAGAAGGAAGCTGTGGACGACCAATTGCCAATTCATAGCTTGGAATAAAGCTGCTGTATAATAACAAGCCGCACCGTAGCCTGCCATAAATGCCAGCATAGCGAGTGTCAGCATCGCTGCCCATTTTGCACTGACAAAAGATAAATAAGATACAGGTTTCACGAGGATCATGGACGCGGTGCCGCTCATTCGCTCGCCTGATAAGGTGCCCATAAAGGATAGCGTGATGATGAGCAGTCCCAGCGTACCAAACTGCTGCAGGGTCTGTGCCAGCACTTCCTCAGCATGTGGTGTTGGAATCTCGATGACCGCTCCTTCCGGTAAGTTACCGGCGTTTGCCAGGATCTCTGGCAGAAAATAGGTTGTCACCGGCTGCATAGCACCTAGTAAAATAAAAACCAGCGGCAGCCAAATCAGTTTGTAGCTTCGACTAAGCTCCAGCCATTCTTTCTTAAAGAGTACCCGCCATTTGCTCAAGATCCGCTCACCGCCTCCATAAATAGATCCTCCAATGTCGTGTATCCGACTTCTAGCCTGGTCAATTGGACATTTGATGCCAATAATTGTTCGAGTACCGTCTGCCTAGCTATGTTGATTTCATCTACGATAAGCTTCACTCCGCTCCCGCTCGGCAGCCGTTCATAGGATTGGATGCCCTGCAAGGGCTGCTGCAGCCATTGATTCAACCATTCCCGTGACTTCCGGTCTCCTTCTGTATCAAGAAAAAGAACAGATTTACGATGCTCGTTCCGAATATCTAGAATGCTCCCCCCTATCGCAATGCGGCCCTCTCTCATAATCAAAACATCATCACAAAGTTCCTCTGCATCATGAAGAACATGAGTTGAGAACAGAACCGTTGTTTCTCGTTTGAGATCGCGCAGCAGCCCCATAACTTCACGTCTGCCAATAGGGTCAAGCGCTGAAACAGGCTCGTCCAGGATCAGCAGCCTGGGCCTGTGAATGAGTGCCTGGGCCAGCCCTAAACGTTGCTTCATGCCGCCGGAATAACCAGCTACGCGACGGTTCGCCGCTTCTATGATGCCAACGCGTTCCAGCCACTCTGTGCTTCGGCTTGCTGCCTCCTTCCGGCTCAAGCCGCATAACCTGCTGGCGTGAATCAAGTACTCTCTGCCTGTCATCCATCCATAGAAGACTGGCGTCTGCGGCAAATACCCGATTATCTGCCGTCGGTCGGCACCGGGAGCAAGACTTTGAACATGCATCTGTCCTGAGTCGGCCGCAAGAAGTCCTGTCAGCATCCGAATCGTCGTTGTTTTTCCGGCTCCATTGGGACCCAGAAGCGCTACACAGCGCCCTTCGCCAATCGTAAAGCTAATGTCGTCCACAGCTTTGGCCGCTCCGAAAATTTTCGTCAAACCTTGGACATGTAATAGAGGCTGGTTATGTTCGGCTGCGATTATGATGTTCTCCTCCCCATCACAAAAAATAAGATGGAGCCAATAAAACTCCCAAACAAAATAAGGAGGATCCACATCCACCTTGGCCCCTGTGTCTCCTTGGCACGAATACAAACCAGGAGAGCGATAATTAGAAGCAGCAGTTGAATAAACACAAGCGGTCCAATAATACTCACAAGCTGAGCAGTCGTCAAATCGTCCATTTCTCTTCTCCCCCATTTACAACAAATTAAGCTTCGGGCTTCGATCTCTTCTGAGACCAGTCCATGCGGACAAAAAGCCAATAAAATAGCAGCGGCAGCGGAAATTGAATCATTCCCCACACTCCCCAGAACCAGCGATAGCGGGGCGAATGCTTACTCGCGTTTAGAAACAGCCAGGAGGATTGGCAGATGAGAACGATCCCCACGAGTATCCAAATGATGCTGAGGGTTAATTTGTCCATTTATGCCGTCCCTCCTTGGAGCTGGATCTTACCGCAATCATAAGAAAGATCGCCGCAGCAGCGATTGCGCCTATTTGCACAAGTGCAAAAACAACTATATTGTGCTGCAATAAAAGAAGCATCCCGCTTATGACCAGTCCTCCTATGACCCATAACAGCAGCAAGTCACGCCACAAACGGCGGGAAAGCTGTTGTTTATGGTCTGTAACAAGCTGCTCCAAATCGTCAAGTGCCGGGATGGGCGGCGTAATGGAAGCATCCCATTTCATTAGGTGATCGCCAAACAGCTCTTGAAACGCTATATCCTCCTCAAGCCGGGAATCCTGTGGGGGAGTAAGAAGTTTGTCATGCTTGCCGCTGAAAGCTTGAGATTCAGTTTGCGGTGTCTTTTTTGATCTCATCGTCACTCAGCTCCTTTCTTAACTGTTTCAACCCATTATGGAGTCTTGATTTTACGGTACCGATCGGAATGCCCAGCCAGCGGGCAATTTCCTCATAGTCGAAGCCGTAATAATGCTTAAGCAGAATCGGAACACGAATATCATAATTTAAGGCTCCCAGAGCATCGAGCGCATCCGGCCAATCGTCCTGCTTCATAGCAGCATCGAATCGGAGCGCAGCCATTGCCTGCTCCTGCGTTTGCCATTTCCTCTCCCTCTGCTTCTTGCGCATCTCATCCATGTAAAGCCGGGTTGCAATAGCAATGAGCCAGGTCGAAAATTTGGATTTTTGTTCAAAGGTACGGATTCGCTCAATGGCTCGCAGCATCGTCTCTTGAGCCAAATCCTCTGCCATTGATCGGTTCATCGTGATCTTGAGCAGGTAACGATAAAGCACCGTATAGTTATCTCTGAGCAGGGTGGCAAGGGCATGATTATCGCCGCGAACGGCGAGTTTTACCGTCTGCCCATCCTCTGTTTGCAGCACGTTCGTGCTCATACGGCAGCCCCTTTCCGCGCGCTGATCTGGAATATTGCATGACCTTATTCTTTCTTGATCGCCAATATGACGCTCAGGTATGCCGTTTTGTTCACTGTACAACAAAAGTTTTTTAGGAAAGGAATTTTCTCTCCCTGACGCAAAAAAGGCATTCCTCTTGAGGAGGAACGCCTGGTTACCAAGAAGACTTACTGCACCATTGAATTAAACGACATGATCCACATCGAACCGCCTACGATGACAATGACGATGAAGATACCAAGTATGAGCGCCATAACATTGTACCGCGGCTTCTCGCCTTCTCGGATATGCATGAAGAAGAACAGCTGAACGAGCAGCTGGACAACCGCAGCGAGAATAATCGTAATGATTGTCGGCGTCTTGGCCATATCCGTCTTCAGAACGATGATGAGCGGAATGATTGTCAGCACAATAGATAAGAGAAAGCCTATAATATACGATTTCAAAGATCCATGATCTTCATGATGAGAATCATGACTATGATCGTGATGGGATTGCGCCTGTGCAGGTGTACTCACGCTACATCACCCCCATTAAGTAGACGACCGTAAAGAGGAAGATCCACACGACGTCGAGAAAATGCCAATATAAGCTGATTACGGTTATTTTGCGGCGCGTTACTGACGTGATACCCCGTTTGGATAATTGAATCATCAGGGCAATCATCCAGATCAGGCCGATAGATACGTGCAGACCATGCGTCCCAACCAGCGTGAAGAATGCCGAGAGAAACGCGCTGCGTGAAATCGTCGCACCTTCGTTAACCATATTTACGAATTCATTGATTTCAAGCCCGACGAATGAGACCCCAAGCACAGCGGTTACAATCAACCAGCCGATCAGCTGCTTAACCTTGCCTTTGTTCATGGCGAGTACAGCCAATCCGCTTGTGAAGCTGCTCGTCAGGAGGATAAAGGTCTCTGCGATAAAGCCTGGAATTTCAAACAGCTCTTTGCCCGTAGGCCCGCCGTCCGTATGAGCCCGCAGGACCATGTAGGTGGCAAACAATGTACCGAACAGCAAGCAGTCCGTCACAAGGAAAATCCAAAAGCCCAACACCTTCATCGATTCCTGATCATGGTGGTCATGACCATGTGCGTGATCATCATGCTGATTATGAGTTGCCGAGTTAACAGCGTGCTGCATTATACCGCCCTCCCCGAAGCCGTTTCAATCTGCCGGACTTCCTCGGCCGGAATGTAATAATCCGTATCATACTGGAACGAACGGATAAGCAGTGTCGCACCGACACCGGCAAGACCTAAAATAGCCATCCACAGCCAATCAAATACAAAGCCGAAGCCGGCTACGAAGAAGAAAGCCGAGAATACGAACGGCACCCCGGAATTGCGAGGCATATGAATAGCTTCCAGCTCGGATGCTTGAACGAGCGGAGCCGGAGCAAAATCACGGCGCTCCTTGTCTTCCCAGAATGAATCCCGCTCATCCACCACCGGCACGACCGCAAAGTTGTACACCGGAGGCGGTGAAGGAATGGACCACTCCAGCGTACGGCCGTTCCACGGATCTCCTGTTGTATCGCGTTCGCCGTATTTGGCGCTGTAAGCGATCTGCCACACTTGAAAGATAAACCCGATCCCCATGAAGAAGGCACCGACCGTAGATACCAAGTTAAGCGGGCCCCAGCCCATATCCCAGCCATAGGTGTAAACACGTCTTGTCATACCCATGAAGCCAAGCGCGTACTGCGGCATGAAGCAGACATAGAACCCGATATTCCAAAGCCAGAAGGCGTATTTGCCGAGCCGGTCATTTAACTTGAAGCCGAACAGCTTCGGCCACCAATAATAAATACCTGCCAGATATCCGAACACAACACCGCCGATCAGCACCTGGTGAAAGTGAGCAATCAGGAAGTAGCTGTTATGGTACTGATAGTCGGCCGGAGCAACAGCGAGCATGACCCCGGTCGCGCCGCCGACAACGAAGCAGGGTATAAAAGCGAGCGTCCAGAGCATGGGCTGCTCCATACGAATTCGGCCGCGGAACATCGTGAAGAGCCAGTTAAATACTTTTGCCCCCGTCGGTATCCCTATGGCCATTGTCGCAAGCGCGAAGGCGACGTTGACGTCGGCTCCCGAGCCCATCGTGAAGAAGTGATGCACCCAGGTGAAGAAAGAAAGGACGCTGATGCTCATTAAGGAGAAGACCATCGATTTATAACCGAAAATCCGTTTACGCGAGAATGTGCTGACGATCTCCGAGAAGATCCCGAACGCCGGAAGGACGACGATATACACCTCCGGGTGGCCCCACATCCAGATGAGGTTGACGTACATCATCGGGTTGCCCCCGCCATCCATTGTGAAGAAATGGCCTCCCATGAAACGGTCGATGAATAATAAAGCGAGTGTTACCGTAAGAATCGGGAATGCGAAAATAATAATGACACTGCTCGAGAATACCGACCATGTGAACAGCGGCAGCTTCATCATTTTCATACCCGGAGCACGCATTTTCAGAATCGTTACGATAAAGTTGATCCCCGTTGCCAAGGACCCGATCCCTGATATCTGAATGCCCCATAAATAGAAGTTCTGCCCGACACCCGGACTATGCGACATCTCCGAGAGCGGCGGATAGCTGAGCCAGCCTGCATCCGGCGACCCCCCGATGACGAATGATATATTGAAGAGCATCGCACCGAACAGGAACAGCCAGAAGCTGACTGCATTCAAATAAGGATAAGCCACATCCCGTGCTCCAATCTGAAGCGGAACGACCATATTGAACAACCCGAACATCATCGGCATCGCCATGAACAAAATCATGATTGTACCGTGCGTCGTAAATATCGCGTTATAGTGGTCTGCCTCCAAAAACTTCACATTAGGCAGTGCGAGCTGCGTGCGCATGAGCAGCGCATCGACGCCGCCCCGGAACAGCATAAGCAAAGAAGCAATCAGGTACATCATCCCGATTTTTTTGTGATCGACGGTTGTCAGCCATTCACGCCAGAGCCAGCCCCACTTTTTGAAGTAAAAGAGGACGAACAGTATGGCCAGCGTAGTTAGGCCAATGGAGACGTCCGCGCCGTAAATGAGCGGATCGCCGGTCACAAAGAAATGGGAGGCAAAATCTTTAATACGGTCTATCATGTTAGGCCCTCCCTCGTAAATACCTGCTTAATGATTGGTCATTATTCATGATTCATATCGGACATGTCATGAGACATGCCATCCATATCTTCCATTCCGTTCATGCCGCCCATGTCATGAGTATCCTTGGAATTGCCGTCCTTGGGATCATCAGCAGGCTTGTCGTCTTTGGAGCCCTCATCCATGTTCCCCATATCCATGTAATGGCCGCCGTTCTTATCAACGACGGAATCGAACAGATTCGGCGGGTATGCGGAGAAGGTCTGCTCCTCTGATTTGGACGGCTTGGACAGCTCTTTGTAACCGGCTTCCGTCAGCTCATGCCCGGATTTCTTGACGCTGTCTACCCATTTGTTGAAATCCTCCTGCGGCTCGGCTACTACATTAAACCGCATATGAGCAAATTCTTTACCTGTAAAGTTAGCGCCAGTTCCATAATATTCGCCTGGCTTATCTGCCTGAAGCCATAACGACATGGCCATTCCCGGCATTGTATATTCCTGTCCGCCCAGCTGAGGAACCCAGAAGGAGTTCATCGGCGCGTCACTGGTCAGTTCAAAATGCACCTGGACGCCTGCCGGAATGTGAACGTAATTGACGGTAGCGATATTCTGATCCGGATATTGAAACAGCCATTTCCAGTCTAGCGACGTAACCTGGATTTCAATCGGCTTGCTGTCCGTCACCGGCGGCTTCGCCAGTGCATAGGTATCACGGGCTGTAAAATAACCAAGGATGCCGATAATGACAATCGGTATCCCCCACCAGAGTATCTCCAGCACTTTGCTGTCATCCCAATGGGGCTTATAGGGTGCCTTGTTGCCCGGTTTGTCCCGGTAGCGCCATATGATGAAGGCGGTTATGCCCAGCACCGGAATAACAACGATGGCACAGAGAATAGCGGACAAAATAATAAGCCGGTACTGCGTCTGTGCAACCGGTCCCTGCGGATCGAAAACAACGTATTTCCCGTCGCATCCAGAGAGGAGAACCGTCGTCAGCAGTCCGGTAATCAGCAGCATCAAGCCGCGGAGTTTGGTTGATTTCTTCATGTGATATTCATCTCCTTGCATGCTCTATATAAGCTGCGTTTGGCTCTTTGAAGATAGCATAGCAGATGAAATATCCGTTGAATCATGCGTTAACAGAACCGTCATTGTTCTGTTTCTTTTCAGACACTTTTCGTTCAACAGTCGTTCACGAATGGGACATGCACCTTGCTCTGCGGAAACGGCTGCAATAAAAAAACAGCGTCCCAACCGAGCTATGCATCAAGTGCATAATTCGGTAGAAACGCTGTTAGTGAAATTGCTATATGGTGAGTATAATTATTCCAAATTTAGGTAATAGGGTCCGCTGCTTTCGGAAGAGCAGCTGCCGGTACCGAAGGGGGTGATCCTGCCTGCATCAGGCGGACAAGCGTACCTGTGACGGTAATTTGCGAGCCTCCGATAATAAAGCCGATCCCAATCATGAGCCCAAGATTAGTATCACTAAAATCCCTGCAAAAAATGGCTGTAATGACAATTCCCATAAGCGCCAGTACAAACCCTATCTTCTGAAGAATCGATGCCCAGCGGCTTTCGTCCTTATTATGAATACGCTTACCGTTCAGTTCTGCTTCAGCGTCCATTCTCATGTCCAACACTCCCGTGGCTAAGTTATGTCACTATTGTATCACATTTTAGACATAAAGTATTCACTTTTTGTTCACAAGAAAGTCGCCTTTCACGAGAGGAATCACTGAAACCCCTGTCCACTGGTCATACCCCTGTCAAGTAGACATTAGAAAAAAGCTATGCTGCCAGCGCGCACCGGTATTCAATC
>NZ_JBHSOW010000020.1:0-8788 GCF_042656405.1 Paenibacillus solisilvae | reverse complement strand
ACATCGCCGGGTACTTTAACAATATCCCGCATGACAAATTGCTCAAACTCGTGGAACAACGAGTGAGTGACCGAAGAGTGTTGAAACTTATTCGACTGTGGCTGAAAGCCGGTGTCATGGAAGATGGACAGGTTCATAACACGGAAATCGGAAGCCCTCAGGGTGGAGTCATCTCTCCGCTACTCGCGAACATCTACCTGAACTATCTCGATACCTTATGGGAAAAGCAATTTTCCCATATCGGCACACTAGTGCGGTATGCTGATTGATCTAGTTATTTTATGTGAAAATAAACCCCACGCTATGGAAGCCATTCAGGTGCTTAAGGCAGTTTTCAGGAAATTGGAATTGACGATGAACACGTACAAGTTCAAGCTTGTGAACCTGTGGTTGGATAAAGAGGGATTCGACTTTCTCGGATTCCATCACCGCCGCATGCCGAAATTGTTTAAGTCTGGGAAATTTTATGACTTGCGAAGTATTCCATCCAAAAAGGCGATGAAAAAGATGCGTGCCAAGGTAAAGGAAGTAACAGCGCCTCGTGCGCGACTTTACTGGTCACCAAAGCAAATGGTGGACAAGCTCAATCCCATCATACAGGGGTGGAAGAACTATTATGGCAGCGTAGATCCTGGCATGACGAACAAATTTCTATTAAAAGTTGACTGGCATATTATTCGTAGACTGACACTGTACTGGAACAAAAAGCACAAGCGGAACCAACTGCACCCGAGAAGGGTCGCCGAGGTACTCGGTCGTATGGGACTGAAACGAGTCAGTGCTTGGGGCAGTTATACTGCGCTAGGTGAAGAACATCGGAAAGCCGTATGCGGGAAAACTGCTCGTACGGTTTGATGAGGGAGGACTGGTAAACCAGTCCCCTACTCTACAACAACAGGACTTTGCGTCTAAACTAGTGAGTAAATAATGTTTGACAATCGGAGGTTTATATGATAATAATCGCGTACCAAGGTATAGCTCCTTCGATGGATAAGGTTCATGAGGTTGTAGCCGAGGTTCAAAAGTTCTCTGTTACACATGGATGGCAGATAGAGAGCAACGATGTTGATTCGATCGTAGTGACTCCGCATCCCAAATGTGAATCAATCTCGATCGCCTATGACAGAAAACTTAGATTCTCTGGTTTTACTAAGACTGTGTATGCCCCCGTCGAAATACATCATAAAATTGTCGTGTTATTTTTTGAGATCAAACCCTTGTTAAAAAAGCTTATTATAGAAGATAGCACTGGATATTGGGACTCTTTCTTGGAAGCAAATCTTAAGAAACAAATTAAGGAAATTGTTATTTTCCCAGAAGTGTAGGGAAGGGAAGGGATGAAGATGGTACCGCCAGAGATAAAAGTAATTACTACAGCAATTACTATTTTTCTTGTACTTTGGACTGGAGCTGCATTGTTAGCCACTATAAAACCAAAAACTTTTTGGAGGATAACCCAAGGTTGGAAGGCAACAAGTGAGCCTTCAACAGCCTATTTTGTATTTTCTGGAATTGGAACAGCAATATGTGCAATTATTGGTCTTGTATTGTTAATACAACCATATCTACACAAATAAACTTATTGAAATCCTCTGATTAATACTGTTCGGGGACTGGTGCTGACCAAACAGCACGTCCCAGATATAAATGGTGCATATGAGAGTTTGCAGTCAAAAAACCTCCCTCGAAAGGTATCGTTCGGAAGGCTGGATAATATGGATACCCAAGAGTAAGAATCTGAAAAGGCTTAAGCTACGAACGGGCAGGATAACGGAATATTTCTCCTATGTGGTAAAATGGAGTTATCTGGAAAATGGAGGGTCAATTATGACAATAGGATCTCAAAACGATATCGATGGTCTGAAGGAAATTGGCAAAATCGTTGCATTGACGATTAGTGAAATGAAACGTCACGTATGTGTGGGAATTACGACACAGGAACTGGATGATATTGGAGGACGGTTTTTGAAAAAGCATGGAGCTGTGCCTGCACCTAAAACAACTTATAACTTCCCCGGCAACACATGTATTAGCATTAACCATGAAATTGCTCATGGTATACCGGGGGATCGAAAGATTCAACCGGGCGATTTAATAAACATTGATGTTTCAGCCGAACTTGGGGGCTATTTTGCGGATGCAGGGCACTCTTTTCCAATGCCCCCTTACGATCCATCTTTAACACGCCTCTGTCAATACACGCACGATACGATGATGAAGGTGATCTCTTCACTGAAGCATGGAGTAAAATTGAACGAAATTGGAAGGATTATTCAAATCGAGGCTGAAAAGGGCGGCTATAATGTGATTAAGAATCTGTGCAGTCACGGTATTGGTAAATCCCTGCACGAGACCCCCAAAGAGATTCTACCCTTTTATAACAAGCATGATAAACGTGTATTGAAAGAGGGCTTGGTCATTACAATCGAGCCTTTTTTATCTACTGGTGCTGGATATGCCGTCGAACAGCAGGATGGGTGGACTTTATGTGTGCCTGACAATAGCTTTGCGGCACAACAGGAGCATACTATAATAATTACAAAGAATCAGCCTATCATCGTGACTGTAGCATAGATCATTAGAAAAACTACCAGCTTATTTGCATTCTCGTTAAGCTACCATGAAAATTAACTACGGTTACTTGGTAAAAAGACAATACTAAAGAGAACGCAGCTCATTCATTTTTTAAAAATGTGCAGCGCCTAGGAATATTGTTGATCGTGGATCAGGAAACTTCTGAAATGGTAACGGCAAAACCTAAGCTCTAAGTCTTCGAACCGAATTCCGAACAATAGCTGATTGCTTGTGCTTTTCAAAATAGTCTTCGCCCAGGTCCACATACATTTCTTTTCTTGTCAGTACGAGTAAATGTCGCGCAATAGTCTAGTACCGTCGCCGCTCCGTTTCCCTATCGGGAAGAAATGGAAGGAAAAATAGGCTCAAGCCGTCAGGACATTCCTGACGGCTTGAGCCTATTTTTCTCCGAAGGGTTAGATTACTTCAATTATTCTATCCAATTTTAGCGGTATATTTACTTATGTCTTTTGCAGATATTTATTTATCTTCATTTGTTTCATAACCCAAAATTCTACCTAACTTTCAGTTGCTTCCATGCTGAAACAATAGATGGGGGAGAGGGTACTTACCGTCTTCGTCAGATAGTACCCGAACCATTAAATCGTTATTCATTTTAGTATACTGATAAACTTTTTTTGAAATTTGACCTATTACAATTTAAGCGATTACATAAATATATTTCTCAAAAAATGGAGATAGTATAGGTGTTGACTTTCAGGAGGTCTTATCAATGAAATGGTTTGGGAAAAGGATGCGTATTAAACTTGAGTATCGAACGGCCATGAAGGAGCCTCAGTTCGATGATGAAGATAACCGCGAGTTATCCCCGGATATTGAGCATAATGAGATGATCTTCAAAAGCGTTTTCCAAAACTGTTCCGATATCGTATACCGCAAAGTCCGGATAGCAGGTAATACTCAATGTTTAGTCGTATATGTTGAAAGTTTGGTTGACATAAAGTTGCTTGACGATCAAGTACTGAAAATGTTGATATCTAAGAGGACAATGAAAGATGTTTTGGTACCTGACGAAGTAGAAGTTCTGGACGATCAGGCAATTTCCATCGGGACGACGAATGTTACATCCAATGTAGCTGAAATTGTTCGTTATTTGTTAAATGGTTGTGCTGCGGTTCTTGCGGCAGGGGACAGCGGTGCGATGATCGTTCTGGTTTCCGATAAAGCAAAACGAAGCCTTGAAGAGCCTTCTTCGGAACCCGTCATTCGTGGACCCAGAGATGGATTTATTGAAAATATTTCAACAAATATAGGGCTTTTACGAAGCAGACTTAAAACCCCGAAGCTAAAAATGGAATCATTTACGGTTGGGGAGCTTTCACAAACCAAAGTAGTCATCACTTATATTGATGGTATTATTACCGGTGCTTTAATTGAGGAGGTTCGAAAGAGGGTAACCCGGATTCAGATCGATGGTATCCTCGATTCCGGTTATATCGAGGAATTTATTGAGGATTTCCCTTACTCCCCTTTTCCGCAAGTACTTAGTACGGAGCGGCCAGATGTCGTAGCTGCAGGACTATTGGAAGGGAAGGCAGCCATTCTTGTCGATTCCACTCCTTTTGCGTTAATTGTTCCGATGACCTTCTGGGCTGGGCTGCAGGCGAGTGAGGATTACTATATGCGTTGGCCTGTCGCAACTTTTGTTCGGTGGATTCGATTCCTTTTCATATTCATCGCGATATTCGCTCCTCCCTTGTATGTTGCCATTACGACCTTTCATCAGGAAATGATTCCAACTAACCTGGTGCTGAGTATTGCAAGCTCCAGGGAACCGGTTCCTTTTCCGGCCGTGATTGAAGCATTATTAATGGAAGTCATATTTGAAGCGCTGCGGGAAGCAGGGATTCGTTTACCCAAACAAATAGGGCAGGCGGTAAGCATCGTAGGGGCATTGGTTATGGGCCAAGCGGCTGTGCAGGCGGGACTCATATCGCCTCCGGTTGTCATTATCGTATCCATTACTGGCATTGCAGCGTTTACCATTCCACGATATAGTTTTGCAAACGGAATTCGATTACTGCGCTTTCCGATGCTGCTCTTATCGGGTACGCTAGGACTTTACGGTATTGTACTTGGGTTCATTGGTATCGTGCTGCATGTTACATCCCTTCGCTCGTTCGGCGTCCCTTATTTTACTCCTATAGCCCCGCTTAAGATTAAGGAATTGAAAGATGTATTGATCCGTTCACCTATTTGGAATAAAACTCGGCGCCCCCAGATCGCAGCATCTAACAATATGGTTCGTGAACCGCAAGGTCAGAAACCAAGTCCCAGTCAAGGGAGGCAGTCATCCGAGAAAAATTAGGATACGAGCTCGTCACTGGGTGAAGAAAGGAAAAGGAACTTCAGAATGAAACCATTCATGCTCATCGGCTTACTATTCATAGTATTGATCACAAGCGGTTGTTGGGACCATACGGAGATAAACGACATTGCATTCGTCATGGGCAGTGCAATCGACCTAAAGGATGATGGGGACATCGTAGGGTCTGTTCAGATCGCAATCCCTCCATCTAGTCCAGGGGGGCCTAGTGGTGGGCCGGGACAACAAGAAAAGTTTTTTGTTATAACGGCTGCTGGAAAAAATATCAATGAAGTTATCCAAAGGCTTCAGAAAAAATTATCCCGCAGGTTATTTACCGCTCATCGCAGCACTGTTTTTATAGGTGAACCGTTAGCTAAACACGGAATTAAGGGTGTACTCGATTATCTCACCCACGATCCGCGTAATCGATTGAGAACCAATTTAATGGTTGTAAAGGGGAGAGAAGGGCGGGACATTTTGCAAATCCAGTACCCTTTTGAACAAGTGCCTACCGAAGCCGTCAAGGAAATGGAATTATCAGGGAGCGAGACAGCGGTTGATTTGCGAGATTTTTTTATAGCAGCATCGAGCGAAGGAATCAACCCGATCATGGGAGTTATTGAACCTGATGTTGTATTAAAAGGAATGAAGCAAAGCGAAAACAACATGTTTAAGCTTTCAGGAACAGCGATTTTTAAGAATTTCAAATTAGCCGGTTTTTTGAACGGAAAAGAAACAGGCGGATTACTTTGGGTTACTGGCAAGATGAAGTTGGGCAGGGTCACCGCCAATTTGCCGGAAGGTAATGGAAATGTAGGTATGGTTTTAACGAGTACAAAGCGAAGGATAACCCCCGTAATACGTGGTAATAAAGTCAAAATCATTGTTCAACTCCAAGGGGAAGGAAGCCTTTATGAAAATAATACTTTGTTGGATATCGGTCAACAAAAGAACCTCGAACTTGTACAGCATGCATTAGAGAAATCAGTTGAAAAACAAGTCCAGGATTTCTTATCCAAAATCCAAAAGAAATACAAAGTGGATATTGTGGGTTTCGGCCAAGAAATTTACCGAAATCAGCCCAAACAGTGGAAAGCGTTGAAAGAACAATGGGATACAAAGTTTCCCGAAGCAGACATTTCGATAGCGGTAAAGCTTAATGTACGTGGATCAGGGATGGCAGGCCCTCCTCTACAATGGAATGAAAAGGAGATCAAGGAATGATCGTACAAATAGGGGGATATGTATGTTTGTTGGCCGTATGGTCTTTTGTTAGCATACAAGCATTGCTCAGAAAGCAACAAACCAAAGAAGCCGCAGTATACGGCGGCTTAATGGGGGCGGCTGCTGTTATCGGATCTTTGTTAATGGCGGGAGTTAACATAGCAAGCGTAGTTTCCCCTTATACATTTGCTTTTAAGTCCCTCGGAAACATGATTTTAAAGAAGTGATTTGTTCACGCTCCTTTTTAGGCTATCTATCAGGAGAAGCGCCAATGGCAGCAGATTTTGCGTAAAAAAAGCATTGAAAGAATATATACTAATATAACTTTGATACTCCGCTGAGTTCTTGAAAATCCAAACCGATCCAACCATGGACAAAAGGGTAACTGGAGCAATGATATCCCGGTAACTCCGGATGCCGAAGAGCTGGCTTAAACTATAACAAAGCATAAACAACGTCACCGATAACTTCACGAAGAGTCCCATCACCCAAATCGTAACAGTAAAAGCTTCTAAACGTTCGAATGATCCTTGAACACCAATATATTGAATGAGAGATGAAAATGCATAATTTAATTTGCCTGTTATCGGACCGAGGACCATGATCGTCAGTAAATTAATGACAAAGAGAAAAAGAACAATACCAAGAAGCGAGATCAACGAGATCTTAAGCGCCTTTTTAGGCTGATTTAAAAACGGAAGGAACCAGCCCAACAAAAAAAACTGACTCATAAAACCTGATGGGACGAAAGCCCCCTTTAATACCGGCACGATTCCTTCCGCTAATACAGGTTTTAGCTGTCCTGGATCTGAATCCCCAATCGCCAGGATAAAAAGCGGAATCAAAAAAGCAATGATGATTGGTGTAAGGAACTCATTACATCTTCCGATGACCTCAATTCCCGCAAAAACAGCCAGACCGCTAAGGATCAAGATCGTCAGGGTCCCGACCCAAATTGGGGTTATCGGTAATAGAAACGTATGAACATACCCGGCGTGACCGTATAACAAAACACCAATAAAAGAAAACCAATAGTAGGAGAGATAAACCCCCAAACATTTTCCCGGCCATTTCCCGATAATTTTTGAACTGTATTGAATAATCGTCAACCCCGGATAACGATTCGCGAGTGTTATCATCACCCATATGGTCAACAAACCTGTTAAAGCGGAAGGGAACACCGACAACCAGGCATCTTGCTTGGCCAACTTCACCATCACTCCGGGAACGGATAAGATGAGTGTGGAAAGCACATAAATATATAGTAATAAGCCTAGCTGAGTTCCCGTAATTTTTTCGGTATCCCGCATATACTTCCCATTCCTCCACTTCACATAGTTATCACCATTTTTTCCTTATAGCTAAATTTCCATACTGATTTTCCATTATTTTATCAGATCGAAAATTCGGTTATGGTGCAAAGATGTTAGCCATGATAAAAGTGGTAGGATTAAATCATAGGAAATAGCCACTTATTATGAAAATTATTGGGATATTGGCAGCGGCCAAGCCTTTGACAGGTTTCTTTATAGATGAGAGCCTCCGCTTGCATCGATTAACTGTCCGGTTACCCATCGGCTGTCCGAAGAGGCGAGGAACGAAGCAATATCTGCGACATCCTCAGGCTGCCCCCATCGATTGAAAGTGGAAAGACCTGCGGCGAATTTCCGCCCATCTGGATCCTGAAGCGTTCCGGTATTCATGTCGGTATCGATGATTCCAGGCAAAATGGCATTTACTGTAATATTTCGGCTTCCTAACTGCTGCGCCAAGACGTAAGTGAGGGTGTTAAGCGCACCTTTGGATACACTGTAACCCAAGAGATTAGGGAGAGCTATGCGTGTAACGGATGAAGACATATTGATGATGCGGCTTCCATCATTTAGACGGGGCAAGGCAATCGCAAAAGCAGAACCGCCGTTTTGCTGGATTTCCCGAACCGTTTCTTCGGCTGCTTGATGATTATTGCCATAATGTACAGCGACAACTGCCCCTTCACGGGCCAGACGCGAGGCAATTCCCCGGCCAATCCCTCTACTGGCCCCTGTTACTAATGCGATTTTACCGTTCAATCTGCTCATATCCTCATCTCCTCTTTTTGTTTTACATCGTTAGTTATATCACGAGGGGAGATTCGGAATGTTGCTCTCCTATTCTCGTGGGAGATGCCCAGAAAAACCCTTCACCGATCACGCTAGTTAACTTAAGGTAACTTAATATAAACTTTTTCACTTCTTCTCATGACAGGTTTGTTTACCTATAATTGAATAGAATCGATGAGCGGAGGTGATTGACGAATGATATACGAATTGAGAATTTATACGATTCTTCCGGGAAGAATCGATGCAATTCGAAAGCGCTTTTCCGATCATACACTAGGTATTTTCGACAGATTGGGCATGCAGGTGTGTGATTTTTGGGAGGATTTAGAAGAACAACCTAAGCTTTATTACACGATGAAATACGAGAGCATCGAAGAACGGACAAGACAGTGGGAAGCATTCTCACAAGACAAGGAATGGAACGAAGTGAGTCAAAGATCCGAACAGGACGGAAAAATTGTCGAACGAGTCGAATCGGTTTTTATGAAACAAGCGGATTATTTTAATAAAAGATAGGGAGGAAACAGCAAATGGAATACACTTACCTGGGAAAGTCCGG
>NZ_JBHSOW010000019.1:0-7369 GCF_042656405.1 Paenibacillus solisilvae | reverse complement strand
TTCGTGCTTCTTTACAGAAACAAGCTATCTGCCAAGTGATTAAAACTTACTTTTGGGACAGCCCCTTTATTTTAGTTGTAAAGTGTGCTGTTGATTTAATATCGCATGCCCGACACTCTTGAGAGAGATTGTCGTTTTGATCGCTTTCCTTCAAAACCGCGTCGTTTGGAAGAAGTCGATAAACTCCTTAACGATCGGTGTAAAAAACCGGTTTTTGTTGTAGATGAAAAATATACCCCTCGACAAATTCTCCGAGTCCAAACTTTTATAAATCAACTGCCCTTTCTTTACCTCTTCCTCAACGGCTAAACGAGATAGCAAGGATATGCCCACCCGGCATATGACGGCGCGCTTGATCGCTTCCGTCGTCCCAAGCTCGATGCCGCCCCTGCGTTCGATCTGATGCTGACCTGCCCAAGCCTCCATCATCCGGCGGGAAGCCGAATCCTGTTCTCTTAAAATCCAATATTCGTTTTGAAGCAGCTCCGGTCCAATTCTGTCGGCGTCAGCCAGCGTGTGGCCTGGATAAACAACCAGACCAAGCTCATCGTCAATTAAAGGCATACAAACGAGATCCGGATCGTCGACTTTGTTTTCGGCGACAAGACCGAAATCAATTTCAAATTTTCTCACCATATCCACGATTTGCGGCGAGTTCTTCACCTGCAGGACGATATGAACGTCGGGATAAAACTCGCGCATCCTGCCGAGCAGCTTCGGAAGGAAATACGTCGCCGGCGTATTGCTCGATCCGATAACGATTTTACCGATTTTAAACTGTGCGTAGTCGGACAGTACCTGCTGCGCTTCATCGGTCCACGAGATAATGCGGGAAGCATAATGAAGGAGCGCTTTCCCTTCTTCGGTTAGCAGCACCATCTTATGCTTATAGATAAAAAGCTGCACGCCCGCCTCACGCTCCAGATTCTTCATATGAAACGTGACAGACGGTTGTTTGATTTGGAGCAATTCCGCGACAACCGTCAGCTTCTTATATTCGTTGATCAATACTAAAATCTTTAACTGCTGCAAATTGAACAAATGTCCTCGTCTCCTTCATGTATAGATTATATCTATACAATATAGGGAAAACATTACGTAATCATTAACGTTATTTTAATTTCAGGTTAATTTCCCCCTGACACTTGCTACTTAAAATGAAGATAATTCACATAGATAAGGAGATGGAAGACGTGGAAGGTCAGGTTGCTGCAAGCGGGATAACAAGAGTGCCAGCCGAGCTGACGAAGCAAATTCCGCAGAGGAAGAGAAACATCAGCCGTTTTCTGAAGCCGTATCTATTCATATTTCCGGCCATGGCGTTTCTCGTTATATTTGTGATGCTGCCTCTAATCATGTCGGTTGTGTTGAGCTTTACCGATTGGAACTTGATCTCTGTCGATTTTAATTGGGTCGCTCTGCAAAATTACCGAACGATGCTGAGCGATAATGATTTTTGGAAGGTTGTCGGAAATACGTTGATATTCGGAGTTTTTTCAGTCGGATTTACGGTTGCCGCCGCCATCGTGCTAGCAGTTCTGCTTGATAAAAAAATCAGAGGTATCCGTTATTTCAGAAGCTTGATTTTTCTGCCGTACATCACGCCGATGGTTGCCGTCAGTACAGTATGGATTTGGATGTACGATCAGCATTTCGGATTGCTTAACTGGTTTTCGGAGCTGCTCGGAGGGCCGCAAATCCCTTGGCTGACCCAACCGGGCTGGGCGATGGTCGCATTGATCATCGTAAAAGTTTGGAAAGTTGTCGGATATTACACCGTTCTGCTGATTGCCGGCATACAAAACATTCCCGAAGATTTGTACGAAGCGGCTCGGGTCGACGGTGCAGGAGAGAGGCATATCTTCTTCAGGATTACACTTCCGCTGCTCTCGCCTTATATTTTGTTTATTATCATCGTTGCGGTCATCGCTTCGTTTCAAGATTTCGATATGGTGCTTACAATGACGAGCGGGGGACCGGCGGACAGCACGAACATGCTCATTTATTATTTGTATCAATTCGGGTTCGAGTTTTTTGAAGTAGGCTACGCTTCTTCCGTATCGGTGTTCCTGTTTATCATCCTGTTTGTCATCACATGGCTGCAGATGTATGTCTCCAAAAAGTGGGTGCATTATTGATGAAAACCATGCAGACGTTGCAAAATTCGATGATCGTCGGAATATTGTCCGTGCTTTCGATCATCATGGCTCTTCCTTTTGTCTGGATGTTTATCACCTCCTTTAAAGCATATGACGAAGTATTCATTTATCCGCCGCAGTTCATCCCGGCAACGCTTCATTGGTCGAACTTTGTCGATGTGCTGAAGTCCGCGCCTTTCTTGACATACTTCAGAAACAGCGTAACGATGACGATCATGATTACCGTGTTTCAATTAGTTAGTTCCATCCTTGCCGCCTATGCTTTTGCCAGGATGAACTTCAAGGGCCGGCAAACGATATTTCTGATGGTGCTCGCAACCATGATGGTTCCAATCCAAGTCACATTTATTCCAAACTTTCTTATCGTTAAACAATTCGGATTCTTCAACACGTACTGGGCATTGATCGTTCCGTTTTGCGCGAGCGCCTTCGCAATTTTTATGTTCAGACAAGCTTTCCTGCAGGTTCCCAAAGAATTGGAGGAGGCGGCAACGCTTGACGGCTGCACTCATCGGCAGATCATTTGGCACGTCATGATTCCGTTATCGTTATCCCCGATTCTCACGTTCGTGCTGCTCAGCTTTATCTGGCACTATAACGACTTTTTCTGGCCGCTTATCGCAACGAACAGCGAGGAACTAAGAACGCTTCAGGTCGGTTTGTCGAGTATGATCTCGCAGGAAGGCGGTAGCAAAGGAACCCAGTGGAATTTGGTCATGGCCGCGTCGTCGCTCATTATTTTGCCGTTGATTATTATCTTCATCCTGGTGCAAAAGCATATCGTCCAGGGGATCGCTACTACAGGCTTGAAATAACCGCAAGGAACATTTAGCTATTATTTTATCTTCCCGGAGGAGCATACCCATGAAAAAGTCCATTATTTCACTCGCCGCTTTCGCAATGATCGTGTCCGCCTGCTCAAACGCCAAACCAGCCGATAACAGCGCCACTGGCACGGCAAATAATACTGGCAATTCCGCAAGCACGGCAGCGGGCAACAATGCCGCCCCTGTTCAAATCGAGTTCTGGCATGCCATGGGCGGAGAATTAGGGGATGTTCTCCAGCAGCAAATCGACAAGTTCAATCAATCGCAAACTGATGTTGTGGTCAAACCGGTGTTTCAAGAAAGCTACGATGTAACCGGGCAAAAATTGCAGGCTGCAATCGTGGGCGGAAGCGTGCCGGACATCGTCCAATTAAATACGCGGGTGTGGCCTGCATTTGCCAATAACGGAGCGCTGCTGCCTTTGGACGACTACATTAAAAACGATCCTGATTTTAATTTTGCCGACATGAAAAAAGGGTTGATGGTCAACACCGCGTTGAACGGGAAGCAATATACGCTGCCGTATAACCGAAGCACGCCGATTCTGTATTACAACAAAGATATTATGAAGGAAATCGGATTGAATCCGGAAGATCCCGTGAAAACATGGGATGACCTTCAGGCTGCCGCAAAAAAAGCGATGATCGTCAAAAATGGGAAAATCGAGCGTTTCGGTTTTGCCGCCAGTATGTCGGGTTGGTATGATTATTCCATGATTTGGTCCAATGGCGGTGATGTCCTCGGACCCGACATGAAGACGGTTCTGCTGGACAAGCCTGAAGCGGCGCGCGGATTGCAATTGTGGGTAGATATGGTCAACAAGGACAAGACGATGATGCCTCCGGTCGGCGGAACGAGTACAGCGGGCGCCAGCGCGGGCCAAACCCTGAGTACCAGCTTTAACAACGGTCAGGTCGCCTTCTTCATCAGCAGTACCGCCGACCTCGCCAGCCTGAGCAGCAGCGTGAAATTTCCACTCGGCGCAACGTTCCTGCCGAAATTCAACGAGTACGCAACTCCGACGGGCGGCGCCAACCTAGCGATTTTGGCCAATGCTCCCAAGGAAAAGCAGGATGCTGCTTGGAAGTTTATCAAGTTTATGACATCCACGGAGCAAACGATATTTTTCTCGCAAAAATCAGGTTATTTACCAGTACGCGATTCTGCGGTGACATCCCAGGAAATGCAAAGCTATTATACTGCAAATCCGCTCTTTACCGTTGCGTTGAAACAGCTGGATTACGCTAAAGAGGTGCCTTCGCTGGAACAGACAAAACGGATTGAGACGGAAATGAACAAAGCCATGGAAAAAGCGGTTACGACCAATATCCCGGCCGAGCAAGCGATGAAGGAAGCGGCGGACAATATCAGAAAATTTCTAAAGTAAAAACGAATGTGTTTTACTGAGAGAGGAAATGAATTTTCAATGGAAATCAATATTTATCAGTTTGTAGAAGGGGCTCGGCAAGCGAAAGGATTGACTGTCATCATTGATGTATTTCGGGCCTTCTCGGTCGCTTGCTATGTCATGAACAACGGCGTTAAAGACTTGTTTCCGATCGGAAGCATCGAGATGGCTTATAAGCTAAAGGAAGAAAACCCAGAGTTCATTCTGATGGGGGAAAGAGGCGGGCTCATTCAACCCGGCTTTGATTACGGCAATTCCCCCGCTTCCGTTGAATCTGTAGATTTTAACGGGAGAACCGTCGTGCATACGACAAGCGCGGGTACGCAAGGGATTGTCAACGCGATTCATGCCGATGAAATTATTACGGGAAGTTTTGTCAATGCGCAGGCAATCATCGATTATATCCGTGCGAAAAATCCGGATTACGTATCTTTGGTGTGCATGGGCTGGGAAGCGGTGGAAGAGGCGGATGAAGATACGTTATTCGCGAATTATGTGAAAAACGCGTTGGAAGGCAAGCCCAATGATTTTGCAGCCATTGTCCATTACATGCGCCATGAGAGCAAGACCGGCAAGTTTCTGGACGTTCGCGGTGAAGCTTCCGCGCCGACCGAAGATTTTGATTTGTGCTTATGTCTGGATCGTTTCCCCTTTGTATTAAAAGCCGAGCCTTATGGAGACTCTTTGGTGAGGCTGCATAAAGTGAATATGGATAAAGATTGGAGCGCTATCGGATGAAATTACATGCCAACGATCACACAGGGAATCGTCGGGTGCTGATTATCGGAACAGACGGGCTGAGACCGGATAGCGTCGATCTCGAGCTTATGCCGACCTATGCCGAACTGATGAAACGCGGCACGCTGTTCACTTCGTTTCATGCTGCTTTTCCGTCGGAAACGCGGGTCAGCATGACAACGCTCACGACCGGCTGTTATCCCGGCAGCCACGGCGTAGTCAGCAATTTGAAATATGTACCTGGCTTTGGCGAGGACGGGTTTGTCCAAACGGGAAACGATAAGCATCTGTTGTCATACAGGGAGATGAAATCCGAGCCGTTCATCCTGCTTCCGACCTTGGGGGACCGGCTGCACGAACAAGGGAAATGTCTCGCCGTAGCCGCCTCCAGCTCGCCGGGAGCCTCGCTCTTGTGGAACTTGAATCATCCCGAGCTGGTCATCAATCCGTCCTCTTGGTATGGAATAAGCGAGCTTGAACAGCTGCATAATCGGCTCGGTCCCGTTCCGGAAGAGCAAACCAAAGTGAAGAAGGAACGTGCGCTATGGGCTGTACGGGCGCTGACCGACATTCATTTGAAAAACCCGGATAACCAAGTGATGGTTTTATGGTTATCCGAACCGGACTCGAGCCAGCATGATTACGGACTCGGATCTCCGGAAAGCAAAGAAGCTCTCCAACTGATCGATCACTGCGTATCGGAAGTTCTAAAAGCCGTGGAAACAGAAGGGCTTAGCGATCAGCTGGACATCTTCCTGATCAGCGACCACGGCCATTCGACCCTGCAGGCGCAGGGGTCGCTGCAGGGTCATCTGCAGAAGGCGTGCGACGAATTGGGGCTGCAATCCCAGTTTGTCACAGCCGGGCACTATATCTACGCTGCCGCTGGACAAGAACCGTCGCTGCAGGATCTCACTGCTGTCGTTGAATGGCTGCAAGCTCAGGAGTGGTGCGATACTGTGTTCTTCGGAGATCCGTCTATCGGCGATTTGCCCGGCGTCCTGCCGTTGGAGCTGCTGCTCGGACCAATCAATCACAACCGTGCTCCGCTTCTTGCGGTCCAGCCTAGATGGGATAACTCGACGAATGAGTACGGGGTGCCCGGCACGATTCATGCGCCTACGTCCTCTTCGATTCTTTCGACGCACGGTACGGCGAGTCCTTACGATGTCCATGCTTTTTGTTTGGGCGTCGGCGGCAGCTTCAAGCAAGGCCATGTTTCCGATATTCCTTGCGGTATTGTCGATATTGCTCCGACGGCTTGCCATTTGATCGGTCTTCGTCCGGAATCCGGCTTCGATGGCAGGATTCTTTCCGAAGCGATCCAGCCGGAGCTGGTTGACGAGCGGCTTCCGGAGCTTCAAGTTTCGAGAACGAAAGTGGATAAAGGGCTTGTAGGCGCAAAGGGCATACATGTGTTGACCGTAAACGGGACAACATACGTCTCCGGCTAGAAGAGGAAGCGCGCAAACAGCCCAATTAACGGATTCATGCCCGTGTTACTTTCTCATGTTGTATCTGCCGGCAGCCCCTAGTCCTTCTTGCACTGTGCTTTTTACCCCGACTACCGCTAAATACTCCATTTAAACAGAAGAGGTCAGCCAGAAAAACTGGCTGACCTCTTCATACAAACGATAGCATGATGACAAATGGCTGCAGATATCGAATATAACATGACTACGTTGCAGTAAGTAAAACAATGGTTTTTAATCCCTTGTTTCCCTCTTTTATCGCTAAATCTGACTATTTATTTCAAGCTGCGTAATTTGAACAGTTAACTTCAGGTAACTTAATATAAACTTTTTCACTTCTTCTCATGACAGGATTGATTACCTATAATTGAATAGAATCGATGAGCGGAGGTGATTGACGAATGATATACGAATTGAGAATTTATACGATTCTTCCGGGAAGAATCGATGCAATTCGAAAGCGCTTTTCCGATCATACACTAGGTATTTTCGACAGATTGGGCATGCAGGTGTGTGATTTTTGGGAGGATTTAGAAGAACGACCCAAGCTTTATTACACGATGAAATACGAGAGCATCGAAGAACGGACAAGTCAGTGGGAAGCATTCTCACAAGACAAGGAATGGAACGAAGTGAGACAAAGATCCGAACAGGACGGAAAAATTGTCGAACGAGTCGAATCGGTTTTTATGAAACGAGCGGATTATTTTAATAAAAGATAGGGAGGAAACAGCAAATGGAATACACTTACCTGGGAAAGTCCGG
>NZ_JBHSOW010000018.1:0-114057 GCF_042656405.1 Paenibacillus solisilvae | reverse complement strand
ACTCCAGCGAGTATCGTTTGCGTTTTTCTCCCATTCCACACCTCGACCTTTTTATTTTAAGTATACAGATCTTCCATTAAGGCGTGTCTACTAAATAGTCTAACTGCAATTAAGCTCCATTAGGCTCAATTGAGACGATATAACTGTATGGAATCCAGTATAGAGGCAGGCTCAATCGGATGACACTCTTTTTAACTGTATGAAATCCAGTATAGGTCAAGGGTTATCAGATATTTTATGCCAAAGGGAAGAGCAATGATGGCTGGGATGTCTCAAACCATGTATCAACTTACCCTGCCAGTGTTACTTGCATGAAGATATGCTGAAAAAACCTCTTATTCGTATCGTCAACAACGCCGTGGATTTAAGGTTCCACATGAGTATCTTCAGGCAACGACGGACGAAAAAACGGCTGTACAGGTTCGATGACCTGTACAGCCGTTTTTACCGGCGAAGGCGTGATTGTTAAAATTTTAACCCTTTGAGTCAGCCCTCTTTTAAATTCATTTTTCACTTTTCACATGGCTTCACATGCTCATGCTCATGCTCATGCTCACTATTTACCGGCATGCTCCGCAGTTGCTGTATCCAGCATGGATTGCCAATTCATAAAGCCTGTCTCTCTTGCAACATGACGATCAAACAGCTCATCATGAATGTTGTGGATATCATCCCGTGTCTTTACTTGAAAGTTGCCCTTCTCCAGAAACTCCCCAAAACTCTTAAAACTGGAATGCTTGCTCATGAACGATTCATTAAACAAATCGTCTAAAGAAATATGATCCGGATCTTCTTGAATCGATGTTTGTCCTTGTAATTCCTTCAGCAGTTCATCAAGTGGCATTGGCTTTTGCTTTCTCAGATGATCACCCCTAATTCAGTTTATTTAATTCCAGTATACCTAACTCTTCTTATTATTACCAAGATTTCAGTCATAAATGATCAGCACCGGCAGGATGAGCCGCCCGCGGGTGGAATGTTCTTTTACTCTGCCAAGCCGCATAAGGTGTTAGTTGAAGCATCCTTCGTGAGGCGGGTGAACCTAATGTCCGATCAGAAAGATGAGGGAACCCATTATTTTGAGCAAATGCTGAATATCATCGATGTAGGTGTTCATCTCATTGATAAGAAGGGAATTACCGTTTTTTATAATGAAAAAATGGCTGAAACGGATGGGTTTAACCGGGAGCAGGTTCTAGGGAAAAATGTGTTCGACCTCTTTCCTTCCCTGACCAATGAAACAAGCACGTTCGTTAAGGTTTTGCAGACTGGTAAAGAAATCCGTGAAAAAATACAGACCTATGTGAATGTCAGAGGAAGACGGATCACCACGATTAACAGCACCTACCCTCTTATGGAGGACGGAGAAATCATCGGTGCCTTGGAAGTGGCAAAGGATATTACCAGTATTGTTCATCTCCACGACCAGATACTGGATCTCAGACATCAAATCTACGAATCTCCGCAAAAGGATAAAAAAAAAGCGAGCTCTGCCCCCTATCATTTCAGTGATTTAATTGGAAAGAACGAACCCTTTCTTCATACGGTCTCCTTCGCCAAAAAAGCATCACGTACAAGCTCGCCTGTGCTGATATGCGGACCTACCGGCACCGGAAAAGAATTGCTGGCCCAAAGCATACACAATGCCGGGGCCCGCAGAAGCCGTCCGTTTATTGCCCAAAATTGCGCTGCAGTCCCCCACGAGCTGATGGAAGGAATCATGTTCGGAACCGCAAGAGGAGCGTTTACCGGTGCGATTGACCGTGCCGGCTTATTCGAACAGGCTAATGGGGGGACTCTTTTTTTGGATGAGTTGAACAGCCTGGATTTACTGCTGCAGGCCAAGCTGCTGCGTGTTCTTCAAGACGGCATGGTTCGCCGGATCGGAGGGACCCATGAACAACAAGCGGACGTTCGGATCATAACGGCCATGAATATCGATCCGAGAGAGGCGCTGGAAAAGGGGCTTCTGCGCAGCGATCTATTCTACCGGCTCAATGTCGTCAATCTTTATCTGCCTCCGCTGGTGCAAAGAAAAGAAGACATCCCGCTCCTCACGCAGCATTTCATCGATAAATTTAATACGATGTTCAGCATGAAGATCACAGGAATCACCCCGGCCGCCATGAACCGGTTGACCGGCTACCACTGGCCCGGCAACATTCGCGAATTAAGCCATGCCATCGAATCCACATACAATATGATGGAGCTGGAATGTGAAACCATAGACGAACACCACCTTCCCGTTTCTCTCATGGAGAATCAGGCCAAACCATCAGCTCCCGCTCATTTAACACGTCCGTGGAGCGAACCAATTGCGCCTCTATCCACCGGGAGGCTGACTGACAAGGTTAAACAAATGGAAAGGGAAACGATCGCGAATGCGCTGAAAGACCATCAATACAATATCACGCTCACCGCTCAGGCATTGGGCATCAAGCGCCAAGCCCTGCAATATAAACTGAACCGGTACGGCATCCCGAAAAAACCGTAAACCTCGTCCCTTTGGGCTCCGTCATGGGGCTCTTTATTTTTTGGGGATCACGCCAAGCGATGTTGGCATGCTTTTTGCATCTTCATAAGGTGTATAGGAATCCTTACAGGAGGTGCATGATGGAACGACGAGATTGGAAGCAAATTGAACTGTGGAAAGACGTAACGGATGAGCAGTGGAACGATTGGCTTTGGCAGCTGACGCATACCATCCGGACCCTTGATGATTTGAAGAAAGTAGTGAATTTAACCCCTGATGAAGCGGAAGGTGTCCGCATTTCGACGCAGACGATCCCTTTGAATATCACACCTTACTACGCATCCCTTATGAATCCCGATGACCCGCGCTGCCCGATCCGTATGCAGTCCGTTCCCATCTCCGCCGAATTGCTGAAAACAAAATACGATTTGGAGGATCCCTTGTTCGAGGACGAGGATTCCCCAACGCCCGGCCTAACTCACCGTTACCCTGACCGGGTTCTGTTTCTGGTGACCAATCAATGCTCGATGTACTGCAGATACTGCACGCGCCGCCGTTTCTCCGGTCAGGTGGGTATGGGGGTTCCGAAGAAACAATTGGACGATGCGATCGCTTATATTCGCAATACGCCTGAGGTTCGTGACGTTCTGCTCTCCGGAGGGGACGGATTATTAATTAACGACAACATTTTAGAATATATACTGAAAAATTTGCGGGAAATTCCCCATGTTGAGATCATCCGTATCGGCACAAGGGCCCCGGTTGTTTTTCCGCAGCGGATTACGGAGCATCTGTGCAGCATCATTAAGAAATATCATCCGGTTTGGCTCAATACCCATTTTAATCATCCCTTGGAAATGACGGACGAAGCGAAAAAGTCCTGCGAAATGCTGGCAAACGCCGGAGTTCCCTTAGGCAACCAGTCCGTGATTCTGGCTGGAATCAACGACAGCACTTATATCATGAAAAAGCTCATGCATGATCTCGTGAAAATACGCGTTCGTCCTTATTATATTTATCAATGCGATTTATCCGAAGGAATCGGTCATTTCCGCGCCCCCGTATCCAAAGGACTGGAAATTATCGAGTCGCTGCGCGGCCATACCTCCGGGTATGCGGTGCCGACCTACGTCATCGACGCACCGGGAGGGGGCGGGAAAATTGCGCTTCAGCCAAACTACTTGATTTCGCAAAGCCAGGATAAAGTGATTCTGCGTAATTATGAAGGCGTCATCGTCGGTTATCCCGAGCCGAAAAACTATGTACCGGGCCGTGCAGACGAATATTTCAACGAAATCTACGGGATTGGACAGCAGCCGGAAAGCACAGGCATTATTGCTCTCATGAAAGATGAGAAATTCAATCTGGTGCCTGAGAACCTGCGCCGGATCGGCAGAAGAAAAACGTATCAGGAAACACCGGAGCACGCGTCGCTGAAGGACCGCCGGCAAAAGAGGGACGAAATGAAAGACAAGTTGATGAAAGCACAGCAGAAAGAAAAAGCTCCGGCTCCGGCTTCAGATCCAGCTCCAGCTCCAGCTACTGCTTCAGCTCCAGATCCAGCTCCAAGTACAGAAGAATAAACCACCCTTTACACTAAATTTTCTGCACTCGCGCAGCCTCCCAGCGCGGTGGGGAGACAATATTGACGGCGGTCAGCCACATGATACCCAAAAGACCTTACCCGCAGCGCTGAGATTCACCCGCGCGGGTAAGGTCTTTCTCGCATGAACCGGCTTATTTTTTGAAACAAATCAGTTTCATCTCCGTTAGCTCCAAGATCGCGTACTTTACCCCTTCACGCCCGGTCCCGCTTTCCTTCACGCCTCCATATGGCATGTGATCCACACGGAAGGTGGGAATATCATTAATCATGACTCCCCCTACCTCCAGAGCCTCTGCAGCGGCAAGCGCCGTTCGGAGGTCCGGTGTATAAATGCCCGCTTGCAGTCCATATTTGGAGTCATTAACCAGCTGGATGGCTTCTTCTATCGTGGAAACCTTATTAATCATGACGATTGGGGCAAATACTTCCCGGCATGAGATTTTGGCTGCTGCATCCACATGCAGCAGAACGGTAGGGTGAACGATATTGCCGTCTCTCCTGTTGCCCGCCGCGACTTCGGCGCCAAGCCTTACGGCCTCCGTGATCCATTGCAAGGAACGCTCAGCGTCACGAAGACTGATTAATGCGGACAGGTCCGTCTCAGCATCCAAAGGATCGCCTAATTTCAGCTTCCCGGTCTGCTCGGCGAATTTGCGGACAAACTCATCGAAGAGCCGCTCATGAACATAAATACGCTGCAGCGAGATGCACACCTGCCCTGAAAAGGAAAAAGCCCCCGTAACCGCCCTTGCGATCATCGCATCCAAATCGACCCCTTGATCCACGATTAAAGCGGAATTGGAGCCGAGTTCCAGAGTCACCTTCTTGAGGCCCGCCTTATGGCGGATCGCGATCCCGACATCCGGGCTTCCCGTGAACGTTACGGCTTGAATCCGTTCATCGGTCACTAAGCGCTCACCAATCACACTTCCGCTGCCTGTAACTACGTTCAGCGCTCCCGCCGGAAGACCCGCCTGCTGCAACAGCTCCGCCAGCAGCAAAGCCGTTAACGGCGTTTGACCGGCCGGTTTCAACACGATGGTGTTGCCTGCAGCGAGGGCAGGGCCAACCTTGTGGGCAACCAGATTCATCGGAAAGTTGAATGGAGTAATGGCCGCAACGACCCCTAAGGGCTGGCGGATCGTATAGGCGATACGGTCCTCTCCTCCCGGTGCGGCATCCATCGGGATCGTTTCGCCTTGAATCCGCTTCGCCTCTTCCGCAGCAAACTTGTAGGTCGTGATCGTTCTCTCCACCTCAAGCCTTGCCGTCTTTAACGGTTTAGCGGCTTCGAGTGCGATCAAACGGGCGCATTCCTCCTCCTTATCCCGGATCAAATACGCCAGCCTTTCTAATATCGCCGCCCGTTCATGCGCCGGCATACCGGCCATCAGAGGTCTTGCCCCTTCTGCAGCCTCAATCGCACGATCGACTTCGGCTGCATCCGCATACGCAACCTCTGCAATTTGTTCACCGCTGTACGGGGAGAATAAGGGGCGGTACTCGCCCGCTTCCACCCACTCCCCGCCGATAAACAGCTGCTTCTTCATGCCGCATCTCCCCTTTCTCTGTCAGGTATCGCTTAAGCCATTTCTGAGCGCCTGCTCCAGCACGTCTAACCCTTCGGCAAGCTGCCCGTCCGTGATCACCAGCGGACTTAGAATGCGGATCACGTTGCTGTAAATCCCCGCCCCCATCACAATCACACCATGCTGATGCGCATCCTGCAGTACCCGCGCGGTCAGCTCTTTATCCGGTTCTTTCGTTACCGGATCCTTCACGAGCTCAATCGCGCTCATCGCGCCCAAAGTACGGACGTCCCCAATACGATCCAGCTCCTGCTGCAGCCGGAGGAACCGCCCGCTGACTGCCGCCCCGATCTCCGCCGCCCGTTCAGCCAGCCGCTCTTCCTCCAGCATTTCAATTACTTTCAGAGCAGCGACGCAGCCGAGCGGGCTTCCCCCATAGGTTCCTCCGATTTCGCCGATACCGGGCGCATCCATAATGTCCGAACGGCCGGTTACAGCGCTGAGCGGTAGACCGGCGGCAATCGACTTCGACAACGTCATCAGATCCGGTATGACTCCGTAGTGCTCCATCGCAAAGTTTTTTCCTGTCCGCCCGAACCCGGTTTGTACTTCATCGGCAATAAACAGCATCCCGTACTGCTCGCACAATGCCTTCACGCCTTGAACGAACCGGACGGACGGAATCACGAAGCCGCCTTCTCCTTGAACCGGTTCCATAATGATCGCAGCGACCTCTTCGCCAGGAACCTCCGCCAAGAAAAAGTCCTCGAATTGATGCAGGTGATAATCGTCCACCTCATCCTGAGACATGCCATGAGGCGCCCGGTAATAGTAAGGATAAGGCATTTTATACGTATCCGGCGCAAATGGACCGAAGCCGTTCTTATAGGGCTTCACCTTGCTGGTTAGAGACATCGCCATATAGGTTCTGCCGTGAAAGCCGCGCTCGAAAGAGATAACCGCTCTGCGGCCCGTATATTTACGCGCGATTTTCACCGCATTCTCCACGGCCTCCGCACCGCTGTTCAAGAAGAAGGTTTTCTTCTTATGGTCTCCCGGGGTCATTTGGTTAAGCTTCTCGGCCAATGCCACGTAAGGCTCATACATCACCACATGAAAGCAGGGATGCAGGTATCGGTCCAGCTGAGCCTTGAGCGCCTCCACCACTTTAGGAGGGCAGTGGCCGACATTCAATGATCCGATCGCACCGGCAAAATCGATAAACGTATTCCCGTCGACATCGGTGAGCAGCGCTCCCTCCGCTTTGGCCGCAAAGGTGGGAACCATATTAAAGGGCCCTCTCGGGATATGCTCCATTCGCCGCTTCAGCAGCTGCTGTGCATTCGGCCCCGGCAGCGCAGTCTTCATCTCAATACTTGCCGCCCTCTTCGGGTTCAACTCCATCCTCAGGTCTCCTCCGCTTTCGTCAAGACCGCACCAATGAATCAAGGTCAATGCGATCATCTCCCCTGCCTCAAACACATGATCCAGCACAATATGCTCGTTCGGATAGTGGGCGGCCTGCGTAATGCCCGGGCCGAAAACGATGCACGGCGTCTCGCCCAGCTGTGTGAGCAAGCCACCGTCCGTCCCCCAAGGGGAGGCTTCAATAACAGGCTCCTCCTGCCTGACCTCCCGGTATTGCTGCATGAGAACCTGCATCAATTCATGCCCGGGATCGACGCTTCCCGGTACCCATCTGGCGCCGAACCATTCCACGGTTGGCGGATGCGCTTCAAACCAAGGGTCTTTGTCCTTTAATTGATCCATCCACCTGCACATGTCCGCTTTGGCTTCCTCAAGCTTTTCCTCGGGAGCAACGCCCATTCTTCCCTCCAGCTTCACCGTATCCGGTACGGAAGAAGGCCAGCTTCCTCCCTGGATAATTCCGATATTAATCGGGATGGGAATCGGATTATGAGCGTACAGCGGATCGGTGATCCCGGCATTCCGCTGCTCCTCAAGCTCCCGGATATGCTGCACCACGGTCATGCTCTTCTCGATCGCGCTGACCCCCTCATACCTGGTTCCGCCATGGGCCGAGCGGCCTTCGACCTCAATCCGGAACCACATCGAGCCCTGCTGCTTCGGGAAGATGCGCATATTGGTAGGCTCCGGAATCAGAGCCGCATCGGCGGTATATCCCTTTACAATCGCAGCCAGCGTTCCCGCCCCGCCGCTTTCTTCTTCCACGACGCTTTGGACAATGACATCGCCCTTCAGTCTTATTCCAAGTCCCTGGATCGCCCCGACTGCGAGCAGCAGAGAAGCGATTCCGCCTTTCATATCCGTGGCCCCGCGTCCGAACAGCTTCCCGTCCGCCACGCTGCCGCTAAAGGGAGCATCCTTCCACTGATCCAGATTCCCTTCGGGAACGACATCCATATGTCCGTTGAGTATGATCGAGCGGCCCCCTCCGGCCCCCTTCAAGACGCCGGCTACATTGGGGCTGCCTGCAAACCGGTTGCGGGGGGAATAAAAGAAAGGGTGTTTCTCAAGGACCTCCCCATCCGGCTCCCATACCTCAACTTCCAGCCTCATCTCGCGTAATTTATCGGCAATGAGAAGCTGCGCCTCTTTCTCATTACCCTGCGTGCTCGGAATTCTCACCATGTTCTGCAGAAAAGAGATTTCTTCTTCACGGTGAAGCTGCATCCATTGCCGGATGCGCGCTTGCAGTTCGGTATTCGGATTAGGTTCCAAGGGATTCCCTCCTTCAGGCCTGCATGCGCAAACCGTCTCCATTCATGTCCGGCTATGGAAGGTATGAGATATGCTTCGGGAGGATTAAGGCGGCTTCGGTATGCCTCACAACATCCTCTACGGTATAAGGAGACATGATTTCTTTTAAAAGCAATCCTTGATCGGTTACCTCCATCACGGCCATTTCCGTAATAATCAGCTTGACGCATTCCCGCGCCGTCAGCGGCAGGGCGCATTGTTTCTTCACCTTGGATTCTCCCTGGCGATTGACATGATTCATCAGCACAATGACTTTTTTCGCCTTTTGCGCCAGCTCCATCGCCCCTCCAATGCCTGCCACACGCTTGCCCGGCACGATCCAATTGGCTAAATCCCCCCGCTCGCTGACCTCCAGCGCACCGAGTATCGTGATGTCAATACATCCGCGGCGAATCATGGCAAAAGCAATGGAGCTGTCGCAGTAGGAGGCGCCGTCTACGACCGTAATGGGGAATCCTCCCGCATTGCAAAGAAATGCGTCTTCTTCACCAGGAGCCGGGCCCCCGCCCGCGCCCAAAATTCCATTCTCCGCATGAAAAATAACATGGATGCCTTCGGGAACCAAATCCGCCACCATCGTTGGGATGCCGATCCCAAGATTGACCACCATTCCGTCCCTTAGTTCCTGAGCAGCCCGCCCCGCTATTCGATCGCGGTTGTCCTCTCCCACGCCCATCTCCAATTCACCCCTTTGCCCTGTATCACCATATCCACGAAAATGCCCGGCGTTACAATACGTTCGGGGTCCAGCTCGCCTAACGGAACAATCTCATCGGCTTCCGCAATCGTAATTTGCCCGGCCATAGCTACCAATGGATTTAAGTTTCTTCCGCTTTTATCGAATACGAGATTCCCGAAGGGATCGGCTTTTGCCGCGTGGACAATGGCGACGTCAGCCGTAAGCGCCGGCTCCACCAAATACGTGTGCTCCCCGATGGAAACCGTTTCCTTCCCCTGCTCCATGATTGTGCCGACGCCGACATCCACCAAAATCCCGCCAAGACCGACGCCGCCGGCTCGAATTTTCTCCGCCAGCGTGCCCTGCGGGTAAAAGACCACCTCCATCGAACCCTCCTCCATCCTTTGACCGGCATTCGGATTCGAGCCAATATGGGAGGCAATGACCTTCTTCACCCGGCCTGCCGTAACTAAGCGCCCGATACCGATCTGCGGAAATCCGGTATCATTCCCAATGAGGGTCAGATCTTTCGTCCCCATTTGCAGGATGCCTTCGATGATCGCAGGAGGCGTCCCGATGCCGCCAAACCCGCCATACATCAGCGTGCAGCCATCGGTAATGACCTGCAGCGCCTCCTCCAGTGTCCTTATCTTGCTTGAACCGCTTCCAGGCATGTTCAGAGCTGAGCCCATCATATCTCCCCCCTGTCAAATCCGCTAATCTCCTGCAGGACTTCCCGGACCGTTTCTTCGAGCAGCTGCACGAGCAGGTCGATTTCCGCTTCGGTAATGGTGAGCGGCGGAGCCACAATGACGGCATCCCCTGCGCCGTCCACCCCACCTGCCGCCGGGTATACGAGAAGACCTTTGTGAAAGGCTTTGTCGATGATCCGGGAGGTCAGGCCGAGCCCGGCCGGGAACGGCAGCTTGCTGATCCGATCGGAAACAAATTCCACAGCCAGGAGGAGGCCTGCGCCCCGAACATCGCCGATAGGCTCGAATTGCTCAGCCAACCGTTCCAGCCGCGCCAGCAAATAGCTCCCCTTGACCTTGGCGGCCTCGACCAATTGATGTTTCTCCATATAGTCCAGAACCGCCAGGGAAACCGCTGCCGACTGCGGATTTGCGCTGTACGTATGGCCGGACATGATGCTTTTGGATCCCTTCAAGATGGGCTCCATCACGTGATCTTTGACCAGTGCGGCCGCCATCGGCGTATATCCGGCGCTCATTCCTTTGCCCAGAGCCATCAGATCCGGTTCAACGCCGGAATGCTGCATGGCGAACATGGCTCCTGTACGGGCAATGCCGGTCATGACCTCATCGGCGATGAATAAGATCTCATGACGGTTACAGATCTCCTTGATCCTCTTGAAATATCCTTCGGGCGGTACAACAGCTCCGCCTGCAGCTCCAATGACCGGCTCCGCAATGAATGCGGCGATATGCTCGGCCCCGATCCGCTTGATGGCGGTTTCCAAATCATCCGCACACGCAAGCCCACATGCCGGGTAAGTCTTATTCAACGGACAACGGTAGCAATAAGGAGGCGCGACGACAGGGAAATCCTCCAGCAGCGGAATAAATCTTCTTCTTCTAAGTACATGGCCTGACATGGAGAGAGCGCCCATTGTTATTCCGTGATAGCTCATCCGGCGCGAGAGAACCTTATTTTTCCCTAGTCGCCCCTTCTCCTGCCAATGCTGGATGGCAATCTTCATCGCCGTCTCCGTTGCTTCGGAGCCGCTGTTCACGAAGAAAGACCAGTAATCGCCGCCTGGCGCCAAATCACTCAGCTTCTTCGCCAGCCGCTCGGCCGGCTCGCTGGTAAATTGGGAACGGTAAACAAAGGAAACCTTGCCGGCCTGCTCAAGCATCGCATCAATGATTTCCTGAACCCCATGCCCGATTCCCGCCGTCACCGCCCCCGACGAAGCATCCAAATAGGCTTTGCCCTGATCATCGTACAAATAAACGCCTTTACCATATTGAATGGTGGGATAATGGTGATCCAATACCGGTTTGATTAAATGCTCCCGCTTCATAAGGGCACCCCCCACTGATCTGCAGCAGCGCCGCTTTTATTTGAGAAAGATGTTCTTGATCCGGGGAGCCTTCATCAGCTCTTCATAGCGGAATCTGGTTCCAAGCGCAGACACATCATGCCAATATAAGGCCTCTTCAATTTGCTGGGAGACGGCTTCGGTAACATAGGTGAGGCAGTTGGGGCACTCGATCGCAGGGACCTCCAAAATCTCCACCGCGAGCTTGCCGTCCGGCATGATCCAGTAGCAATCCTTGACGCTTTCGCGGGCATCCTCCGTTTCACACCATATACAATTCATATCCTTGCGTCCTCCTTCATATGGGTATAGAACATTGACTGGGCTGCTACATTACGATGCAAAATGGATGCCAACTTGGGATGGAAGGCAGCTGCGCTTCTGCCTTGATCGTTCGCCGCTCGGTGAACCGCCAATTATTTTGCGGCTGCTTATTTTTTTGCAGCAAAAACTTCATGCGTTTGATTAAGGGGGAAGCCAACATGCCGGGGGATCTGCCCTACTATGTGAATCAGGCCGAGAACAGCAGCATTTATCAGATCACCTACTGCCTTGATTTCTTTAACAAAAGATTGAGGGTCGACGACTATCAGGGAAATGTCGATGCCATCTGCAAGCGGACAGCCGAAATCGCCCAAACCCATGCTCTAACCAAGATATTCATTAAATCGCGCGAGAATGATTGGCAGGCCTTTTTATCCAAAGGCTGCATGCTTGAAGGGATTTATAAAGGATATTTTCGCGGAAGCGATGCTTACTGCATGGCGATCTATACGGATCTTGAGCGCCGGACCAGCGATTATTGGATGGAAGAGGATCGAATATTAAACCAGGTGCTCGCTCTCCCCCTTAGGCCGGAGCGTCCCGCAGAGCCGGAGAACTGTACACTGCGGATCGCCCGTACGGAGGATGCCGGGCAGCTCTCCGCTTTATACGGCCAAATCTTCCAAACCTATCCGACGCCGATGAATGATCCCTTGTACGTCGAACAAACCATACGGGAGGGAACCATCTATTATTTGCTGGAATCGCCGGTTCAGCTGATCAGCGCTGCGTCTGCGGAGATCAATACGATCTACTGCAATGCGGAAATGACCGATTGCGCCACACTGCCCGCCTATCGGAATCAAGGACATATGAGATTGCTCATGCATGCCTTGGAAGAGGACTTAATCAGCCGGAATATCACCTGCGCGTATTCGTTATCCAGAGCCCTTTCCGTAGGCATGAATGCGGTTTTCTTCCAGATGGGGTACCGTTATTACGGCAGATTAACGAAAAATTGCGATATCTATGACAAATTCGAGGATATGAATTTGTGGGTCAAATCGCTGAAGGGATAAACCGCCCCCTTCACCTAGGTTCGTTTCCTTCTCACCGAAGAAGCAATGCCGATCTCCTCCCGGTACTTGGTCACGGTCCGGCGGGAAATTTGAATGCCTTCCTGCCTCATCAGATCGGCCAGCCTTTGATCGGAATAAGGTTTTGCACGGTTTTCCCCATGGATCCATTCCTTAATTCTCGCCTTTACACGTTCCGGGGATGTTAAATCGCCGTGGTCCGTCTGCAGGCCGGAGGGAAAGAAGTACTTCAGCTCGAAGACGCCCCATGGCGTTTGCGCATATTTGCCGGCCGTCGCCCGGCTGACCGTCGACTCGTGCACGTTCAATTTATCGGCTATTTGCTTCAAGGTCATCGGTTTAAGACAGGCAGCCCCCTTCCGGAAAAACTCGGACTGTTCCTCTACGATCGCTTGCGCAACACGAAATATCGTCCAACGTCTTTGTTCCAGGCACTTCATGAAGAACCTCGCTGAATGCAGTTTATTGGATAGGAACCTTCGTGCCTCGTCAGGTTCCCGGCTTTCCTTAACGATGCGCTCGTAGTATTCATTAATGGATAGGCGGGGCGACGCGGCATGATGCATCCATACATCGAACTGTTCGCCCGCCTTCTCGACCTTCACGTCCGGAATCACATAGTGGACTTCTGCTTTGTGAAAAGCTGCGCCGGGCCGCGGATTCAATCCCTTGATTACATCGATCGCAGCCTGAATTTCTTGTGAAGACACCTGCAGAGCCGCCGATAATCGATGAATACGGTAATCGGCCACATCCTTAAGATGATGCTGGACTAATAAGGCTGCTAAAGGGGAAGCTTCCGATGATGACTGGACCTGAAGCAGCAGGCATTCCCGCAGATTTCTCGCTCCCACGCCAACCGGCTCAAAGCTCTGCAGGATTCGAAGCGCCTGCTCCGTTTGATCCGGCTCTGCCTGAAGCACGTCGGAAATTTCACTCAAGGAAATTGCGAGATAGCCGTTGTTATCCAGATTGCCAATCATAAACACGATCATACGGCGAACCGTATGCGGGATATCCTTGATGAAGCCGAGCTGCTCCTTTAGATGCCTTTCCAGGGAAACGTCATTCCATGCGGCTTGATGCAGCGGGTCATACACCCGGCCGTTTCTGCTCATTCCAAGGTTATATTTGGGATATCCGCTGTACACCCCCCATTCGTTCCCGGCGAATTCCAGCACCGGGTTCTCATCGAGCTCCTGCCGGACAGCATCCAGCAGTTCCGGTGTCGGGAGCTGGAGGAGCTTGATCGCCTGCCGCAGCTGCGGCGTCATCATTAATTTTGCAGCCTGCTGCTGGACCAATCCGTATCCCGGGCGCATAGACATCACCCCTTTTGTGCTTGTGCTTCTATGTTTATTCAAGGAAGGCATGAATAGATATACAAAAAAGACACCTGCTTCAATTACACAAGTGTCTTTGGGCTCCAGGCACAGGTCACCATGCTTACCCCGGATAATTCGTAATTAAGTCGTCAGCTCTTGCAGCATGCCGGAGCGGGCAAATACGCCGGTGGATGCGATCTCAAGGTCGGTTACAGCCGGCGCGTCTCCCGCTGCGAATGCTGCCTGTACTTTGGCATGAAGATCGTCATAGTTGCCTTGGTGCTCGGCAATGACTTCGATTTTATCCTGCGATTCGTTGAATGCCTTGACCATGTGCAGCTTCGCTTCCTCAACCTTTTCGCCGAACGCGTACCAGTACTTTATGGTGATTTTGCCGGCTGCTGCGGCTGCTGCGGAATCCGTGCTCTCCGTTTTCGCCCCGCTGCTGGCGCTGCCATTGCTGTCATTTGTGCTGTCAGATCCAGATCCGCAAGCCGCCAGTACCACCGGCATAACCATTGCAAGCGAAAGTGCAGTAAGCTTCTTGACCATTGTTCAATCCTCCACCTTTTCTTTTTAAATTAGGCAGGCAGCAAAAAAGAAACCTTAATCCAGCCAGGGACATTGACGTCCGCAGCGGATAAGGTTTCTCCATTACTCCAACCGATTGCTATTTACTTGTCAACATGAATGATACAAGGCGACTATTAACGCTGTGTTATCCGATTATGTAGAATATATAAACTCATCCTGGAGCCTTGAGACTTATATGATAAGCCTGACTTCCTTCTTGCCTGGCAGAGGGATCCAGGCCTGTCCACAGCTCGGGCCTCGATGACGAGATGGCCGTCGCCCCATGACTCAAGCATTCCTGCGCATGACTTTGCTCAACCAATAAGCCGCCGGTAATAATAGGGATAGAGGTGAATGACTTCACCCTGCCGATCATGTCGGGAATTCGGGCAGGCATCACTTCGATAATGTCAGGCTCGATCTGGCAGAGACTCTTGGCGATATTGTCCAGCCCTTCGGTGTCGACGAGGAAGAAGCGCTGAATGGTGATCAGACCTGTTTTCTTCGCGGTTTTCACCACATTGGTTTTCGTCGAAATAATGCCGGACGGCTTGATGGCTTTCGCCAAATATTCGAGACCATAGAAGTCCGTGCTGAGCCCGCCAATCTTCTCGAGGTGCAGGAAGACCGGCAGCTGATGCTCCTTGAACACATCGACGTAGCCTTTTACGACACCGATGTGACCCGTTAAAAGAAAGATGCCGCTTAATTGGTTGCGAAGCGACAGAGCGACTTCGATATGTCTCGGATCTTTGATGGAAGCGATCCTCCTGTGCATGGCGAGACCTTTAAAGAAGGTGTCATGGTTCATCAGCGGGCTCTTCATCTCAGCTTGCCTCCTCACCTTATTTCAGGCTGCACCGCGCTCAGCAGGGGGATAACGAGCTGGCGATCCGCGTCTTTGCCCCGGGCGTCCGGGTTATGGCTGAAATGCTTCATATGCTGATGCAGCAAGGGGGCGTGCTCCAGAACGTCTGCATCCGTAATATCTACTGCAGAGATTCGAATCTCATCTTCCGCGAATTCCACAATCCGGAAGCCGTGCTGATCCAGACAGGCGGATAGCTGCACAAATGTCCAATTGTTCTGCGCTGCAATCGAATCCACATGCGTGTGGCCATTGAAATAGATGCCGACCCCTTTCTTACGGTTCAAAATGCGCCGCATGTCAATGCCCGGATGGATGGAGGCTTTCTCCCTCTCCGATCTTACTGTCGTGTTATAGACGGGATGATGGCCGAAGACAAGGAGCGGCTTCGCCCCGGAGGCTTCAACCATTTCTTCCAGCCACTCTAGCTGTTCATCGTCAATCCAGCCGCCCCAGTCCTCCAAATCCATTTCTTTGGCCGTGTCCAGAAACACCAGCATCGCAGTATCGGTGTCAATGCTGTGATAGCGCTGCTGGCCCGTAATCTCCAGCACTTCCCTTCTCGTCTGCGCATAGAGATCATGGTTGCCCAGCACATGGATAAAATTTCGATCCTTACGCCGCAACAGCCCGTATACCTCCTGCAGCTCCACAGATGATCCGAAATTCGTCAGGTCTCCAAGCGATATATGCAAATCGGCATCCGTATCCAGAAAATGTCCAAGCAAGGTGTGATAGAAAGCAGTCCGAGCCTCAAGCAATCCCGGAATCGACTTATCGATTTCGTGATAATGCAAATCCCCCATCAGAACTAACCTCATCCTTGTTCTCCTCCTTTGTTCATACAAATTTGCCTTCCCTTCTTAGGGTATAGGCCAAATATTGTTTATCCGTTAAATGAGGAAGTAGTTTTTGTAAAGGCGTGTGCAAGGTATGATGGCTGCAAAGCCGGGCATTGGGCTGACAGGGCTGGAGTAATGATCTCAAGTTTCTTGTCCATGTCAGCTTCGAAATTCCTTCACGTATTTCGCATGATCCCAGCCTTCCAGAAATTTACGGGCTGTTTCCTGTCCGGATTGAACCAGAAAATCTCTGTCTTCCCCGCTCAGATCAAACTGAGTGGCCGTTACCTGGCCTGTTGGGATAAATACCGTCCGTATCCTGGCATGTTTGTCCACATGCCGTTGGTCATGGGCTTTAAGCATCGTCTGGAACATGGCGCGGAACATGGAGAAAGGACCATGAATGTCATGAAAAGGGGCTTCCGTAGGTTCGCCTAATAACCGGAATCCGAACGTGGGCCACCGCGGAATCCCTTCTACATCAAAGATCCAGATTGGATAATTGCTGAGCAGCCCCCCATCCAGGATATAATACGGCTCTCTGCTGATCCTCGTCTTGAGCCGGTACGGCTGAAAGAAGTAGGGAAGCGTGGTGCTCATCCTGACTGCGGCGGCAATCGGAAACTGAGAAGGAGAAATCCGGTAGCGCGACAGGTCGTCCGGCAGGACCAGCATCCTTCCGCTGCTGATATCGGAAGCAATAATTTTCAGCTTTCCCTCCGGCAGATCGCCGAAGGTGGATACCCCTTTTTGCCCCAGCCAGTACGTTAGCTTGTCTTCGAGCGGTGTGTTTAAATAGATTCCTGACCGGAATAGAAGCGGAAGCGCTTTACCGACAAGGGGCAAATCATGTATCCATGTTTTGCCGAGCAACCGGGAGTAATCGAGCGTACTCATGATCTCCATTAATTCCCCGGCGCTATATCCGCAGGCCAGAAGCGCAGCCACGACGGAACCGGCGGACGTTCCAGCCAAACGCTGCCACTGGTATCCGCTGTCCTCAAGCACCTGAATAGCGCCAATAAATGCGATCCCCCTAACGCCCCCGCCTTCAAACACAGCATCCGCTTTCATATGACAGCACTCCTTCTTTCGATAGCATTATGAAGAGGAAGAGGAGAGAGGAGAGCTAATAAGGCAGCCGTGTACAGATCGGTCTGTATGCGGCTGCCTATTATACCCAAATGAATGCATCTCGGCAGCCTCAGTGCCTTAGACCCTCATTTTTCGCCTATTCTCCGTTAAAACGAGGCGTGCGTTTGTCTCGGAACGCTTCGAGCGCCTCCAGCCGGTCCTTTGTCGGAATAATGGCTTCATAGGCTTTGAATTCCACATCCATTCCCGTTTGCAGATCGGAATTCAAACCTTTGTCAATCGCATACTTGGCTTGATAGACCGCCAAGGGTGCATTGACAAGGATCTCCGCGGCCAGCCTTTCGCTGATCTCCTTAAGCTGCTGGAGGTCCTCGGCAACCCCGTTTAACAGCCCCAGCGCATACGCCTGCTCCGTCGTAATTTTCCGTGCAGTCAGAATAAGCTCCTTCGCTTTGGCTGCTCCGATAAGACGCGGCAGCCGCTGCGTTCCTCCTGCGCCGGGTATGATACCCAGACTGACCTCCGTCAGCCCCATCTTCGCCGCACGGATCGAATAACGGAAGTCACAGGCTAATGCAAGCTCCAAGCCTCCTCCGAATGCATAGCCGTTTATCGCTGCAATCGTAGGCTGCGGCAGCCGTTCAAGCGCGTTCAGCACCTCTCTGATCTTCATTACGCTTCCGCGTATTTGCGATTCGACCAGCAATCTGCGCTCCTTTAAATCCGCGCCTGCGCAGAATGCCCGGCCCTCACCCTCTATGATCACGACACGGATATCGCGCGGATGGCGTTCAATCGTCTCGAGAATCTCTCCAAGCAGAGCCAGCATGGAATCATTAATCGCATTCAAATCCTTCGGGCGATTGAGCCGGATATAACCGATATGTCCCTGCTGTTCCAACAGCACCGGCTTATTCATCCTGCTTACCACCGCCCCTTAAACCGGATAAACCGGATGCTTTCGCTCTGCGAACAAGGCGCTTTTCGAGGCATAAACCTCAAAGCGTTTGATCAATTCCCTTCGCAGGGATTGGGCGGGAATAATCCCGTCGATGACCATATCGGAGGCCAGCTGATACAGGTCGATATCTTTGCGGTATTCTTCCCGCTTGCCGGCGATGAATCCGGCTCTTTCCGATTCCGGCAGCTCGGCAATTTTATTCGCGTACACGGCGTTAACCGCCGCTTCAGCCCCCATCACGGCAATTTGGGCGGAAGGCAAAGCCAGGCAGCAGTCGGGTTCGAACGCAGGTCCGGCCATGGCATATAAGCCCGCTCCGTAAGCTTTGCGGACAATAACGGAAATTTTGGGCACCGTTGCTTCGGATACCGCAGCAATCATTTTCGCGCCATGCCGGATAATTCCCGCCTGCTCAACCGCCGTGCCCACCATAAAGCCCGGAACATCAGCGAGAAATAAGAGCGGAATATGAAAGGCATCGCATAAACAGATAAATTTAGCAGCCTTATCGGCAGAGTCGTGGAACAATATTCCGCCCTTCACCCGCGGTTGATTGGCGATGATCCCCACCGGTTTCCCGGCCAATCGCGCTAATCCGGTAATGAGTTCCTTGGCGAACAGCTTCTTGATTTCAAAAAAGGAGTTTTCGTCGATAATCCGGTCAATGAAGTCATACATATCAAAGGGCGTGTACTGATTGTCAGGGATAATGTCATTGAGCGTTTTGTCCGAATCTGCAGGCGGCTGCGGCTGCCGGGCAGGAGGTTTTTCCGTGAAATTAGGGGGGAAATAAGCCAGATACTTTCGGGCAAGCTCAATCGCTTCTTCTTCGCTGCGGGCCAAGACATCCCCGCAGCCGGACACGGAGCAGTGCATTTTGGCACCGCCAAGCTGTTCCAGGCTTGCCTTCTCCCCGGTAACGATTTCCACGATGCGCGGAGAGCCGAGATACATCGATGCATTTCCCTCGACCATGATCACCATATCGCAAAACGCGGGAATATAGGCTCCCCCTGCTGCAGACGGGCCGAACAAGATGCAGATCTGCGGGATTTTCCCCGATAGCTTCACCTGATTGTAAAAGATTCTCCCTGCGCCGCGGCGACCGGGGTACATCTCAACCTGATCCGTAATCCGCGCCCCCGACGAATCGACGAGATACAGCAGCGGCACCCGTAATTTATCCGCGGTTTCCTGCATCCGGATCATCTTCTCAACCGTTCTGGCTCCCCATGAACCGGCTTTGACTGTCGAATCGTTTGCAATCACGCACACCGTCTGTCCGTGAATCTTGCCAATGGCCGTTACGACTCCATCGGCAGGCAGACCCTGTTCCATACAGCTTGCAAATAAGGCATCCTCGAGCTCGAAATCCGGATCTAGCAATAGCTTCAGCCGGTCGCGGACGAACCGCTTTCCCTGCTCCGCATTTTTCTCATGATATTTGGAGGCGCCTCCCTGTTTGATCTGTTCGATCTGCTCCTGCAGCATGTCTTTCCCCGAATCGGGTCCACTCTCCATCTTCTACGAACTCCCCTCTGACAGGCTTAACATCCGATTTGAGCGGCAATTACCATCCGCTGAACCTCCGAGGTTCCTTCACCGATTTCAAGCAGCTTCGCATCACGGAAGGCGCGCTCCACCTCATACTCTCTCATGTAGCCATAGCCGCCATGAATCTGGACAGCCTGATCGCAAACCTTCATACACATCTCCGAAGCAAACAATTTGGCCATCGCAGCCTCTTTCTTAAACGTCTTCCCTTGATCCTTCAGCCAGGCTGCCTTATATACCATGTTGCGGGCAACCTCAATGTTCATCGCCATATCCGCCAGTTTGAACTGGATCGCCTGAAAGGCAGCAAGGGCACTCCCGAATTGTTTCCGCTGTTTGGCGTAGCGGAGCGATTTCTCGAAGGCGCCTTGGGCAATGCCCACCGCCATGGCCCCGATTCCTATTCTTCCGCCATCCAGGACGGCCAGAAACTGTTTGAAGCCATTGCCTTCGATGCCCAGCAGATTTTCTCCGGGTACGGCCACTTGATCCAGGACAAGCTCCGTTGTATTGGAGGCGTGCAGCCCCATTTTCTCGTAATGATTCAGCACCGTAAAACCTGGAGCGTCCGTAGGCACGATAAAAGCGCTAATACCGCTCGTTCCTCTGGAACGGTCCGTTAAAGCCGTCAGGGCGAGGTTGCGTGAATAACCCGCATTGGTAATAAAACATTTGGAGCCGTTGATCACCCAGTTATCCCCGTCCAGGACAGCTGTTGTCCGGGTTCCTCCCGCGTCAGATCCGGCATTCGGTTCAGTCAGCCCGAAAGCGCCCAAATATTCGCCTTTACACAGCGGCGTCAGATACCTGGCCTTCTGCTCCTCGGTTCCAAATAGAGCCAGAGGCGCTCCCCCTAAGGAGATATGAGCGGAGTAGGTGATTCCAGTGGAGGCACAAACCCGGCTCAGCTCTTCCACGACAACAGCGAAGCTTACCGTATCTGCTCCGGCACCCCCATACTGTTCAGGGAAAGGAAGCCCCATTAACCCGAGTTTTGCCAGCTTCTCAAAGATTTCAATCGGAAATGCGCCTGTCCGGTCCCTCTCCAGCGCACCCGGGGCAACCTCTGCTTCTGCGAAGTCATGGATTAATTCTCTGATCATCGATTGCTCTGCCGTTAATTCGAAATTCATCGCCCGTCAACCTCTCTATTTATGACTTGGAGAGATGATCCGTATCCCCGATTTCGATTTCCAACCGCATTAAATTGGACGCATAGCATTTGCCGAGATTATCCATTCTCATGGTCGCGGAGCCTCCCCCGTTTAGAGCCTCCTTACACACAAAATTCATTGCTTTAAGGTTCGGCACTACATAACGGGTCACTTCCCCATGCACCAATCCGGCAAAATGCGCCTTGACCCTCTCCGCGCTGACTTCTCTGACCAGCACCTCAAATATGGCCTCGCTTGCCGCAAAAACGGCAATATTGATCGTATTTCCCTTATCGCCGGAACGCGCCTGCGCAACATGCCGAAGCTGAACCCGTGCCATTGCCTACACCTCCAGGACGTTCACATGGACCCTGCTCTCAACGAGGCTCCGCGGAACCAGACAGGACCACATGCCAAGCAGCTCCCGCGGCTTCATCATGCCGAGGAATGCTCCCATTGCAGGAGGACCGCTCAGCATAAGCGGGGGAACCAGTCTGCCGAGCTTGGCTGCTTCATCCCGGCTTCCGGTTCGCACCGCGATGCGCACGTACACTTCATTCAACTCTTCCGCCGGTAATGTCGCCAGCGGCCCGTGCAAGGAATCGTATCCGAGATAATCCGTACGGACTTCGTCATAATGCAGTCCAATCCGCTGTATTTGCTGACGTATGATGCGGTCTGCCGTCTGTGCCTTGGCGAGTGCATCCGGCCATGAATATCCCCAGATGGCCTGCCCGAGCCAGCCGTCCGCATAGCCCATCACCACTTTCAGCGTTTCGGGTCGTTTCGTTCCACGGGCGCCTGTAACACGTACCCGGTTCGGGCCAATATCCTGCAGCTGAACGCCCGTAAGATCCAATACAACATCCGGGCTGACATAAGCGGACGGGTCATGAATCTCATACAGGAGCTGTTCCTTTACCGTATCGACGGAAACAAGCCCTCCGGCTCCCTCCGTCTTGGTAAGGACAAATTCCCCGTCTTCCAAGACTTCTGCAACCGGGAAGCCGATGGTGTCCAAACCGGCTACGGACTGCCAGTCGCCACTGAAGTTCCCTCCCGATGCCTGGCCGGAACACTCCAGGAGATGGCCCATAAGCAATCCTTGTGCCAGCCTGCTTAAGTCCTCTTGTCCCCAACCAAATTCATGGATAAGCGGCGCAAGGAACAGAGCGGAATCGGTCATACGCCCGGTTATGATCACGTCAGCCCCCTGCTGCAGCGCCTCCACAACGGGTTTAGTGCCCAAATAAGCGTTGGCAAACCTAATACGGTCCATGATGGATTCCACATCTCTGCCGTCTTCCATGTGGGCAAGCGTTACCCCTTGGGTTCTCCATTGCTGCAGTTCATCCCGGACATCATCACCTGTTACGACCGCCAGTTTAAGTCCTTTCAGTCCCAGCTCCTCAGCAATCCGCTGCGCTTCAAGCTGGGCTCCGACCGGATTCATCCCCCCGGCATTCGTGATGATCTTGATTCCCTTCTCCTTCACATAAGGGAGCAGTTCCCTCATCGTTAGGGAGATGTCTCCTGCATACCCCTTAGCCGCGTCCCTTTGCCGGTCTTTCTGCAGGATGGCCAGTGTTAATTCAGCGAGACAATCGAAGCAAAGATACTGGATATCCCCCCGCTTCGCCGTTTCAATCGCAGGTAAAATGGAATCCCCATAAAATCCTTGCCCCGCCCCAATGCGTATTTTTTTCATTCGATCCCCCTTTCGAGAGCTCATCATCGTTTCATTTGCTTGCTATAACCATTGTATGGCGCGGCTGAACGCCCTATTCGGTTTTGATTGGCAGCATAAAAAAAGAGCCGAAGGGCTCTCCAATCCGTTAGGCTTTGTTAAACTTTGTTGACCCGAAAAGTAAAATGTAAATGGTCTTGAGATTCAAGCGCAATATTTGCTAATTTCTCTTCTGTGACAAGCTAACGAAATTCGGGCGCAGACATTTTCACAAAATCAATGTATGCCTATTTTTTGGAAATATAGGTCTCAGTCTACCAGATATTGGTTAAATGACCATTCTTCAAAGTGTTTGATGACATAATATAGGCAGAGGATTACCAATTGAAAATAAACGACGCAGATTTTCTGATGTTGGGAGGGATCTTATTTGAAGGACTTAAAAGACCGTAAAAAAAGACGGTGTAAATCTCTCCTCTTGAAAAGAAAAAAAATGGCCGTCAGTAAAATTTGTGCTCCTAAAAGGAAAAATAATCGTAAAAAGCTTAAGGTCATCAGAGGGAAATGTGTACGAAAGAAAGCCGGACGTCATGTTAATGTTCCTGCCTTGCAAGGAGTACAGCCTGCAGATCTTCGAGGAGAGCAAGGATTTACGGGTCCCCAAGGGGAACAAGGGTTACAAGGTCCCCCGGGTCCTCAAGGGCCTCAAGGTACTCAAGGGCCACCAGGACCCTTTCCCAACGTCACTATTATACCTGTAGTTAATAGATATATTTATATTCTGAGCTCAGATTTAGTCTTGACGTCCCCTGCAGCTTTTTCGGCGAATCTGTTTATAGACGACGCTGGAAATATTATTTCCGTTTTTTCAGGCCTCGGACCAAATAGTTTTAATAATCTTTTCATTAATGGGATATTACAAGAGGGAAACGTATATAGCATAAGCCCAAATACATTGACCTTGAACCCCCAAGGCAGCACAATTTATTCGGGCACGCCGATTACTCTTGAGACCATACAATTCATTGCTCAAGTCTCGTAAAAATGGGGCTGGTTACTCAATTAATTGATTCGCCCTTCCCCTATTAAATATTAAGCATCTAATAGACATAGAAAGAGAGGTGATAGAAGATGCCGATTACGAAACCCTTTATTGCTGGTAGAAGGTTTACTTCCACAATAGGAGCAGGGACAGGTACTGGCGCGACGTTTGCGATTGCAGCTACAGCATTCACAACTGACACCGGTGCAGCCGCTACAGTATTCCCAACTTCTCCAGCGTATTACAATCTTTACATTAACGCGATGCTTCAGACTGCCGATACTTCAACAGCTACCACTACGACGCTTACCATTCCAGGTGGAGACGTACTTGATCCTGCAACCCCAATTATAGTTGAGTTTATTGTAACTTAATCCGAACTACCGTATTGCCGGCAGTTATTATGTTCAAAACACCAACTTTTGAGTACATGTCTGACCGGTGTTATTGAGCTAACGGAACAAGATAGCTTAACTACAAACTACAATAAGGCAGCCGAAACCAGCCGGCTGCCTTTTCCACGCTATTCCAGCTAATAGCTTGGTTGGAATCATCTTTTTGAAATCCTGATGACTTTCATGACGGATCATATCCTTATGTATTGGAACTACACGAGGATATATTCTATTTTAGAAATGAAAAGAAAGGATTCGTTTTGGATTTAGGATGGTACCCATCCATGAGTCCAAAAGGTGCGTATACATTATATTTAGTAAAAATAGGTGACGAAGATACTGGACCCGAGTATTGGACCAACCCTATTTTGAAATATCGAGAACTTTAAGCACATATATTCGCAACTGGTTGAATACAATGGCAAATAAGTCGGGTAAAACCATTTCTATTCACATCAGGAGGTTGATCGAATTGCTGAAAGCAGTGTTTGTCAACTTGGACGCAGGGGAAATGGTGCTGAAGCTGGAGAAGGATAGCGCTCCCAAAAAGATTGAGTACAGCAAGTTTGAGCGGCTGGAAATGGTGAAAGAGACGGTGAAAAGGCTGCTCAGGACCGTTGAGGTGAAGGTTATCAAGGTGCATGTCAGAGGCATGGAGGACCCAGTCGTCATTGCCAGCAACAAGGTTGGAGATTATGATTACATCGAGCAATATTTAATGAAGATTGCCGAGAAATATGAGATAGCTGTCGTGCAATAATTGTTATCAAAGTTCGCCTCATCCTGACTTCCCAGCCGGATGGGGCTTTTTTTTGTTCTTGTCATCCGACAGCGGATAGCGATATCGATGGTGGTAAGATTGAAAGCTTCGGCGATAAAATTCAAACAGCGATGAAAAAAATGTAACGAACAAGGACGCTTCCAGGGCTTTTTGCGAAAATGGTGACCTGAACTGCCTGATCAAGATAGTTCAATTAACCGCCTTATTAGTAGGCGGTTTTTTTGGTCAAATATCAACATCAAGATTAAACATAGCCATCCATTAAACCACTTTATGCAGGTAAAGGTTAGGTGCCTTCGGACGGAACAATCCGTTTAACGATGGGAATATAAAAATGCCGCCCATTCACATGATCATGCGAATAGGCGGCATTCTTATGGCTTAGTGTTTATAGCTGAAGACGATTGGGAGAACGGTTCTCCGTCAGGCAAAATCCCGCCAAGTATGCACCGGCTCCCAGCCCAGGACCTCTCTGGCCAGCCGGTTGCTGACCAGCGCGGTATATCCGGAGAGGTCCTCCCTAATATCCTTGATCTCAGGAAAATAGCGTGCAATAAGCTCCGGCGTTTCCACATCGGACAGCGTAATGCCGGAGGTGATGTTCAGCCCCTGTGAGGTTGGAACGTCCGCTTCCAACGCAAGCCGGCATGCCGAAGCGGCATCACGCACATCAACATGGCTGTATAAATTCCGCTTGAAATTGGCGGCATCCGCCTGCAGCCTGCGGACGATATGCGGCCATTCCTGCTCGGAAATGATCGTCGAGAAGCGAAGCGGCACGATCTGCATGCCCGAGCTTCGGTTAAACATCTCCGCCGTCATTTCATTTAATACCTTAGACATCCCGTACGTCTCTTGCGGAAGCTGCGGATGCTTCTCATCCACCGGCAGGTAGTCCGGAACAAAAGGATGCTTCGCCCAATAAAAGCCGTACGACGACTCGCTTGAGCCGATCACCGCCCTGCGCATGCCGAGCGCTTCGGCGGCCTCCAGCACGTTATAAGTCGACATGACGTTGTTGGCAAAGATTCTGCCGTGCGTATAGGTCGTGAGTCCGGGAATCGCAGCGAGGTGGATCACCGCATCCGTTCCCTTGAGCGCGCCATAAGCCTCCCCGGCATCGGTCAGCTGTGCATTCATGTAAGTGCACCTAAGCCCTTCAGGCGCTTTACTGTCAACAACGGTCACTTCATAGCCGTGTGCGATTAAATCCTCCGCCACGCATCGTCCAAGCTTGCCGCTTCCCCCGGTTACCGCGATATGCTTCATACCGTACCCTCCCTATCCTTGCTGCGCATGACCGATATTCCGGGAATGGATAGATCAGCCGCATACACCGAGGTATTAGCGGTTATGTATAAGGTTCGACGATCAGCCCCGCCCCAGCCCAGATTGGCCGCCGGTTCCGGAACAAGCAACACGCCAAGCGCTTCCCCGGCCGGGTTGTACACCCAGATCCCGCCTGGACCGGTAGCATAAACGTTCCCCTCCGTATCGACCTTCATGCCGTCGGGGCCGCCCGCTCCAACCGTAGAATCCATCCGGGCAAACAAACGATAATGGCTGAGCGTTCCCTCAGCAGTCACATCGAACGCGAACAGGTCCTGTGTCGATGAATCATTTACGTACAGGATGCTCTCATCAGGCGAAAAGGCGAGCCCATTCGGGCGGTGCAGACCCTCGTACAGGAGCTCCAGTTCACTGCTGTCCGGGTTCAGCCGGTAAACTCCCTGGCAGGGCTGCTCCTGCTCCGAAGGATCGGACAATCCGTAAGGCGGATCGGTAAAGTAGATCATGCCATCCGACTTGACGACGATGTCGTTCGGGCTGTTGAGCCGTTTACCCCCGAAGCTCTCAACTAGCGTGCGGATCCTGCCGTCATCATCCGTGATGGATACTCTGCGATTGCCATGCTCACAGGCCAGCAGCCGACCGCTGCGGTCCAGCGTCAACCCGTTGCTGTTTCCGCTGGGTTCGCGGAATAGCTGAAGGCCGTCCCGTGAATCCCAGCTATATATTCGGTTCGCGGGAATGTCGCTAAAATAAAGCTTCGCTTGCTCACGGTCCCATATCGGCCCCTCCGTGAACTGGAAACCGTCCGCAATCTTACGGACGGAGGTGCCTTCGGGCACAATCCGGCTCCATTCGGAGTGAAAGCGTAATGTACGCGGTTGTTCCTGATGCTCCGTCATCCAAGTGAGCCTCCTTTTTAATCTGTAATTAAGGGCGTACGATCGTGCCGTCCGCCTTCCGGTCGATTGGATACGGCTTATGATAGATCCGTGTCTTAATCTCCGGATTCACGAGCTTCGCTGCCTTCTCCTCATCGATATCTATGCCCAGCCCAGGCCGTTCATTCGCATAGAGATGTCCATCCTTAAGAACCGCATGCCCTGGGAAGGCTTCCAGCTCCTCTGCCCGGAATGTATTCTCTTCCTGGATGCCGAAGTTCCAGATGGCCATATCAAGATGCATGGCCGCAGCCTGATTGACCGGATCGTTGTCCCCTCCTTCCTGCCATGCCGTGCGCACGCCATAGGCTTCCGCAAAGGCGGCGATTTTGCGGCAGGCTGATATACCGCCCCCTTTGGATACGCGGACACGGATATAATCGATTAACCGCTCTTGAATGAGCGGCATCCATTCATGCGGGCTTGTGAACAGCTCTCCCATCGCCTGCGGCGTTGTGCTCTGCTGCCGAATCGAGCGGAACCAGGCGATCTGTTCAGGCGGGAGCACATCTTCAAGGAAGAACAAGCGATAGGGCTCCAGCCGCTTGGATAGGATCACCGCACCCTGCGGGCTAAGATGCTCGTGCACGTCATGCGTGAATTTGGCCTCCGCACCGAACCGTGCGCGAAGCTCCTCAAACATGTTCGGTATCGCCTCCAAATAGGCCTCTTCGTCAAAGACGGCCTTGGCCGGCCAAGCATTTGCCGGCCTCTTCGCCAGTTCGGCGGGGATGAAGCCGCCGCCGCCATAGCTGCCCAGCTGGCAGCGGACCACCGAATAGCCTTCTTCCATATAACGGGTGATATCCTCTGTCAGCTCACCGATATCCCTTCCGCTTGCATGCGCATAACAGGGCACTGCCGAGCGGCTTGGGCCGCCGAGCAGCCGGTGCACCGGCATGCCGGCTTCCTTGCCCTTGATGTCCCAGAGCGCCATATCGATCGCGCCAATTGCAGTCATCAGAGCGGAACCGTTGCGCCAGTACCCGCTCTGGTACATGGACTGCCAGATGTCTTCGATCGCTCCGGCATCGCGTCCGATCAGCGTTGGCGCAAGCAGTTCCTCGATGACGGCAGCGATTGCGCTTGGATTGAAATAATCGTTCGCCGACCCGATTCCGTACAGCCCATCCTGATCCGTCTCCACCTTCACGATCGTCCAGCTTGCATCATGGCGCGTGCGAATAAGCCTGATCCGATTAATCTTGGTCATTTCACTAACCTCCCGATTGTCACATCTTCGATTTGCAGTCATTCAAGCTTCCACACAAATTAATTATCTCCGCGGGGAGCACCGGTATGGCTGAGACTGCCATAACCGCCTTATTGAGGCGGGACCTTATCGGAAAAAGGCCGCTGCCTCAGCGGCCCAAATCGCGATTATATGTGGCTACTTGATCATATGAACCGGATAATAAGGAGGCACCGGCTTCGTATAATTGTCCCGCGCGAATTTGATTTGGTTAGGCGTCCATTGCGAATAAAACAAGCGGGTGTCATGATCATCGCTAAGCGCCAGCACCTCAGGCACCGTCGCCCAGTTTGTCAGCGGATAGCTCGACGCCCGGGAATGGTAGTTATGCATCGTCCGCCGGCCGTGCGTACAATCCGCTCTTCCGCCCTTGCGCGTGTGATACGTCGTAATATTGTACAGCACTGCGGTGCCGGCTTTGCCCCGGATCGGGACCTCCTGGTAAGCTTCCCCCTGCTTCTCCTTCGCTTCGGCCAGCGTACCATACGTATGGCTGTTCGGTACCAAGCAGAAGGCCGGGCAGCAATCGTGGACATCCGACAAGTAATAGATGACACAGGTATACGTGCTGATATAGGGATTCTCAGGATCGTAGATCTTCCCTCCTATCGTGCCGTAATAGCTGATGTCGCGGTGGAAATTCATCTCGCTGCTGCTCGCCCGATCCGCGGAAACATCCCGGAAATCGAATTGGGCAAAGCGCGCCTCTTGGAGCAATACTTCTTGAATGAGCGGGAAAATCTTGGGATGGCGTATGAATTTATCCATCTCCAGCGGATGCTTCTCGAGGAAGCTGCCTGTACCGACTGCACCTTCTATCGGCTTATGCCAGTGCTCCGGGGATTCTTTCAATGAAGCCTCCACCAGGTTGTTCAAGTAGTCAAGCTCCTCCTGCGACAAAGCGTTCGGAATGACGGCGAAGCCATTCTCCTTGTAGTGCGCCAGAATTTCCTCTTTCGTCGTTTGAACAGCGTTGTTAGACATCGTTTTCAGCCTCTCTTTCACTTTGTAAGATGGTTAACCTTTGACGGAACCAAGCATGATACCTTTCACAAAATACTTCTGTAAGAAGGGATAAACAACGAGAATCGGCACGATTGCGAATATGATGGTTGCTGCCTTAATATTTTCCGGCTGAACGATTAATCTGCTCGAATCATTTAATGTACTTGTGTTCTGCGTTCCCATATTAAGCATGTTGAAATCAATAATGATCGAGCGCAGCACCATCTGGAGCGGCCACTTGCTGTTATCGCTGATGAAGAACAGCCCGGAGAAGAAATCGTTCCAATGCCCGACCGCATAGAACAAGCCGACCGTCGCAATAACGGGTTTTGAGAGCGGCAGGATAACACTCCACAGCACGCGCATATCCGAAGCCCCGTCGATCCGGGCTGACTCCTCCAGACTCTCCGGGATGCTCCAGAAGAAGTTGCGCATCAGGATCAGGTTAAAGGGTGCGACCAGCTGCGGGATAATCAACACCCAAATGCTGTTGAGGAGCCCGATATTTTTGAGCAAAATGTACATCGGGATAAGCCCTGCGCCAAACAGCATCGGGATAATCACGATCCATAACAAGAAACGATGGCCCGGGATTTGCGTCTTCGACAAGCCATAGGCACCCGTTGCCGTGAACACAAGATTGAGGAAGGTGCCCACAACGGTGACGAATACCGTAATGCCAAACGCTTTCAACAGGACTTGTGTATTGAAAATGTATTTATACGATTCAAACGTGAACGATTTGGGCCAAAGCATCATCGGATTCTTGTAGATCTCATGCGCTTCACTGAAGGAAATCGCCAATACATTCACCATCGGCATCAAGGTAATCAAGCCCGCACCGATGAGAATGAGATAGATGAGGCCCTGCGCCCACCATGGATTCGCATCCAAGCTTCTTTGCTTGATTATCTTCAGGTGCCTGGCGGGCTGCGCTGCTTGGGCAGATTGTTCTACCATAATGATTTCTCCCCCATCCTGCGTATGATCGTATTCGCTGTGATGATGAGGATCATCCCTATGATGCCTTTGAACAAACCTACAGCTGTTGCGAGCTCGAATTGCGATTGCAGAATCCCTAACCGGTACACATACGTATCGATGATGTCCCCGACATCATATAAAGCAGGATTAAGGAACATGAAGATTTGGTCGAAGCCGGCATCCAGTATGCCTGCAAGCTGCAAGCAGAACAGCAGGGCGATAATCGGCCTGATTCCCGGCAGCGTAATATGCCAAATTTGCCTCAGCTTCCCGGCTCCGTCAATTTTGGCCGCTTCGTACAGCTGCGAGTCGATGCCGGACAAGGCTGCCAAATAGATGATCGCTCCCCAGCCGAATTCCTTCAGGATCGCCGTTATGACGACAAGTGTACGGAATACGTCCGGATTGGTTGTAAAATTGAATTTCTCCAATCCTGTGTTTGCCAGCACCAGATTGATAATGCCGCTTGGGCCGATAAAGTTGTAGATGATCCCTGCGAATACAACCCACGACAGGAAGTGGGGGAAGTACGTGATGGTTTGAATGAACCGCTTAAACCAGATGTTCCTCACTTCATTCAGCATCAAAGCGAACAGAATCGGAATCGGGAAGCCGAATAACAGGCGGTACATACTGATAATGACCGTGTTCTTGAGAAGCGCCGGAAATTTCTCCGAGGTAAACATCGCTTCGAAGTGTTTAAAGCCGACCCATGGGCTGTCCATGATCCCAGCTATGATTTTATAATCCTTAAATGCGATCGTGATGCCGTAGAAGGGCGCGTAAGTAAAAATGGCAAAATAGATAATGGTTGGCAGAATCAGAAGGTAAATAAATCGCGACTTCCAAATCCGTGTACCCAGTCTGCGGCTTTTGTTTTTCATTCCGTTAGGGTTATAAGGCATCCCCAGGTTACCGTGAGGAGTATAGACGGATTTCGCGCTCATGGAATCACTCCTTTCATCGGAACGTGCCGGCAAAACACTGGAATAGGGCATTTCAGCCGCCCTATTCCAGTAACCGGCCCTTTAATCTACATAGTTCGGTTCGGACTTATCCTTCTGCATTTCATTGACCTCATCGATAATCTTCTGCCCGCCCGCGTCCAGCCATTTCTTGTAGGCTTCCTTATACGCTTCTTTAGTGAGCTTCATGTCCGTCAGGATACTTCCATCTACCTTCGCCATGTAATCCTCCCAAATCTGCGGCCCAATCTCCGCCTGGGTCGGAGAAGTCACGGTCGGATCTTTATAATCGTTGTAAGGCGTTGCGGCATATTTCTCGAACATGCCCTTGTAATATTCGAACTTATCCTGGATCCCTGCGCCGATAAAAGACAGCTCCTGCGCTTCCCAGTCCAGCTTCTCGCTCATCGGATCAATGAACTTGAGCGGTTCGATCTGAGCGGCCTTATAGTCATCTTCCCGCTGCTCATCAGGAATCGGCACTTTTTGCCCTTCCGGATTCACGGTGTACGTCTTTCCTTCAATGCCATATCTTCTGAGCTCGGATCCTTCGGTTAACGTCCAGTTCAGGAACTTGAAGAATTGTGCTGCTTTATCCTTAGCCTTCACATTAATGTAGAAGCCCCGGTCCTGAGGAAACACAACACGCGTTCCGCCCTTCTCGCCATTCAGGCCGGTTAGCGGAGACATGATCTTAATGTCTGCGCTCGGCACAGTCTTCTTCAGCTCGGGATAGAGGGATTGAAGATTTCCGCCAAGAATAACGGCCGCACGGCCGGCTTTGAATTTCGTCTCTCCGAAGGAAGCATCCGGATTGACGCCTGCTTCTTCATCGAACAATCCGCGCTTCTTCATATCCTGCAGCCAAAATTTGAAATTCAGATGCTCCTCCTGCATTTCCTGGGGAACGATCTTATTCGGATCCTCTTTGGAGGGCGCCCAGCCGGAGGCGGAGCCAAACGATGTACCCAAATCCTTCGCCGCCCAGTAGGGATTCGTATTTCCGTGAGTCATCGGCACGATATCCTTGCCGCTGGCCTTAATTTTCTCCAATGCGGATTGGAGCTCGGCAATAGAAGTCGGCTCAGCAATGCCAAGCTCGTCGAAGATATCGGCACGGTAATTGATAAAGAACGGAACGACCGGATAAATCAAGTTCGGGATGAAGTAGATATCCCCTTTATCATCGGCCATCTTATCCCAGATCCCAGCCGGAACCGCGTCTTTTATAGCCGGGTATTGCTCCAGATAATCGTTGATCTTCAGGAATGCGCCTTGATCCTGCAGATCCTTCCAGAATGGATCTACCGGACCCCAGCCCCAGATAACGTCAGGCATATTACCGCCTGCTGCCGTCGTCTTGATGGTGGCGTCATAGTCAACGACGGGAATAATTCTTACATCGATTTCTACATTGCCTTGTTTAAATAATTCCTTCTCATATGCGCCGCCCTTGGTATAGGTGGCAGGTCCCCATGTAGGCCTTGAATAACTGAATTTAAGCGGCCCCGTATCACCGCTGCTATTCCCGTCTTTCCCATTTCCCTCCGTCGCTGCCCCATTTGTGCTTCCCTCTGCTGATGAGCCTGAATTGTTGTTACTGGTACAACCGGTGATTAGACTGAGCAACATGATAACTACGAGAGACAACAATCCGGCTTTCCTCAATTGTTTCTTTTCCGTTTTCTGTTGATCCATGTTCATCCTCCTTAGTTGTGTTCAACAAACTTCCTAGTCACAGCTTGAAGCACCAGCAGAAACGGCTGCACCGCCAAGCAGCGGCATGCATCGCTTCCCAATCCGAAGAACGATAGCCCCCTTATTCGAAATCTGTTCGATTTATGAAATATTCCGGATGCGGAACGTTTCAACATTTCTAGGAATGCGCTTACATTTCGGAAAGAAAAAACAACCTGTTCAGCAGTAGAGAATCAAGGATCGTAGATGAGTACGCTTACACAGATGGTTGGAAGCTGCAGATAAGAAGATGACGGAAAAGCGCGGCGAGGATGTGCAGCATAGACCTTGTTATGCTTGATATATACTTGTAATGCTCAAATATAAACTTATTATGTACTTGGCATGAATAATAGCATTATAGGGAATCAGTTGTAAATGGCGGTTTATCCCCATTTTGTCTGAGTTTAGCAAGAAAACCTGCATGTATTGAGCTGTCTCGTATCAAATGCTCCATTTTCGAACGATATGCGTTATTTTCACCTATTACCCCAGGTTTATCTTTACAATTTTCATACCAACCTATAAGATGTTATATAACAAGTTCAAATAAGACATGGGGTTGCAAAGATGGCAAAAAACGTTCAGCACCTATCTCTCTATGAGCAAATCAAACATCATCTCCTTGCGGAGATCGAGCTGGAGCATTGGAAGCCCCATGACAAGCTTCCATCGGAGAATGAGCTGACCAAGCAATTTTCTGTAAGCCGTATTACCGTTAAGAAGGCGATGTCCGATCTGGTTGAGCAAGGGATCATATACCGCGTCCAAGGGAAAGGCACCTATGTATCCGCACCTGACTCCGGGTCCGCCGCGGGCGAAGCCCCCATTCACCCGCAGGAAACGCAGTCCGTCGCCCTGCTGCTCCCTTTCATCAACAACCAGCATAACGCCCTGCTGCTCAATGGTGTCGAAAGCATTCTCTCGGAAGCCGGGTATTCCCTGCTCTTTTGCAATACGGAGAACTCCATTGAGAAGGAAGAACGCATCATTCGGGAGATGGTTGAACGCCAAGTAGCAGGCATGATCGTCTACCCTGTCGACGGCGAGTCGTATAATCGCGAAATTCTTCAGCTTACGCTCGATTCATTCCCTCTTGTTGTTATGGACCGCTATTTGCGCGGAATCGACACGAATTGCGTATGTCCGGATAACTTAAGAGGCGCCCAGGAAGGCGTCAACTATTTGATCTCTCTCGGGCACCGCAATATCGGGTTTCTATCCACGGTAATTACCGGCACCAGCAGCATAGAGGACCGCTTAGCGGGCTACGAGAAAGCGCTGGCGGAGCACCATATCCCGATCGACCGCCGCTACCGGTATGTCGATATTGAGCTCGGCGAACCCAAACCCATCAAGGAGAAAATCCGCGATTTTCTGGAGCGGAACCCCGAATTGACGGCGATCTTCGCCATTAACCCGGGACTTGGACTTCAGGCCATAAAAGTGGCTTCGGAGATGGGCATTCGCGTGCCGGAAGACCTGTCCCTTATTTTTTTCGATGATTTCGAGTTCTCTGAATTCTACACCGTAAGGCCGACCTTCATCAGCCAGGAGGAGAATGTGCTCGGTAAAGAAGCCGCTAAGCTGCTCATCTCCATCATGGAGAATCCGGAGCAGGACACGCAGAAACTGTTCTTCCCGCCGAAATTAATCATCCGGGAATCGACCGCGAAGCCTGGCAGCGGCAGATAATGGTTCCTTGACGAATCGGCTCGTTAAAAGGCGAAAGGCTGTCCCAAATCTTAACGAAAATGGGGCAAACCCGTATTGCACTTGTGTGAACGACTTGCAGCATTCGCGGTTTAATTCTGCATGGTGCGCAGCTCCCGGCGCGTGGCAGGCCGATAGGTGTCGACAGTCAACCGCATGACGCATGCGCATCGTTACTGGATTTTTACAACTTTTTCGGGCTTTAGATGCACGAACGAGCGCTATACTGGATTTTTACAGCTATTTCGGGCTTTTAGATGTACGAACGAGTACTATACCGGAAATTTCCAGTTATAAATGCCAAATTGGGCTCCAAAAGGCTCATTTGGGGCGATATAGCTGTATGGAATGCAGTATAGAGACCGTTTTAATCGGATGGAAGTCTTTTAACTGTACGAATTCCAGTATAGGCTGGGGTGTAACCAGTATCTGGTGCTAAAATGGGGTTGCCCCTAAGCCTTTATGGCTTTTGGGACAGCCCCTTTTGGTATGAACAATTCTATAGATTATGGGGTCGGTCTGCTGTTAGCTGCAGCTCCGCGGCTGAGCGCCCGATTCGATTTGCCTTTATTTGTGTAGAGGCAATCGATTCCCTGTCCGTATTGGACCGACAGTCGTTTTCGGCAAAAATTCGATGAATTTCTACAAAGACACCGCAAACTGTAACCGTTATCATCAAACTGAATGGCCATCAAGCGAAACTTAAAACGTATTTTAAGGAGGGGAATGGGTTGGTTCAACCCTTAAAACTCGGAATGCTCGGACTTGACACTTCTCATGTCTCCGCGTTCGCCAAGCTGCTGAACGATCCAACAGATCCGTACCATGTTCCCGGAGGCATTATCACGGCCGCGTATTCCGGCGGTTCCAACGACCTGGAAGCCAGCTTCAAGCGGGTCGACGGGTTTACCGAGGAGCTCCGCGGACGTTATGGAGTCACGATCATGGAATCTCCGGAACAGGTTGCAGCGCATTGTGACGCCCTGTTCATATCGAGCGTAGACGGCCGCACGCATTACGATTATTTGAAACAAATCGCCGAATACGGGAAACCGGTATTTGTCGACAAGCCCTTCACGATCAGCAGCGAAGAGGCGAAACAGATGTTCGAGCTTGCGGGCCTCCACCGCATCCCGATCATGAGCTGCTCGTCGCTGCGTTATGCGGACGCGCTGACGGAATGCTTGAACGCCTGCAAACAGGAAGAGATTATCGGCGCAGATACATACGGCCCTATGTACACAGAACCGACCCATCCGGGACTGTTCTGGTACGGCATTCATTCCGTTGAAATGCTGTTTGCCATCCTAGGCAAACGCTGCCTGCGGGTGAGCGCCCGCACGAATGACGATCACGACCTGATCACCGGTGAGTGGGAGGACGGCAGAATCGGCACCGTAAGAGGCAACCGCAGAGGCAACGGAAACTTCGGAGCGCTCGTCCACTGTCTGAATACGACCAAATTTGCCGATGTCTACGCGTATCCGAAGCCGTATTACGCCAGCATGCTGGAGAAGATCATGCGTATGTTCACGGAGGGAACCTCCGAGATCGATCCGGATGAAACGATTGCGATCATCCGGTTTATTGAGGCTGCGAACGAAAGCAGGGAGACTGGAAACACTGTCAGCTTGTAATAGGCTGCTTTATTGAGGAGGAGAAAGTTTATGACCCCTAACAAATTTGGAGTCGGCATTATCGGCTGCGGCGCCATTTCCGGTTATCATGTCAAAGCCTATGCCGAGTTTCCTGAATGTGAATTGAAGGCCGTCGCGGACATTTCATTGGATAAGGCGCGTCAGCTTGCCGCTTCGGCTGGAGACGGCGTCGAGGCATACGAAAGCTTCCAGGCCCTGCTGGCCCGGGACGATATCGATATCGTCTCGATCTGTACGCCGCCCTTCGCGCACAAGGAGACGGTCATCGCATCGCTTCTGGCCGGCAAGCATGTGCTGTGCGAGAAGCCGTTCGCGCCTTCGCTGCAGGATTGCGATGAAATGATTGAAGCAGCCCGGAAGACTGGCCGAAAGCTGGCCGTGACGTTCCAATACCGGTACCGCAAAGACTTCAACCAGATGAAGCGCATCGTCGATTCAGGCGTCATGGGACCGCCGGTCTTCGCTCAAATGAACGGGCTGTATTGGCGCGGCGACGATTATTACAACGTGCCTTGGCGCGGAAAGTTCGAAACGGAATGCGGCGGCGTGACGATGAACCATGCGATTCATCCGTTGGACGTTTTCCTGTGGATCATGGGGGATCTGCAAAGCGTGACTGCCACTGCCCACACAGTCGCCCACCAAATTGAAGTCGAGGATATGTCGACGGCGACCGCCACGTTCAAGAACGGGGCGACCGCACAGCTCACCTGCACCTTGAATTCGGTCAAGCAGGACATCTCGCTGACGGTATCCGGCAAAACGAAGGCAATCGGCGTAACGGGCGCCTTCTCGGAGCAGCCGCTATCGTACCATGCGGTCAAGGATAACGGCGGCGGGTTCTCCATACCTGACCCGGAAGGGGCTGCCGAGCTGCAGCAAGCCGCTTCCGAAGTTACGCATGGAACGGAGGATCATACGGGACCGATCGGCGATCTGCTCGCCGCCATCCGGGAAGACCGCGAGCCGGTCGTGAACGGTCTGGAAGGCCGCCGTACCATTGAAGCCATTACGGCGATTTACAAATCGGCGGCTGCCGGTACGAAGGTGACGCTGCCCCTGGCCAAGGATGATCCTTGGTATACCACAGACGGAATATTACGGAACGTGAAACGCTGACCAGCGACGAAAGAGGGATCGGTATGTTGATATCGGAAGTGAACGTATACCCGCTTGAAATTCCATTCCGCGGCGAGTTTCATATTTCAAGAGGAAAAGTGGGCGGAGGAAGCGCCAAGCGAACCGTCGTGCTCGTCAAGATGACGGACGAGGACGGGAACGTCGGATGGGGGGAAGGCTCGCCGAGCTATCTCTGGTCTTCGGAAACGATCGAGAGCGTCGTGTCGACGCTAAGGAATTACTTGATTCCTGCGATTATCGGAGCGCCCGTCGATGATATCGACGGGCTGCACCAGCGCATGGAACGCGCGACCGGACCTGCCGTGTCTACAGCCCATCCCATTGCCAAATGCGCGCTCGACACCGCCTTGCACGATCTGATCGGACATAAGCGCGGTTTGAATATCGCTCAATTGATAGGCTATCAACGCGCAGATAGCGTTGCGATGAGCTGGACGGTAAGCGCCAAATCTTTGGAGAAGGCGGAAGACGCAATTCGGGAAGGGCTGGACGCCGGATACGCCCACTTCAACGTGAAACTGGGTGTGGAGCCGCGTTATGACGTGCAGCTGTGCGAACTGGTTAAGAAGCTGGCGCCGAACTCCTTTCTGTGGGGGGATGCTAACGGAGGCTACACGCTCGCGCAGGCATCCCGGCTGATCACTTCCCTCGAAGATGCGGGACTCGATCTCATGGAGCAGCCCTTCCCCTCCAACCATTGGAGCGCATGGCGGGAGTTCAAGTGGCGCACCAGCATTCCTCTCGGCGCCGATGAACCGATATTATGCTCTCGCGACCTGATCGAATGGGTTCGTCAGGATTTGATCGATGTCTACGTAGCCAAGGTAACGAGGACCGGCGGGTTGTTCCCGGCAAGGCTTAGCTTGGAATTCGCGGAGCATGCGGGACTTACGACCGTGTTCAGCGGTCTGACGGAAACCAGTGTCGGTCTGGCCGCTCATCTGCAGCTCGCCTGTGCGTTTGGCAACCCGCTCCCGTGCGCTTGGAACGGACCTCAGTTTCTGGCGGATGACGTGACGGTTGACCGTTTGCACGTAGAGAACGGCAGGCTGAAGCTCCCCAGCGGTCCGGGACTCGGTGTCACGATTGATGAAGAGAAAGTTTCGTATTACAGCGTAGAGAAATAAGCCGAAGGTTGGCCATTCATTTCCAGCAGAAGGCCTGTCCTTCATTCGAATGGGAGTCAATCGGTTAGGAACCCGCCGCTTGCCGATAGTATCAGCGATGAAGATGCTTGAGTAAATAAATAATGCGTTGGCGAGAGAATTGTTACTTTCTCAACCAACGCATTAAATATAAGGACCTCTGCAATCCTTTCATCCACCGCATGTTCCTCAATTATGGCAGTTGCACCCACTCCTCCGCCCCGACCGGACAAGATTTGTAGTATTTCAACTGTCCTCCCTGAAGTTGTGGATTACCTGTCGCGTTATAACAAACGATGAACGAACGGCGGTGATAATCCGATACATTCGCAGCGGAACTGTGCAAGAGATTGCTATGAAAGAACAGTGCCGAGCCCGGTTCCATCTCAGCGTGCACAAGATCAAGCATCGACTCCACTTGATTGATGCGGTTCACATCCGCTCCGGTTTGTTCGCCTACCCTTCCATGCTCCAACCTGCCGAGCTTATGGGAACCTCGAAGCACTTGTAAGCATCCATTCTCGCGGGTGGCAGCGTCCAGCGCAATAAATACGCTTATCATATTCGGATAAATAAACCCCTGATCGTACCAATAGCCATAATCTTGGTGCCACTCCCAAGCCCCGCCGGAATGTGCCTCTTTCAGCATTACTTTACCATGAAAAAAGGCTGCGTCTTCACCTAATAGAATACGCACTCCGTTGACCAACCGAGGGCAGATAGAAACATTGGACCACATATCAGATCCGAGTTCGTGCCATATAGAAAGTCTTGCTTTTCGACCCGAACTGTCATTACTGCTATACATAGAAGAAGCCACTCGATCTCCGCCTTCCACTTCGCGGATCATTCTATCAAGTTCCTCTTTGGAAAAAAGCTTATTCACCAACAAATATCCGTCTCTTTGATAACGAGCCACTTCTTCATGCGTCATTAGCATTTGAATCCTCCTCGTAGAAGTTGAGTAACAGAAATACATATTTCAGCAAGGTTTCATTCGAATAAAGGTATTCACGCCCGCGAGTCGAAATTATGGATAAATATTGATCAACCGGAGGCGATTCTGCTTGTTTCAATTGATGATTGTAGACGATGAACCGGATCATGTCGACAGCTTAGCTGACAACATTCCTTGGAGCGATCATGATATTCATCACGTGTTCAAAGCTTATTCCGGCGACTCGGCCATTGAGATCATCCGTACCCATTCGGTGGATATCATTATCTCGGATATCCGGATGCCAGAAATGTCCGGTCTTGAATTGATCGAAAAGATTCATGCCGTCTCGCCAAAAACAAGATGCATCATTCTAACGGGGTATTCCGATTTTTCGTATGCGCAGCAAGCCATCAGGAACAAGACCGACGACTATTTACTGAAGCCGATTCGTTACGATCATTTGGTCGCATCCGTTCAGAAAGTGATGGACTCGATCAAACGGCAATGGGAAGAAGCTAGTTCCTACCAAAGGGCAATCTACACGCTGCAGGAGCATATCCCTGTGTTAAAGGAAAAATTACTGTTAGAATTAATCAAGGGAAAACGGTATTCCCGGGAAACGCTGCAAGCCAAACTGAAGCTTTACGACATTCCTTATCAAATCGACGACCTGTTTTGCTTCATGCTGATCCGGATGGAAGACAGTTTTACACCGTACGATATAAACGGGCTGTCCCTTCTGGAATATGGCATTTGCAATATTGCTAAGGAGACGTTTGAAAATCATTTTGACATCTGGCATACCAAAGATGAATTTGATTACCTTGCTTTCCTAGTGAGATTCAATAATGGGGACCGGTCGAAATACCCTCTTCTGGAAGAGAAAGCGGTACAGCTGCAAAACAACGTCCACACCTTCTTACATTGCGACATATCCATCCTGTTAAGCCCTAGCGGCACGTTCCCCGAGGAGGTGCGGACTCACTATCAGACTGCAATTTCCGGAATGATGAAGCATATCGGTAGCGAAAACGGACTATTCACGGCCATGACGGAAACATCCGGACCTTATCCGGTGCAGTATATGAAAAGCTTGTATGATCCCCCCACGCTCCATCATTTGCTGGAGAGCGGTGGCTGGGACTCAGCTGAAGAAAAGATTGAACGGATTTGCGGTGAATTGAATTCGGCTTATGAGTCAACGGAGCTTATTTTGGAGGCGTTCTTTGTCATCTCATCGGCATTCTCCTATATTCTGCATAAAAACAACCGCAAGTTTTCAGACCTCCTCGACGAGGATTATATGCGAACGATCAGCAAGCTGCCGGCAATGTCCATACAGAAGCTGCAAGACTGGTCACTCTATGTCCTCCATGAATTGATCGAGGTTCTTAACGCAGAGAAGAATGATCATCGTGCAGCCGTCATCAATAAAGTTAAGGAATTTATCGGCCAGAATATGATGAAGGATCTTTCCCTGCAGATGCTCGCAAACCATGTCTACCTGCATCCGGTGTACTTGTCGAAAATATTCAAGCTCGAAACCGGCGAAAAATTAGTGCTCTACATTTCTCGTGTCAAAATGGGACATGCGGCTCACCTGTTGAAAACCACCGATTCAAAAATTTTCGAGATTTGCGATGAATTGGGCTACTACAACAGGTCTTATTTCATCCAGCAGTTTAAAAAGCATTACGGCCTGACCCCGCAGGAATACCGCAAAAATTAGAACTTGGACATTCCTCCCACCCTACTATTCCTTCACCGCGCCCAACACAATGCCCTTTACGAAATATCGCTGCAGAAACGGGTAAACCAACAGTATGGGCATCGCTCCGATAAAAATTTGCGCGGCTTTGACAGTCCGGTTAGAAATGTCTTGCAGGTTTTTCGGATCGAAGTTCATTTTCGTAAAATCCTGCTGTACGATGATCGTCTGGAGAAAGGTCGCCAAAGGATAGTTATCCGCCCTCGAAATATAAATCATTCCGTCGAACCAGGAGTTCCAGTGGGACACCATTGTAAACAGCGTCAGTGTCGCAATGGCGGGTGTAGAGAGTGGAATAAAAACGGTAAGCAACGTTTTGAAATGTCCGGCCCCGTCGATGAGCGCGGCTTCCTCCAGCTCTTTGGGAATCGTACGAAAAAAATTCATCAGCAGGATCAAGTTCCACACATTAACGACACCCGGCAGAACCAGCGCCCAAATCGTATTCATCATATGCAGATTTTGAATCAGAATATAGCTAGGGATAATTCCTCCGCTAAACAGCAAAGTAAAAATAAAATACCAGGTGTACACCGATCGCCCCTTCAGCACTCGGTCATCTTTGGATAGGGCATAGGCAGACAGGGTAATAAAGAACATACTGAGTACGGTGCCGAGAATCGTCCTTTCTCCGGAAATGATCAAAGACCGGAGAAAAAACCGGTTATCTATTGTTTTCGCATAAGCATCCATCGTGAAATCGATCGGCCAGAAGTTCACCAGGTTTGCTCCGGCAGGTGCCGAGCCGCTTAACGAAACGGCAAGCACATGAATGAGCGGCAGTATGCAGAGAAGCGATAGAGCAAACAGAAACGTGTAATTGACGACCGAGAAGGCTTTATAAGATTTCGTTTTATAATACATAGCACCCTCCCTAGAACACTCTGTAGTTGGCAAATTTATAGGCCAATCGGTAAGAGAGGATGATCAGCAGCATCCCAACAACCGACTTGAACATGCCGATCGCCGTGGAGAAGCTGAAGTCCCCATTTACAATGCCCATCCGGTACACGAACGTGTCGATAATATCGCCTTTTTCATAAACCATGGGATTGTACAGGTTGAAAATCTGATCGAATCCGGCATTCAGAATGTTCCCGAGTGACAATGTGATGACGACGACGATAATCGGAATGATGGAAGGAAATGTGATATGAAGTGTCTGCTTCCACCGATTCGCTCCGTCCACCTCTGCTGCCTCGTATAAAGCGGGATTGATTCCCGCTAATGAAGCAAGAAAGATAATGGTGCCGAAACCGAACTCCTTCCAGATGTCGCTGAGAATAACGGTAAACCGAAACCAGTTGCCGTTCCCTAGAAAGAAGATCGGTTCAATGCCAAACCAGCTGCTGAGGACCCGGTTTATAAGCCCTCCGTCAACCGATAATAAATCGATCAGAATACCGCCAAGGATAACCCAAGACAGAAAATGAGGCAGATAAACAAGTGTTTGCACCGTCCGTTTGAACACCGCTTTACGCATTTCATTCAGCAGCACTGCAAAAAAAATGCTGGCGAATGTAGTGAATACGATTTTCAATAAAGCGATTAAGAAGGTATTCCAAATGACCTGTTTGCTGTCACGGTAATCGAACATAAATTGAAAATGAGCCAGTCCAACCCATTCAGACTTTATGAATCCAAGCCAAGGCTTGTAATCCTGAAACGCAATGACCAGTCCAGCGATCGGTACGTAACTGAACACGAAAGTAAAAAAAACGGCAGGTAGCAGCATAAGATGCAACGGCCATGCGTTTTTATGTGTTTTTCTTTTTCTTTTCCATTTTATTTGAGTACGGATTGCCGTTTGGCTTGAATTTGCCGTCATATCGGTTTGATTCGTCACCATCGTTCCGGACCTCCTCCCTTCCTGCGCGTTCTAGTTAAAGCATGGGCCGGGCAATGCCGAAAGTTTCGCCCAGCCCATACTACATGACGTTTATCCTGTTATTGCGAGACGGATTGATACCATTCGTTCACTTCTTGGGTCACCGCATCTCCGCCAGTAGAATTCCATTCATTCACAAACGTATCGAATTGGCTGACCGGAGCGTTTCCGAAAATAATTTTGCTGAACGTTTCCTGTTTGATTTTTTCAAGAAGCTCCCACTTCTTCTTCATGGTCGGTGTAGGTGCTCCGTTGAAGACATTTACTTTAGAGGCCTCCGCCTGCTCTACGATTTTTCCGTAACCTTGGACCTGATCCTCCGGATGGTCTTTATAAAACATGTCGTTGGGCGTTGTCAGCGGTTCTCCTTTGTAGCGCTTAATCATCGGCTCTACGCTGGCTTCCGGTATGAGCGGCATTTCCCAGAACAGGAAATATTTCTTGGCATCGATGTAGCCGCCTGGAATATCCTCGTTCTTTCTGGAAGGTTGACCGTCCTTCATAGCCCAGTCATAGTTCTCGAAGTAGCCGTGCTCAAACTCGCTGCCTGCCCTTGGAATCGCCAGGTTCTCAAACAAATAGTTCATATAGACGAAGAGCGCTTCAAGCGTTCTAGGTTCAATATCCTTGTTGATCAGGATTGCGTAGCCGCCTTGAACCGTGCCGTTGCGTCCCGCTTGGCCGTCCGGCCCTGTCGGAATATTGAAAGGCTTCATCTTCGCCGTCGGATCATTTTTGACAAGATCCGGGAACGGATACCATGGGAGCCACTGCGGACCGGCAATCATGCCGATGTTTCCTTTGCTAATGACTTCGGCTACTTTGCCCCCATCGTACAATCCCGTATCTCTAGGTAAAAAGCCTTTATCATACCACTGCTTAAGCTTCTCCAAACCTGCTTTCATTTCCGGCTGAACAGAGCCGAATCCGACTTTACCGTCAGCGGTCATATTCCATTGTTCGGGAACAACGCCATAGGCTCCGAAAATCCAAGATGCATTGCCGATTCCGTCGCTCAAACTCGCCTTCGGCGCGATGACAAGGCCGTACGTGTCTTTCTTGCCATCGTTGTCCGGATCTTGATTCGTGAACGCATCCATAATATGTTCAACATCGTCCATCGTTTGCGGAGCCTTTAGATTCAATTTGTCCAGCCAGTCCTGCCGGATCCAGAGTACCGGATCGGAACCGTAGCCGTAGCTTAAGAGAGGTATGCCGTACTTTTTACCGTCTTTCTTGAAGGGGTTCCATGTATAGGAATACTCCTCCAAAGCCTTTTTCCACATCGGGGCTGCTTTCTGTTCGAATTTGTCTCCGATGTCCATAAATTTGCCGGAAGAAATGAGGTCCTGAGCCAAGTTCACATCGAACACAATCATGACGTCAGGCATTGGCTCATTGGATGAGAGCGCAAGTCTCAATTTCGTCTTGTAGGCATCGTTCTGATCCGTTACCGACCACAAATTTTTGATGTTGATGCCGAAGCGTTCCTTCGCCCACTTCGTATGCACGTTGTCGTCGACATTCTCGCCGTCTCTGAATGTCACGCCGGGAGCGACGCCCCTGACAGTGGTGATAGTTACTTCCGGATTGAATTTCCCGGTTAAAAGGCCGTCAACTACGGTTGCGTTCTCTTCTGTCTTGTTATCCTGCGTCTTGTTATCCTGCGTACCCACTTCGTTAGCTTTCGTATCGGTACCGTTGTCCGTCAAATCTCCCGTTTGTTCGGTGCTTGAATTCTTCTGTTCGGCATTATCGGGGAAACCACTGCAGGCCGTAAATAAGGTCATAGAGCTTAATAACAAAACGAGAACAATGATAAATGGCCTTTTACGCATACCCTCACTCCTTCAAAATCGTTATCGAACAGAACCTATTCTTATAATATTAAAGCGCTTACAGCATTAATAGTTCAAATTTTCAATAAAGTGTCACTATTTAAAGAAGTTGCCTGCTCAGCCTACCTTACTGTGCTTCAGCAGGAAGAAAGGAACTAACGTCGAATGATGTGAGGAAGCGAATGAAGCGGTCGGGGGCTGTACGTCTATGAAGGAAAACGCGAAGCACTTGAATACGTTCCATAAAGTGAACCTGATTATTTTTCTGCTGCTCATCCCGATTAATATCCTCTACTGGTTTTCCAATCAGGCGAGCATAGATGTAGTGAAAAGCGTGCAGAAGCAATCTGGTCTTAACCAAATGATCTATTTGGTAAACCAGCTTGACGGGAATGTGAACCAATTGTCTAAAGTGCTGGTGACGTTAAGCAGTGACCCGAACATTATCGATTTTGCCTATCTCGAGCGGTTAAAATCTTTCGAGCAGATGGAGCTTGCCAATACCATTGAGAGAAAACTAATGCTGCAAAGCGTATCCAGCCCATTTACGAACCATCTCAGCGCTTATTCCATCTCTGCCAAGCAGGCCGTGGGCACCTACCCCCAAGCGGAATTCAACAGTCTCGATTTGCTCGACTCCCTTTCCGAGGCGTGGAAATTCAAGAGAAATACGGGAATCGGCGAAGACTGGCAATATTATTTTGAACGCTTCCTGTTCTCCCCTTATTCCCGCGGCAACCAGTTGGACGATACGAACATCATTCTACGGGCGAGCTTTTCTCCCGAGAACATCCGGAAGATGATTAATGAATATACGAATGGGCAGCAAACCGAAGCGTATTTCTACTCCCAGGGTCATGCCCCGATCATGGGACAAACTGCTGATAAAACGATGGTGGAGCAGCTTACATCCATCCTGAAAGCGAAGTCGATCCCGGATGCCGGAAGCCAAATCATAAAGCTGCAAAATGGAAAATATGTGGTCCATTACGTGAAATCCAAAACTTTAAGATGGTATATGATCGGATATACGCCCTTGGATCATGTTCTAGAGCCGATTACGCGAAACCGCGACTTATTCTACTTGTCGATCTTTCTCCTGCTTGTAACGGGAATCGCGGCCTCCTTCATGCTTTACAGGAACGTTCAATTGCCGATAAAAAGGCTGATCTGGGGGGTTAGCCAGCTCAAGCAAGGAAACTATGCCGTCCGGATCCATGGTAAAAGCAAAAATGAGTTCGATTTCTTAATTGGCAGCTTCAACGATATGGCGGAACAAATCGAGGAGCTTATTGAGAACGTTTATAAGGAAAAGCTGCATTCGCGTGAAGCCACTTTAAAACAGCTTCAGTCGCAAATAAATCCTCATTTCTTATACAACTGTCTGTTTTTCATTCAAAATATGTCAAGGTCCGGAAACGACGAAGCCGTGGAAGCTATGGCTTTGAGTTTGGCCGAATTTTTCCGCTATACGACAAGAGTGGACAAACGTACGGCTCCTCTTCGTGATGAGCTGAAGCTCATCACCAACTATTTAGTCATTCAAGAATTAAGGATGAAACGGCTTCAGTACACGATCGATATTTCCGAGGAAATGCTGGATTTGGAGCTGCCCTGTTTGTTTCTTCAGCCTTTCGTGGAAAACTCCGCCTTGCACGGCTTCGAAATGAAGAACGGCCCTTGTATGATCATCATTACGGGAACAATCCACAATGAGGAGAAGAAAATAGTCATTGAAGATAACGGAAAAGGGCTCACACAGGAGCAGATTGAGCAGCTTAACGAGAAAATCCGTATGCCGCTGAATAAGGATATGGGCTATGCGATATGGAACGTATATCAAAGGCTTGTATGGGAATTCGGCGATAGCGCAGACATCCTGTTCTCTTCATCAGAATTGGGCGGTATACGAGCTGAAATTCACTGGAAGTGATAAAGGGCGCCGCTTGCCTGTATTTTCAGCGATGATCATGCATGCAAGCCGGGGGTTCCGTCGATTTCAAGCTTGGAAGGTGATTTCGCAAGTTATTTGGAGTCTTAGTTCTTCTTTTTAATTTTGCTAGCTGCCCGTTCAATATTCTCAGCAGCTCTAAATTTAACGATCTCGCTTATTAATTCATAAGGCAGCGGCTGATCTAACGGAAACTGTATCGATCCTTTTGCCCCTTTATAGTTCGATAATTCATGTTTAAATGCCTGTATTCCGCTTGGAGCCGGATAAAATCCGATATGATTCTTGTAAGCGGCAAAATGCACCAAATTTCCATGCAGCGCAAAAGTGGGCATTTGATAGCTTATCTTTTCCTGCGCTTCCGGTGCAGACTCTTTTATCACTTGTCTTACCTTTTCAAGCAATTCCTGGACCTCGGGAGGGAATTTCGAGATGTATTCATTAATGGAATCCGAAGTCATTTTGTTTTTTTCCATGACTTGTCCTTTCATTAACCCTTTTAATAAGCAGTAGGGAGGATACGTTCAGAGAATCATAGCTGCTGTTCAGGGGCGGAAACTCTATTGACTCCCGTATTGTTGCTTATCTTCATGATAACAGAATTGGAAAGAAAGGAAAAAAGAGCCGTACTCTTTGGGTAAAAGAGAACAGCCCCGTTTGCATACACCTCGATTGAATTTACAGCTTCGCCAAAATTGCCAAGCAAGTACTGCTTTGTCTTCGCTTCTTCGTATTCGCTTCTTCGTATTCGCTTCTTCGTATTCGCTTCTTCGTATTCGCTTCTTCGTATTCGCTTCTTCGTATTCCCATGCTCAGTTGGCGTTTCTTCGGCCTAATCCAGCCCTTTAAGCGTAATGCTTATCCGATTTCTGCGTATATTCATTCGGCTTGATTCCCTCATAACGGACAAAGGCACGCTTGAACGAATAGACATTCTCGTAACCTACGCGGGACGCGACTTTGTCGATCTCGCAAGGCTGCTCCCTAAGCAGCTCCTTGGCCCTCTCCATCCGCAGCCGGCATAAATAATCATAGAAATTGACGCCTGCCACCTCCTTGAACGTCTTCGATACACCGGATACCGACATCTCGAATATAGCTGCAAGCGTCTTGAGCGACACGTCCGTTTCGGTATAATTCATCTTGACATAGTGAAGGAGTTTGCCGCCGATCTCCATTGCCGACGGGGTGTTGGAATATTGGATCCGTTCACATATGACCGTCCCCACTTCGAACACATAACCCCACATAGGCCCGATATTCTCCGTATCCACCCGGCTCCCGAACTGCTTGGCATAGATGCCCGCATCGATGTTGAGCTCGGTGAGTACCCTGAGCATCGTTTCGAGCAGTAAGGAGACGAGCCTGATGATGCTTGCCGCGGGCAGGTTGCGCCGCTCGTTCTCCGCTCTGATCTCGCTTAGAATATGGATGGATGTATCCAGGTTTCCCACTTTCAAGTTATTGATCAGCTGGACTTCCCAGTCCGTCGGATAATAATAGTGGACCTCCGGGTGAACCGCTTCCTCCTGCCTTTCCTGAACGTGCCCGCGCATGAAGACCGCCATCTGCAGGCTTTCATTGGCCGCGTAATACGACTTGCTGATCCCGATCAGTCCTTGCTCGACCGCGCCGTGCCAAATGTCGGGCTGAACCTGACAGGCCCGCTCGATGCCTGCCGCTATATCTGATGCGATGCGCCCCATCACCTCATGGTCTGCGAATGGCTGCGCCAGCGATACGATGATGGCTTTGTCCGCATCCGTCACTTCGAACAGCTCATAGTCCAGGGAGCAGCGCTTGAATACTTGTTCGGCGACGATAATGGTAATCAACTCGATCTGCTGGATCCTGGCGATATCCGTGCAATCGTGAAAGCTGTCAAACCGCAGCAGCATCGTGCAATAATACATATCGTTGGTATAGCCGACTCCGAATTTCCGGAAGTCGACCATCTGCTGGTCGGCTGTAAAATAGCCCTTCAGCAAGCGAAGCAGCAGGTTCGAGCGTGCAGCAAGCTCATAATCGGACACCGCCCGCTGGAGCGATTGATTCTCATGAATCAGCTGTTCAAATGAATTCTCGATCCGGTTGTATTCACAGCCGGATCGTGCCGGCTCCGCATCCGGATCGTCCCGCAGCGCAATGGAGAGCTTGTTCAGCAAAGCGGCAAGCGGACGATAGCTGATCTTGGCCAATCCGTAAGCGGCCAAGGTACCGACTACGATAGAGATGAGGATGGCAAGGAGAGAGCCGACCAAATTTTTCACTCCGATCAAACTGTCGTCGTAATAGGAGATCGTGTACTGCCAATCGCTTGCCTGGGAGTTGATCTTAAGCTCGCCTTGTGTTCTTTCTTCTCTACTCGGATCGCTTAAGCTGCTCCTAACTTGCTTGTAGACGATTGCATCGTTCACAGAGATGGTGAAATCAATGGAATCGATACCGCCAAACCGGTTCAAAAACTCGGACAGATACGCATTATCGATGAACAGAACCAGCGTGGCCCGCGGATGGCCCACAACCTCCAAGCTCTGCAGAACGGGAATGACCTTCTTTACGGTTCCCCAGGCACGGACGGATATCGGCATGCCGATATCAAAGAAACGGTATAAGCTGACATCATCCAAGAGATTTCGCTGCACGGCATCATCAAACACGGCAACATCCGAGAAAAAGTCATTCTCGGCATAAGAACCCCATGGCGTCAACACCAGATGCTTCTCGGGATAGATGACCGCCCCGAAGGATACGATGTCCAGCGATCCGATCAGGTTTTGAAGATCCTTCTTGATATCCAGCATGTTCAAGACATCGAAGTCCTGGTCGAATACATTGCTGCTCTCCATCCTTTTCCGAACCCATGACTCCTGGCTCAGCACTTTACCCGCGTTTTGCAGCTCATTCAATTTGTTGTCCATGAGATCCGAGGTCCGCTGTGCGTCTGTCATGTGCTTCTCATACAGCCGATCCTGCTCTTCCTTCACGTTACGATGCATGTTAACCGTGCTGAACACCAAGATGGGAATCATCAGAATTCCAAAATAAGACAAGAACGTCTTCTGAAAGGTGCCGCTTGCCAAACGCCACTTGAGCATGGTAAATTCCGCCTCCCTCAATCGACCGCTATGGGCAAAGGGCAAATCGGACCTGGAACGGGATCTGCCCCTTGCTCATGAATTCATCGCGTGCTCCAATTGTTACTGGATGCTGTTATACCGGTCAAGCAGCTTCTGTTCGATCTCGATCAGCTGATCCAGTCCGAGTTTCTTCAGCTCGGCGATATATTGATCCCAATCGTCAAGTGAGCTTTGACCCAGCGCCAGCTTCGTGGCCAGCTCCGTGGAGTACGTCGTCAGATTGGTTAAGATTTTGGTCTTGGTCTCCAGCTGCTTCTCATCGGGAATGGACAGGTAGTTGTCATTTGAGCTTACATAATAGGGCTTGTAGGTAAGAATCTGCATTTCATTGTCGGTCTTCTGCTGAGGAACACGGGACAATTCAAATTCCAGGTTCGGGAACTGGACGCGCGGGAATACCGTGCCGCCGTACAGCAGTGCGCCCTGGACCTGCTTCGATTTGGCCAGCTCCTGATCATTGCCGTTGTTCATGAACGTCTTGGCGCCGTTCTCGTCTAATTTATAGGTCTGATCTTTAATGCCCCAGTAAAGCAAATCGGCGTATTCCTTCGAATAGACCACATCGAAGAATTTGATGGCAGCCTCAACGTCCTTGGCATCCTTCGTAATCGCGTACTTCTCCCACACCAGATAAGGAGGCTCGATTTGGGCGGCCGGGGTAATGCCGTCAACCGCTTTCAGAGGCATCAGCGGGAGATAGCTTCCACCGCTCTGAACGTTCAGCTCCGACCACATTTCCAGATTGTAGCTATTGAAGGAGGAGATTTTATTTTCGATCATTTTTTGTTCCCTTTGTTCGCCGTTCGCTGCGATCAGATTCGTATCGAGGATGTCTTCCTTCACCATTCGCTGCAAATACCGGAAGTAATCCTTGACTCCCTCCTGATACCACGGGGAGACGATTTTTTTGTTCTCGACATCGACCGCTGTAATGTTGGTGCCAAGGCCGAACCACTGGGCGATCGATTCCGAGAAGGAGCCGGGATTGTAGAGAAGCACCTCATCCTTCTGGCCGTTGCCGTTCGCGTCTTTCTCGCGCATCAGCTTGAGCGTATTCAGGTATTCATCGGCGGTGGTGGGTACCGGGAGGTTCAGCTTGTCGAGCCAGTCTTTGCGCAGCAGCATCGTTAAGGAGACAGGCGCGGGCTGCTTGTCTTGGTACAGTTTTTTGTGAAGACTGCTGAACCAGTACATCTTGCCGTCAGGGGACGTCGTCGTCTTCTTGGCGAACGGGAACTCCTCTTCATACATCTTCTTGATATTACCGTTGCTGTATTTCTCAATAAGCGGATTCAAGTCGAGCAGCGCCCCCTGCTTGGCCAGATTAAGCACCGTCGTATTATCGAGCGCGGAGATGTTTACGATATCGGGCAGCTTGCTGCCTGAAGCCATTCTCGTCTTGATAACGACGCTGTACTGCTCACTGGGAACCAGCTCGTAATCCAGATTCAGCCCTGCACCGGTCAGCATCTTGTCGAGTTCCGTCCACACGGGATATTTCGCCCGCTCATCGAACTTGATGAACCGGCTCGTGCCGGCGGGACCGAGCAGCCGAAGCTTGCTGAGCTGCTGTCCGTCTGCGGAGGAGACATTGCCCTCTTCATTGTTGCTGCCGCAGGCGCTGACAGTCACGGTTAAAGCCAGGGCCACTTGGCATAATAAGAGCTTTTTCATCCAATTTATCTTCATAGATATCCTCCTTGAAAATGGGTTAAGGCCTATTCCTTCAACGAACCGAGAAGCGCCCCCTTGATGAAATATTTCTGAAAGAAGGGGTAGGTGAAGATGACAGGCAGCGCAGTGAACACAATAATCGAATATTTCAGCTGTATGTTCGACAGAATGTTGGTCATGGCATTGTGGGAATCTTCCATCGTCATGGCTTTCAGGTCTACGGTCTGCTGGACGATGACACGGTACAGATACATCTGCAGCGGATGCAGCTTCTCGTTGGGCAGGTAGACAAGCGCGTCGAACCAGCTGTTCCAGATCCCGACGATGCTGTATATGGCGATAACCGCCATAATCGGCTTGGATACGGGCAGAATGATCCGGAAGAGAAGCTGCCAGTGGGAGGCGCCGTCCATGAAGGCGGACTCCTTCAATCCCTCCGGAATCGACATAAAGAATGTCCGGACGAGGATAATGTTCCATATGCTGACCGCGCCGGGGATAATGACTGCGAATACCGTATTATAAAGCCCCAGATTGTTCACGAGAAGGAAGGACGGAATCAGGCCGCCCCCGAAGTACATCGGGATAAGCAGATAGGCAACGACCCATTTGCGCCCATTCAAATGGCGGACCGTTAACGGATATGCACCCAGCATGGCCGTAAGGCAGTTCAGAAGTGTACCGCTTACAACATAGATGATGGTATTGGAATACGCCCACCACATCTGCTTGTCCTTGACGATCAGCTCATAAGAGCCGAGGAAGAAGCCTTTGGGATACCAGAACACGTTCATCGCCGCTACCTCGCTCGGCGAGCTAATGGACATAATGATGACCAGATAGAACGGATACAGCGTAATGAGACAAACCGCAAGCACAATGGCATAAATGATAATATCCACAACGGTCGAGCCTTGCCGGATGGCGTTCGGATTTTTTCTGACCCAGGTGCTCATCGTACTCCTCCTTTACCACAAGGCATAATCAGAATATTTGCGGCTCAGCTTGTTCGCCACGAACAGCAGCGAGATATTAATCAGGGAGATGAACAGTCCGATCGCCGTTCCCGAGCTGAAATTGCCTCCCAGGAGTCCGTCGCGGTACAAATAAGTTCCGATGACATCGGCAGTCTCGTACAGAATCGGATTGTAGATCAATAGGATGAATTCGCTGTTCGCCGTCAGCAGATTGCCGACTGCGAAGATAAGCAGAATGAAGATGGTAGGCCGAATGGAGGGAAGCGTAATATGTATGATCTGCTTGAACCGGTTGGCTCCATCCATCTTTGCCGCTTCGTACATATGGGGGTCGATCGACGATATGGCCGACATATACAGAATGCTGCCCCAGCCGAAGGACTTCCAAATGGTCGTTATCGTATAGATGGCGGGAAAATAGCCCGGCTCGGTATTGAGCGAAAGCGGCGAACCGCCAAACAGCTTGATGATGGCATTGATGATTCCATCCGTATTGATGAAGGATAAGACCATGCCCGCTACGACCACATTGGAGATGAAGTGAGGCAGGTAGCTGGCTGTCTGCACGTACTTCTTGAAGAAGCCGTTCCTCAGCTCATTCATCAGCAGCGCGAACAGGATCGGCACCCAGAAGCCAAAGACGAGCGACAGGAAGCTGAGCGTGAACGTATTGCGCATTAAGCGCAAGAAATACGGACCGCTAAAAAAGTTGGTAAAATGCTTGAAGCCTACCCAGTCCACAACCCCGCTAAGGGAAATGAACGAGTTTCCCGGGGAGTAATTCTGAAAGGCGATGACGATTCCGTACATCGGAATGTAGCTGAACACGAAGATATGCAGCAGCACGGGAAGCATGATCAAGTAGAGCTGGATATTCTCCTGAAAGCGAAACGAAGGTTGTTTTTTCGACTTTGCATTCACTTTCGTAAGCGCAACTGCTTTCATGTAGGTTGAAGTCTCCTCTCCCAATATGATGACGGTTCATCCGGGCCCGGTTCCGTACATTTCATGGTAGAGACTCCCTCATTAGAAGGCAACAAACATTTTTTGAATGCGTTCGCAATTTTTTCGCGTTGCAATAATAGGGTCAAATCTGTTTACAAAAACAAAAAAAAGGCAGAATCTCTGCCTAATCGAGCGGGAATATCATGATCAACTGACCATAGGTTTCTAAGTACGCCTGCTTCTCTTTGTAGTCCGGCATTATGCTTCCCACACGTCTCCAGAAGGAGCGATCATGGTTCATATGAAGCAGATGACACAGCTCATGGATGATGACATAGTCAATCACTTCGACAGGAGCCATGGCTAAACGATAGTTAAACGTAACCTTCTTACTTGAGCTGCAGCTGCCCCATTTGGTCTTCGACTCTACGACCTCAATGGATTTCGGTTTGACTCTCAGCTGTGCTTGATAATCTTTTATCCGTTCGCCAACTATTTTCTTACAGCTTGAGAAATAGAACTTCTTGAGATTCTTCTTGCGTTCTTCTTCGTTTAAGCCGCCGGTTTCTATTAACTCATGAAGAGAATACGGCTTGCCGAGATAGAGGAACTTTGCGCTGCTTGTGTCTGACATAGCCACCATCGTTTCTGTATTGTTGGGCATTAACGCAGCTCGTCATTCTGGTGACGGCTTATACCGCTATCGTTAATGAATCAATCACTTCACTAATGCCGCCCTCAAAATAACCCCATACTCCAAATAGCCCTTCAAGCAGGTCAGCATATAAACCCAGCCTTCTTTATTATCCAGCAGTTGGCTTACCAGATCCTCATCGGTTTCCGTCCAGCCGCGCTGATCGACTTCAATAGTTGTACTCACGTTGTCTGGCTCATTCAGCGAAATCGTAACCACATGCTCGGTTCCAGCCCACTTAAACACAATTTTCTTATTTATCTCTATTTTCAAGACTTCGATATCTACCTGCGCATCATATTCTTCATATCTCAATGTAACCGTCCTGCCTTGTTCTAATCTTGCTGAATCTGATGAGAACCAGTAATTCGACATTTTCTTAAGGTCGATAAAGGCGTCAAATACTTCATTGACCGGTTTTACGATTTTAATTTTCGCGTTTACATGGAGCTCCATATTGAATCAACTCGCTTTCGGAGGATTTATGTCGGATAGAATGCAGGTCATATTCTGAAAATCAGGGAATCATAGCGCTTTATTTTATTATCAATAAATTCCGTGATAAGTGCAATGCAGTAGTGCGTGGCGCGAGGCATAAAAAGAGGCCGCCCATACCATATAACGGATTCCCTTTTGAGGTGCAAACATTGCAAATCACAGTTGTCTGTTTTTATTGAGTGTCCTCATCGCTTTTGTACTCCAAAATATCACCCGGCTGACAATCCAAAGTCTTACATATCGCTTCTAATGTTGAAAAACGAACCGCTTTTGCTTTCCCATTTTTCAGAATGGAAAGATTCGCCATAGTAATTCCAACCCTCTCAGAAAGCTCCGTTACGCTCATTTTTCGTTTTGCTAACATCACATCAATATTAGTAATAATTTCCATATCCTCCACCTCAGACCGTCAAATCATTTTCTGATTTTATGTTAATCGCTTCTTGTAGAAGCCGTTGGAGGATAGCAGCAAAAACGGCGATAACCAACGAAGCAAAAATGATGATGAGCCCCATTAATCCAATAGGAGGGTCAACTTTCTTCGCTATAAAACGAAAGAGTGGCAAACCTAATACATACAAACCACTGATTGTAATCGCACAGCACTTTATGTTCTTTAACGCCTTTACAGATAATTCCGAGAACGCTGCGTTCTCGTCAATGTACCGTAAAAGATTGAAAGCCTGATAGAGAGCAAAGTAAAAAGGCACAGCCGCTCCATACATCACGATGAAAACGAGATATTTCATTAGGGCAATATTTGGATACAATTTTGCTGCGAAATTCGCCATATGGGGCACTAAAAATATGCACAAAGCAAGAACTGAGATTCCTATAAAAATACAGCTAGCTTTAAAAAGAGTGTCGTAACTTGTTTCATAAAAAGTACCTCATTAATTAAATTTTCTCATTTTTTGACTTAATATCTGGGACATTTTTTAATGGCTTTTGAAGTGCATCCACAATGGCTGCGATGATACTAGTTGCTAAAATACCCATTAGACTTAGTGATATAGGACCTGCTGGGTCGTCTCCTGTGATTTTAGCAAGCACCTTTAAGCTTACTATTCCTAACAGAATGAGGAAAATGACTGTAAAAGCACATTTTTTTATAACCTTCAAAGATTTAAGGGATAATTCAGAGAAAGCATTGTTTTTTTCGATATAGGTTAGTAGTTTAAATGCTTGATGCAACGCAACAGAAAACGTAATACAGAATCCATATGCACATACTAAAAAGGGGATTAGAAAATAAGCCGTATCTGGATGTACCTTTGCATCTTTAATGGCTATCTCAGGCAACCAATAGATACATAAAGCCAGCATCGCAATTCCAATCAGAAAAATAATTACCTTTAAGAAAGTAGTTGAACCTTGTTTAACCTTCATTTAAAGCACCTCACTGATTTAATAACAAAATGACTTTAACACATAATTTATTGTTTTGCAATAAATTAATATCGTTTTTAATTATATTATTATTGTTATTGTTATATCCTTTTAATTTTGACAAAAACAAAAAACATTTCTCATTACAAAGAAATGCTCTTATTTTAAAATGTTAAATTTAATAATATCCTTCATCGATCCCTAACATCTCACACGAGCGTTTAACAGGAGTTCTGTTTAAAAGTTGAGCAGCTAAATCAGGCAAGATATCATTTCGTTTTTGATGATATGTTGTGGTTTCTCTTCGGCTAGGCACTAAGTCTAGACTTCATTATTCACACCCAACGCTGTGATCATCTGTATTTTATCGTTGAGCTCATTACGTAAGAAAGCTTTTGCTTCGGCATTTCCCGTTAGCTGCAATAAAAATCGGTTCGTTGTCATGACTTGTACAAACCGTGAACGTTAAAAACGGACAACATCTCCGTTCAAAGCTAATCCAATCATACAATAGACGCAGCGAATCTGAATCACCAGGAAATTGATACTCAATCCCTGACTCAATTTCCACAACTCCGAGCCTTCTTTTTTCTAATTCGCCCCAAGCGTCCTTGTAATCTATACGCTCTATTTTGTTAGTAACGATCTGTTGCAGGACTTGCCGAAATTGGTGGAGGTTATCTCGTTTGGCAATGGCTTCGGGAATCCAAGCCCCTGTGGTACGGTATCGTTGGAAGCCTCATCCTAATCGCCTATGGCATCATTCCTACGCTGCAGAACTTCCCTTCATTTGGTCGCGTCTATGCAGCATACGGCGGAGTATTCATTATTCTTGCTGTGCTGTGGGGATGGCTTGTCGATAAAAAAACACCCGATATGTACGATTGGATCGGAGCCATTGTTTGTGTTGTTGGAGTATCCATTATGCTTTGAGCTCCTAGAAGTTAATACGTTATTCTGCCAGTTCGTCCAACGACGCTATCTCACACACTCGCCCCCCTGTAACGAAACAATGAGGCTGCCCCAAAAGCCATAATGGCTTAGGGGCAGCCCCGTTTTAGCACCAGATCCTTGTTACACCCCAGCCTATACTGGAATTCGTACAGTTAAAAGACTTCCTTCCGATTAAAACGGTCTCTATACTGCATTCCATGCAGCTATATCGCCCCAATGAGCCTTTTGGAGCCCAATTTGACATTTATAACTGGAAAAATCCAGTATAGCGCTTGGTTCGTACATCTACAGCCCGAAATAGCTGTAAAAATCCAGTATAGATAGATGTGCATGCGTCATGCGGGTTGACTGTCGACACATCGGCCTGCCTCGCGCCTGGAGCTGCGCACCATGCAGAATTAAACCGCGAATGCTAAGCACGCTGCAAGTTGTTCGCACAAGTGCAGTAAGGGTTTGCCACAACTAATCCCTTATGATCTTAAGACATCGGGCGTCCTCACTGCCGTCGGCAGCTGTTTGAACTCGCTCGGCGTAAGATCCGTCTCCTTCTTAAAGTTGTTGCTGAAGTAATGGATGCTGGCATATCCCAGCGATTGTGCGATCTGCTCGACAGGCTCGCCCTTGAGCAGCGCGGCCTTCGCCTGCTTGATCCGCTCCGCAATCAGATATTCCTTCGGGTTCTGCCCCACCTCCCGGCAGAACAGCCCCGTGAAATAGCTGGGGTGATAACCGCAAAGCTCCGCCAGCTCGCTGACGGACCATTTTCTGGCCGGCTGCTCGCGCATAGCTGCTAGAGCGGGTTCAATCTTGCTCAGCAGCAGCCCTTTGCTGCGGCAGGCCAGATGACGGACGAGGACGGTCAGCAGCTCCATAAGCAGCGCCCGAAGTGCATAGGGATAGGCTTCAAGCTCGTCCTGATACTCCTTGAACATTCTGGTCATAATGGAATCCAGGCCAACGATGGAGAAGTGATGCGGGATCTCGATATCCCCGCCGTTATGCACACTGATGCGGCAGGACTCCGCCTTCTTTTTCATCGCTTCGCTAGATACGTTTCTTATCCGAAACGCGGGATGAATGGGCTCAGGCGAGACCTCGTGCCAGGAAAAATGAAAGCTGAAATACTGGGTAGGGCGCGTAATGGAGAGAATATGCGGGCTGTCAGGCCCATAAAACACGCATTCGCCGGGACGGATCCGGAATCGTTCCGGGCCAAGCTGCAGCCTCGCTTCACCGGTAATGACTGAGAACAACTGCCAGTCGGGTATCGTGCGCGGACCCCAATATTCCCCGGTTTCCGCCATCGCACGGCTGGCAAAGTTCAACGTTGGCGTTACACTGAGCAGCTTCCCGATATACATAAAAAACCTCCTCGCGCGATTCTGTTAGCCTTGCCCGTGCTGAACAAGAAGAAAAGGTTGTTATCGTCCTCTGACTGCGGTTGCAATTTCCCCCCTATGAGATCTAATCGAAGAATAGGGAATCCTTAACCTTTCTTCTATTTTATATAAATCGGTTCTCTGAAGCCCGTTACGACGCATGGTAACACCCAATTATCGCCAGCCTTCCGCAAGCTCATTATTAATTTCTCAGCTTCACTGCATCTACTTCTCTTGATTGATAGGGTTCGATCTGGCCGGCAGGACCGAATTCCGATAGATCAGCTTGCACGGAAGCGATGCGAAGGCGGCTTCCTCATCCGTAAGCAGCAGACGCACGGCCTGCTGTCCCATCTCCGTGAACGGCTGGACGACACTGCTCAGCGGCACCCGAAGATAAGGCGAAGACGGCACCTCGCCCATGACGAACAGGGACAGATCCTCGGGAATGCTCACTCCGTTGTCAATGGCCCATCCCAGTACCGCCAGCCCCGACGTATAATCCGCCGCATAGATGGCCGTGCATTCAGGATGGCCCTCCAACCAATTTGCCAGCACCCCCGCCACCTCGCCCTGGCTTTCCGGACGATATACGATCCAATCGGGGTCTGGAGGCAGGCCTGCCTCCACCAGTGCATCCACATACCCCTTCACTTTCTGTTCATAGTTCGATAAATTGCGCTGTACGCCGAACATCAGAATGTGCCTGTGACCGCACTCTAACAGGTGGCCGACCGCCCTGCGGGTTCCTTCCCGGGTATCGGAGTTCACCCATCTCGCCTCCGGAAAGGTAAGCTCCGCTCCCAATACGACGAAACGGTCACCCCGATGAAGCGCCTCCTCCAATAAAGGAAAGTCGGACAGGGCGGGTGTAATGACGATCCATTGATCCAAATCCCGAAAGCGGTTGTAATCCTGCAGGTCGATAAACTGAACCGCATATCCCTCCGCTCCGGCCGCCATTCGGATTCCCTCCATCATTGCCTGTACGGAATAGTAGACACTGTCCCTTGCGTTGCACAGCAGTACCGAGATCGTACCAGGGCGAAGATCCTGTCCGGCAGGGACGGTGCTGACGAACGTGCCTTTTCCTTTGGAAGCATACAGCGTGCCTTCCAGGATCAGCTCCTGAATGGCCCGATTGACTGTCGCCCAGCTGCAGCCGAACTTCTCGGTAAGTGCCCAGCGTCCGGGAAGCAGATCGTTCGGAAGCAGCTGCTTGTTACGGATTTGCCGGGCTATCTCGCGCTTAATCGCCACATAATGCGGTACGTCCGCCATAGGTCCTCCCTCCGCTTCCCATCGGTTGTTATCGTGCCAGCTGCCTGGGAGCTGATATGGAACCGGTTTGCTGATGCCGTCCATGCATGGCAGCGCATCAAACGCATCATAATGCCGCTTCGCGGTGTTGAAACCGCCCCGGAATCAAGCAGCCTAAAGTCTGACAAGAGCCCGGAAGCCGCTTCAGGCTGACCGGCGGCTCCTTGTGTACCGGTAGAAATAGAAAAGCGTGGCGCACAGAACGGCTTCGCCCGCGATAGTCAGAACCGTTGACGCGGAGAAAGGCTCCGCCGTCAACACCATGCGCAGCGCCCTGGCGCACAGCAGCAGCAAGACCAGAACCGCATCAATGAACAGGAACCGGCTCCAGAGGGTGCCGCTTACTGCGGCTTTGTACAGCCCGTCTTGGATGAAGAATACGCTTGCCAGCCAGATCAAACCGAAGATGAGAAAGGTGAAGGTCTGAATGGCGTCCCACGACCAGGTGCTGATCCCGCTCAGGGCCAAGAAGATTTTCACCAGCGCATGCAGCGACAGCCAGAGGGCAAGACCGGCCAGCGACGGCACGATGCAGAGCAGCCATGACCAGAGCGACGCGCTGGCCTTACGCCTCTCCTTCTCGATAAAAGAATCCAAAGCGGCTATCCCCCTTTCCCGGATTTCGCCTGCTCCAGCTTGGACAGCAGCAGCTCGCGCGTGGCCTCGCTGTCGACAAGTCTTGTCCTGCGTACGTATATTGCCAATTGATTCAACCGCTTTATCGCCTTCCGGTTGTCCTGTCTGCCGCTGACCCATGCTTCCGGCACGCTGCCCGTATCCATGATATGCTCCAGGACCCGGTGCTTCTCGCCTACCGTACGGCGGATCAATGTCCGGATCAACCAGACGGAGCCCAGCATGAACGCCACCATTGCCAGCAGATACAGCAGAATTGCGGCTGCAAACGGGTTCATGAAAGCTGCGCTCCCTGAAGCGTAAGCTCCTCCGCCCGGTGGCAGGCTACAAAGTGGTCCTCGCTGACTGGCCGCCAAACCGGCTTCTCGCTCCTGCAGATCTCCTGTGCATAAGGGCAGCGGGGGTGAAAATAACAGCCGGACGGGGGATTCGCCGGGTTGGCGACTTCACCGGCAAGCACGATCCTCTCCACCTTCTTCCGTGGATCCGGCACCGGCTTCGCCGACAGCAGCGCTTCCGTATACGGATGGCGGGGCCGCATGAACAGATCCTCCGTTCTGGCGGTCTCAACCATGCGCCCGACATACATGACGCCGACGCGGTCCGAAATATGCTGAATGACGCCCAGATCATGAGAGATAAACAGGTAGCTGAGGCCGAGCTGCTTCTGCAAATCCTGAAGCAGGTTCAGAATCTGGGCCTGCACGGACACGTCCAGCGCGCTTACGGCTTCGTCGCACACGACGAAACGGGGATTGGTGGCGAGCGCCCTGGCTATGCCGATCCGCTGCCGCTGCCCGCCGCTGAATGCATGCGGATAACGGTCCATATGTCTGCTGTTCAGCCCCACCATCTCCACGAGCTGCCGGACGCGGATTCGAAGTTCTTCACCGCTCGCCAGCTTGTTGCAGATCAGCGGCTCGCCTACGATATTCTGTACGGTCATGCGCGGATTCAGGGATGAATACGGATCCTGGAAAATCAGCTGAATGTCGCGGCGAAACTTCCGCAGTTCCTTGGCGTCCAGCTTATTAAGATCTCTCATCTGCCCTTCTCTATCCCTGAACAGGGTGGCGCCTTCCGAGGGCTCGATCGCGCGCAGTACGCAGCGTCCGAGCGTCGTCTTGCCGCAGCCCGATTCACCGACCAGGCCGAACGTCTCGCCCTCGCGAATGTAGAAGTTGACGTCATCGACGGCTTTCACATACCCGTCCATCCGCTGGAAGAAGCCTTTTCTAATCGGAAAATATTTTTTGAGCGACTGCACATTAAGGATAATATCGTTCTTAATCTTGCTGACCCGGACCACGTCGAAGGCGGTCGATTCCCTCACTTGGCTCATCGGCCGTCACCCCCTGTGTATGGTTCCTCGGCAAACAGGCACCTGACATAGTGGTTATCCTTGACCTTCACAAGCGGGATATCCGCCACGTTGCAGACACCGCTCTGCGCTTTCTTACAGCGGGAATAGAAGCCGCAGCCTGCCGGCAGATTCATCGGATACGGAACGGAACCATCGATGGACTCCAACCGCTCGCTTCTCCGGGCGACGGACGGAATGGAGTGGAGCAGCGCAATCGTATACGGATGACGCGGACCGTAGAACAGCGTATCCACATCCGTATATTCCACAACTTTACCCAGATACATAACCGCAACCTCGTCGGACATTTCCGCAATGACTCCCAGGTCATGCGTAATGAAAATAACGGAGGTGTTCAGCTTCTCCTTCAGATCGTTGATCAGCTTCAGCACCTGCGCTTGAACCGTCACGTCGAGCGCCGTCGTCGGTTCGTCGGCAATCAGTATATTCGGGTGGGATGCAAGCGCCATGGCGATCATGGCCCGCTGCCGCATCCCCCCGGAGAGCTGATGCGGATATTCATTGAGCCGCTGCTCCGGATTGGACATGCCGACACTGATCAGCGTCTCCAGCGCGATGTCCCATGCTTCCTTCTTGTCAGAGGTCCGGTGCAGCAGGATGGCCTCCATAATCTGGTTGCCGATGGTATGGATCGGAGAGAACGCCTTCATCGGCTCCTGGAAGATCATGGCGATCTCACCGCCGCGGATGCTGCGGATCTCTTTGCCGACCGGATCCAGCTTAACCAGATCGACAACATCCCCCGTCCCGCTCCCGCCCGCTGCTTCGTTCTGGCGCTTCAGCAGAATCTCGCCTTCCGTCTTCCCGGGATTCGGCACGATGCGAAGCAGCGCCTGGGACGTGACGCTCTTGCCGCATCCGCTCTCCCCTACGATCCCCAGCGTCTTGCCCTTGCGAATGACGAGATCTACGCCGTCAACGGACTTCAACCTGCCTTCATCGAGGTGAAAATGAACCTTCAGGTCCTTTACCTCCAATATCACGTCATCGCCCTTCTGACCCATGGTCATGGACGGGTTCGGCATCTCAACACTCATTGGTCGCCCTCCTTATTTGTAGGGATCGGCTGCATCGCGTAGGCCGTCTCCGAGGAAATTGAACATCAGCACGGTAAGAATGATGAGCGCTGCCGGCCACAGCAGCCACGGATGGTGAGCAAGCGTCTCCAGATTCTGCGCGTCCTGGAGCAGCACGCCCCAGCTGACGACAGGCGGCGCCAGGCCGATGCCGAGAAAGCTGAGCGCCGTTTCACCCAGAATGGTGGCCGGAATCGACAAGGTGATATTGACGATGATGTAGCTGGCAAACGAAGGCAGCAGATGCTTGGTGACGATCCGCATGTCGCTTGCGCCGGCGAGCCGGGCCGCCATCGTGAAGTCTTCTTCGCGGAGCGACAAAATTTTACCCCGCACAACGCGGGCAAGTCCAGTCCATCCGATGATGGAGAAAATGATGATCATTCCGAAATAAATTTCCAAGGCCGACCAGTTTCGCGGCATTGCCGCCGACAGGGCCATCCACAGCGGAATGGTGGGAATACAGATCAGCAGGTCGATCGTACGCTGGACAACCGTATCCGTCACACCGCCCAAGTAGCCCGAAATACCGCCGAGCACGAGGCCCAGAATAAGCGTCAGAACAATGCCCATAATACCGAACGCCAGCGATATTCGTGCGCCGTACAGCATCCTAGAGAACAGGTCGCGCCCAAGATCGTCCGTCCCCGCCAGGAAGAAGGGCGCCTTCGGATCCTTCGTGCCGATGAAATGAATGTCGGCCGGAATGAAGCCCCACATTTTGTAAGGCTCGCCTTTGACGAAGAAATGCACATAAATCCGTTTGCTCTTATCCTGCTCGAACGTGCGCAGGAAGGTCTCCTTGTTCACCGACATCTTCATGTCGTAGACGAACGGCCGGAAGCTGAAGCCCGCCTCCTTGTCGTAGAAGTGGATGGTTTGCGGCGGCGTATTCTTATACGCGGTGAACCGCTCCAGCGGCACCTTCGGCGATAGAAATTCACAGAATGCAGCGGTCAAGTAGAGCAGAATCAGAATAATGGCGGCGGCCATGGCCATCTTGTGCTTCTTGAATTTCCACCACATGAGCTGCCACTGGGACGCGACCTCATAAGAATCGCTCTGCTCCATTTTCCTCGACTTGCCGAGTCTGAACCATCTCCGTTTACCGACTGTTTTCTCCAACATGGTATTCAATCGGCAACCCCCCCAAAGCGAATACGCGGATCAAGCCACGCCAGCAGAATATCGGACAGCAGTGTCCCGAGCACCGTCAAGACGCTGACGATGAGCAGGAAGCTTCCGGCGAGATACATATCCTGGAACATAAGCGCCCGCAGGAGAATCGGTCCGGTCGTCGGCAGGTTCATGACGATCGATACGATCGCCTCACCTGAGATCAGTGCCGGGAGCGTCCACCCGATCGTACTGATCAGCGGGTTGAACGCCATCCGAACCGGATACTTAAACAGCAGCTTCTTGCCTTCCACACCCTTGGCGCGTGCCGTAATTACGTACTGCTTCGACAATTCGTCCAGCAGCATGCCGCGCATGACACGGATCAGCCCCGCTGTTCCCGACATGCCGATTACGACAACGGGCAGGATCAGATGCGGCAGCATATCTATTACCTTGGCCATACTCCACGGCGCATCGACATATTCGGGCGAGAACAGCCCGCTTAGCGACACGCCCGTATTCACGAAGACGAAATACAGTACGACGAGCGCAATCAGGAAGCCGGGAACGGCAAGCCCGATAAACCCGATGAACGTGAACACATAATCAAGCGGCGAGTATTGATGCGTGGCGGAATAAATACCGATCGGAATGGCAATCGCCCAGATGAAGATCAGAGAGATGACGGAGATGACCATTGTCAGCATCAGGCGGTCGCCGAGCACTTCGGCAACCGGCTGGTTCCATTGGAACGAGCGGCCCAAATCTCCCTCGAGCAGAATGTTTTTCATCCAGATGAAGTACTGCATGATGAAAGACTGATCCAGTCCGTATTGGTGCTGCAGGCTCAGAATGGTGCCCTGATCGACCTCCGTGCCGGACATCTCAAGCTGCTGGATATACGTTTCAAGGAAATCGCCGGGCGGCAGCTGGATAATAAAAAATACGATGACGCTGATCGCCAGCAAGAGCGGAACCAGCTGCAGCACACGGTAGCCAATATAATTAAGCATGTTAGCCCTCCTTCTCCAGAATCAAGCGGCAAGGCCCAGGGCGCCGATTACAGTCGTCTGCGCCCTGGTTCCCACCGCCCTTGTTCTCTACTCGGCGTAGAAGAATTGCTCGCCGCTGAAGTTGGTTGCGATCGCGAAAGCCTGATCATTGGCGATATTATGCAGCTTGCTGTTCACGATAAGCGGCTGCTTCACGTTGCCCAGATGAATGAAATAGTAATAGTTGTCGGCCATCGTTTTCTTCATGTCCTCGAACAACGCTTTCGCGTCTTTCGGGTCGCTGGCGACTGCTGCATCGACTTTGTCGTAGAAGGCCTCGACCTCTTCCGGCGGCTTAACGCCTTTCTTGCCGCTGGACGTATGATAGACGTCCCACGACGCGCCCCAGAGACCCTGGCCCCAGTCGCCCATGTACCAAAGCGGCGTATGCGTCCATATGATGGTGGCCTTCAGCTCATTCGCCTCGCGGCGCTTGCCCCACAGCGTCGAATCGATCGTCTTCATCTGGACGTCCAGGCCCAGCTGCTTCCACATCTCGACGATCAGCTCCGTCATCGGCACGATATCGGGTGCCTGCGCGCCGATCTCGAACGGAATCGTGAACTTCTTCCCGTCGGGACCGACACGGAAGCCGTCAGAGCCTTTCTTCATGCCCATCTCATCGAGCAGCTTGTTTCCGGCATCCACGTCATACGTTTGGTCCATGAACTGCCCCGGCTCGGCGAAGCCGTAGTAGATCGAGTCGATGATCTCATCCCGGTCGATCGCCAGACTGAGCGCCTTCCGGAAGCGGACATCCTGCACGACCTTCTGCCAGTTCGGATCCTTGTTGCTCTCATTCAGGAAAATATCCGTCGGCGTCACGTGCATGTTGGCAAGCAGCGCCTTATAGCCCTTGCTCTCGTTCTCCTTGTACAGCGGCATCTTGACAAGCGCTGCGGACTCACGGGAAAAGTCGACTTCCCCAGCGATCGTCTTCAGCGTAACCATCTCGATATCCTGTACGAGCGAGCTCTGGATCTTGTCGATGTAAGGCAGCTGGTTGCCCGCCGGGTCTACCTTGAAGTAGTAGGGATTGCGTTCAAAGGTGGCTGTTGATCCCGTCTTCTTCACGAACTTCCATGGATAGAGAACGGGGAATCCCACCGCCTTGCCGTTCGTCAGCTCCGTATTCGAGATGTCCTTATCGTTGAACAGGTTGACCCACTCGCCCTTCTGGAAGCCGGCTTTCTTGATTTCAGGCTCCAGCTTGGCCAGATCGGTGTATTTCTTATGGTATTTCTTCAGGTAATGCGCCGGGCGCAGCAGTTCAGGATAACCGCGCCATCCCTGAATCGCCATCCGGATCAGCAGACCGCCGTACGGCTTGTCGAAGCTCAGCTTGAACGTATAGTCGTCAACAAGCTCGAATTTCATCGGCGTGCCGGTCGGGTCGCCCGCGGCATTCAGCCAAGCCGGGAATATCGGTGTCAGCTCCTTGTTGAACAGGACGTCCTCCACCGTAAACCGGACGTCTTCGGAGGTTACCGGTTCGCCGTCCGACCATTTCAGTCCTTTGCGCATGGTGAACGTGAACGTCTTCTCATCCGCGCTCATTTCATAGCCTTTCAGCACATTGCCGGTGATCTCATCGCCGAGAATACCGGGCGTGTTGAGCAGCGGTTCGTTCTCCATCACGAACACGTCCGCATCCCAGTCTACCACCGACGTAACCGTGCGCAGAGTGCCGCCGTATTTGCCGATTTCGTACTTGAGCATGGATTCCGGCATCTCGTTCGTGATCTTATAGTCTTCAGGCAGGCGTTCCTTAACAGGGGGGAGTGACATGGATTCCAGCATAGGGGCTTGTTTGAATTCTGTGATAGCCGCTGCCGTCGTCGTGCCGCCGCCTCCTTTGCCCGTTTCATCGGAGGGAGCCGGCTTATTGTCCGCTTTCTCGGCATTGCTGGCTTTGTCATTCGCAGGCGTATTTCCCTTATTCGCGGTATCAGAGGGTGCATTCGTTCCTCCGTCGTTTGTGCAGGCGCTTAACATGACCGTCAAGGCTAGCACCAGGACGAGAAATGCGGACATTCCTTTTATCGTTTTCTTCTTCATAGACATCCTCCAACCGGTTGAGTTTGTGAACACTCATACATGACCTTCGGTTCGTGACATTTGATGCCTGTCATATCTTGGATGCGGGGCAGTTTCGGTCTGGCATTTGAAGACGCCTTAATTCTATGCGCAAGGTATGGTTCCCTGTCGCCGGCGCCGATTGCAGAGAATCGTAAGACTTGCATTCCATTCCGGAGACCACGAACTTATATATATAGGTTCGACCGGAAGAGGGCAAAGTGATTGATCCATCTCGGAAATTCGCTGATCCTCCTCCTTCGATCCGGATATACATGCCCCCGCTTGCTGCAGTGCTGTTCAAGAGGGATATTTAGTGATTGCGCTTTCATCATACCTAAGGAACTCCCCCCTCGTATTTAGAAAAACAGTAGATGAATTTACGAAAAATCAAGATTTCCCCGAAAAGCCGCATAAGCGCGGAAGGCCATTATTTGCAGAAAATATTGAATTTGTGCAAATCTCCCTGCTTTTTTTCTAAATACGCCGCCGTTTAACACAGATATAATGAAAGCGTGAACAAACATTTCGTGAAGAGGTGAATCTATTATGTTGACCAGCGCACAGCTTGAAGAATTTGAACGCACCGGATTTCTTAAAGGCGACGTCGTCCTGAGCGACGAGGAGGTCGAGAAGCTTCGCCGCGAGCTTGACGATGTCATTGAAGGCAAGACGGTCAATAAGCCGATTCTCAATCACAACATGCTGGATGGCGGCATGTACGATAATATGAAAATGACGGTGAGTGAGCGGGTCATTCAGATCGTCAATATATGGATGGCGAGCGACGCGTTCCTGCAGCATGCCGCGAACCCCCGCATCTGTGAAGAGATCGCCCAGCTGTGCAATACCGACGAGGTCCGCATCTGGCATGATCAGATCCAATACAAACCGCCCGTCTCCGGCGGCCCTACGGGCTGGCACCAGGATCATCCGCTGTGGCCGATCATTCAGCCCGCCAATCTGGTCAGCGCCTGGGTGGCTCTCGACGACGCCGTTATCGAGAATGGCTGCATGTGGATGGTCCCCGGCAGCCACAAATGGGGCAACCAGCAGAAATATTTGGCCAGCGACAAAGACTTCATGCCTTACCACAAGCAGCCCGAGCTGCTGCCCGAAGATGCCGTAGTGGAGGCCGTTCCATTCGAAATCAAGAAAGGCCAAGTCGGCTACCATCACTGCCTCACCTGGCATGGAAGCCCGCACAATAAATCGCAGCTGAAGCGAAGAGCGATTGCCGTCCATTACATGCCGGGACATACGCGTTACGAGCCGACGGCCAATCACCCGATGCACGATTACGTGAGGGTTAAGCCTGGGGAGCTTCTGACCGGGGATCATTTTCCGCTGGTGTATACGCGGAGTTCTTCTGCGGAAACGGTGTAATTCCGGTGACTCTGAGGCACGAACGCGCACCGCGCTGCTTGGATGCTGAGTTGTCCGGCGCAGCTTAGCAATTGAATGACTTCGTAATTGAAATTGCCGGTCATACGAAAAAAGAGGAGGACGCATATGCGTCTTCCTCTTGCGCTTAACATGCTTTTGCAGAACTGTCATTTTGACTAGCATTGTTAAGAAATAATAGTCCCTATCGAAGCTGAAGGCAGCGCGATATGCCGGAATCATCCTCTCGTATCGAAAGTAGAATTCGCCAAATCTCCGAGCTTGTAGATGCCCCTAGCATTCAAATTACGCTCCCGTACCACTTTCCCCGTAACCGGAATACCGTTATGGAGCTTTAGCACCTTAAGCACGGGATCAAATAGCCAAGGCTGCTTCATATTGACGATTGTTCCACGATCCACCCGTATGAAACCCACCGTATGCAGTAGTATATGGAATCAGCTGCTATCTTCTTGAGTTACGGGATGTACGAGCAATGTCAGTCTGTTGCGGAGATGGCTATGAAGGCTATGCTCAAAGCGTATTATCTTAAGGAGAACGGTATTCTCCCCAAGTTATCGGAAAGGCCATAAGCCCCTTTGACATTAGTGAGTGGCAGGATGAGCTAAGAGCGTAATCAAGACATGTTACTGAAATTAATACAGATGCAAGACAAAGAGCGTGCCCGATTAGGGTTACCCCTATCGTCACGCTCCTTGTATTCTCTCCATTTGATGTTCTACTTTAACTTTGCATCGATATCATAACGATACTCTTTATCTAACATATCCACAAATTTGATATCCGCTGGTGCAAACTTATATTTATTCAATTCATTCCGATACACCCATCGGTAATCATCATGATCGATAAGAGTGATCTCTCCACTTACATAGGTCGCTTTGTATGCGAATAAGCGAATATACGTAGAACCATAATGATGGTCGTTTACTCCAAATGACTCGTATGGAATGATCTCGATATTCATTTCCTCTAGTAGTTCTCTTCGCAGACATTCCTGTATGTTTTCATCCTTCTCTAGCTTTCCGCCAGGGAATTCCCACATTCCTTCTTGGGCCTTACCTTCTTTACGTCTGGCTATTAAGATCCGACCTAGCTTGTCCTCAATTATGGCTGCCGCTACCTCAATCATTTGCTCTCACACCCTATACGATTACTTTATTTGCTGCCGGTACTAGTGCCGCAGGCATCTCTTCTTTTAACCGCCAAACAAAACTCATTGGTTTATTACCTTCGTGTTTAACATACTCGGCTTCTCCTAAGAAAACAAACGGAGAAGTGTAATTATGATCTTCTTTATATTCCCTTACGAACAATGCAATTCTTTTCCCCAGTAGCTTGTGATAAATATATCTTTTAGCGGTGTTGCTCTCCTCCGATGTACGACTCTGTGTCTGCCAATGAAATAATCGCTCATTTATCGCATAATCCTCATACAGCGTAGAAGGCGAGAAATCCTTATCCGATTTATTAAGAGTAATAAAGAAAATATCTGTCTCCTTATCCTCAAAATACTTCACGCCTTCACGGAAACTCGGAGCTTTATCCTCATTCCAAAACCCGAAAGCTGCAAGCACTTGATCGGTTGAATATTTACAATGTAAATCTAATGGGCATACATAGGGAAAATCATTTTTTTTGTCAACAAAATCAATATGGGTATAGTTGTATTTCAATATCTCTACAATCTCGTCTCGGAAAGGTTGGTAAGCAACAATAGACGCAATCCCTTGCTCGATATCGTTAAATCCTTGCTTTTGGGGCTCAGAACGATAGAAGGTGTAATAAAAGATATTTAACATTAGACGCTCTTCTTCTGTTTGTGCTCGCTTTCCTTCTTCCAGATAAGCAGTTATAAACTTCAGCAAGCGTCGCGAGTTTAAATTTAACAAGGAAGGGATGCGTTTGATTAAATATTCTTTATTCTCGAACTCAAAAGGCTCAATAAGATCTGCTTCAGCCATCAAACCTTTAAATGTCCGATTTCCACTTCTCCCACCATACAACTCATATAGAGTCAATCCGTGGTATTGGACAAAATTTTCAAGGGATAAATGTAACCCAGTATCTCCTTCGAAATATTTTATCTTATTGATTAAACTCTTGCGACTGTTCGTCGCTTGTTTCAAGCTTTTCAGAATATACTCTTTAGACTGTTTCTCTAACTGAATAAAACTCCCCCTTGGTAGGCTGGAGAAGCCCTGTTCGACGTAATACTGAACGGAGTGCTTGGTTTTTCCAAGTAAAGCTCGAAATTTCTCTTGAAAATTGTAGTCTTTGTGGGCCTGTCCGATAAAATCAAGAACGGTTAGACATTCTTTCCCTTCGGACAAACGTAACCCTCTACCAAGTTGCTGCAGGAAGACAGTTAAACTATCTGTAGGGCGAAGGAATAGAATAGTATTAACCTGAGGTATATCAACCCCTTCGTTATAGAGATCAACAACGAACACCATTTTAATTTCACCGCTAACTAGTCTTTGCTTTACTTGAGTTCGTTCTTCGTCACTAGATCCCCCGTGTAGCGCAATAGCAGGGATTCCTGCTTCCTGAAATACTTTTGCCATATAAAGTGCGTGATCGATACTTACACAAAATCCGAGTCCTTTAATGTCTTCCATATCTGTGACGTACTTTTTTAAACTATTCATGATTTGCGTAGCGCGAATCTTATTATTAGAATACAAATTATCCAGTTCCTGAAGATCATAGCCACGTCTGGACCATTTAACCTGAGACAAATCAACGTAATCAGTCACACCAAAATATTGAAATGGACATAGTAGTTTTCGATCAATGGCATCCGTTAAACGAATTTCTGCAGCAATTGTATCATCAAAGTAGTGAAGAATGTCCTTTCCATCCATGCGCTCCGGGGTAGCAGTTAGGCCAAGTAAAATTTGAGGTTGGAAGTAGGCAAGAAGCTTTTGATAGGACGGTGCCGCAGCATGATGAAACTCATCCACAATAATATAATCATAAAAGTCTGGCGAAGTGATTTCGACTAATTTGAGCGAATTGAAGCTTTGAATACTAATAAATAAATGGTTAATGGATTCCGCTTGATTACTTCCTACATGTAGATTACCAAAATTCAAATCTTTTAAGATAAAGCGGAATGTGTCCATACTTTGTTTTAAGATCTCTTCACGATGCGCAACAAATAGAAGTCGTGCTCTGGGGTTAATTTGGGCAAACCGTTTATAGTCAAAAGCAGAAATCACCGTTTTTCCTACGCCAGTAGCAGCAACTAGAAGGTTTTTCATTCTTCCATGAAGCATCCGCTGCGCTTCGAGTTTCTCAAGTATATCCTTCTGGTAGTCATAGGGCATAATATTGAATTGAAAAGATAAATTATTGCGATCCTTCTCCTTATTTCTTCCGAGTGCTTGTTTGAGTAGTAGCTCATGTTCGTTGTCAGAGGCCAAAAAACTCTTAAACTCTCGATCATTCCAATAGCTCTCAAAGGTTGCTTCAATTTTCTTCAGGACATCGTATGAATCTTTCTCTGTTACCTTCAAATTCCACTCTAATCCGCTAGTGAGTGCAGGATTCGAGAGATTAGACGAACCTACATAGGCTGTTGTAAATCCCGTATCCCTCTTAAACACATATGCTTTGGCGTGTAGTCGCGTTCGTTCTGTATCGTAGGAAATCTTGATCTCGGTGTTTGTCAGTTTACTTAACTCTATAATGGCCTTAAAATCAGTGGCTTCCATATACGTCGTTGTTATAACTCTTAATTTGCCACCGTTTGACGTAAATTGACCGAGTTGTTCCATTAGACAACGAAGTCCGCTCCATTTAATAAAAGAAACAAGCAGATCAATACGATCTGCAGTAACAATTTCATGTTTTAATTCACTCATCATATTGGGTTCAGAATGAGAACCCGTAAACAATGAACTCTGAGATAATGGAGTTGTTGGACGAAGAACCTTTTCTTCTTTTATCCCACGGATATGGTTTAACTTTGAGTATACATAGGTCAGTACTTCACCATGCTCATCAAGTTGCAATTCACTGTATTCCGATTGACCTAAGCTGTCCTTTAACGTGCAAATGATCTCATTACAGGCACGTATTTGTGCAAATACGGCTTCTTCGTCATTGCTATTTTGCTCCCGTACTAGTTTTAAAGCCCTACGAGTTATTACAGCTATATAGTTAGAGAGTAGCTTTCTTGCTTCTTCCGGGTCCAATGGCTCTTTGCCAATATCATATAAGGCTGGGTCTAACTCGGTTATGCGCTTCATCGTGATGTTGTTAATAAGTTGTTCGTAAAGACCTTGTTTCATGAAACACCCCGGTTTCTGCTGAGATTATCTCAGTCTTATGCGTTAGCGTAAAGAAATAGCTCTTCTATGCTCTTTTTAACACAAAAGCACCTGTTTCAACAACAGATGCTTTTCAATCTTATTTATGAATTCGTTAACAACCAGTCTACCGCCCCAGAACTCTCTAATTAACTATTCCCATTTAATCTGTACTAAAATCCCTCTGCAACAATACAACCAATTCACATGCACCGTATGCGGATTAGTTCGTGAGTCAGATAGAAACTGACAATTGCTCAAGTAGGCCGCTTATTGTAGGTTGCTGCTACACTTTATCACCAATTTCACACCAAATTATCACCAATATCTCTGCACTGGGAAAACATTATTTAGCCTCACGTGGCACTTTGCCGCACTCCGCTGGGTTCTGCTGCTCATATATTATTTAGTTATTGAGAAAATGCATCCTCAAACTCAACTTCAATCCGTCTTACTAAACAATTGTGTTGGTTCAGACTTAATATCGTCTTCAAAATATTTTTTCTTTGAAAATCATATCACCATAACAGCTTAAGTTATACATTTGGTCTGGACTTGAATAATGTCAATCAGGATTATTTGTTTTTTGGGTACGTTCTTTGTAATACTCAATAGATTCAGAAGAGAAATCCTTTTCTTTATTTGGATATTTTCGATAAAGTCTTATCAGCATGACTCAGATCAACATACCCTTATTCCATCAAAGTAATATCCAACCGTCTCGACGCGAACTGTATGCGGGATCAATCCAAAAATATAATCCATGTGAAAAGGTCTTTCTTTTCCTTTCGAAAGTAATGTGTAGCCCGAGAGGTCATCTAAATTCTGTATTACCTCGACGCTCAAAATGCGTATGCAGCCTATACATACAAATCTCTTTTGTCCAAGCGTGCAGCATTGCCATATCCTCTGGTAGAACTTCAAAGTTTAACGTAAAAAAACCATTCTCAAAAGTAATTAAGCCTTTTGAACTTCCACTCCACTTGGTCATAGGCATGGTTGCGACCAGCTTTGCCACTTTATTCTCATCATAATTCCAGAGCTTTGTACTCTCTGCATCTGAAAAATCGATGCGTTTCCGGAATTCTTTTTCTATGTAGTAATGATGGAAGAAAGGGGCGACTTCCAATGGGCTTATCGGCCTCAGCCATTCAGCAGCACTTCGTTCGAGCATATAGAGTAAGACGGTCATTTTGTAGCTTTTGCTCATGACTGTGCTCTCTACTTCCTTCAGCCAATGCTCATAACGGAGAAAAATTTCTGTTTCCTTTACGTCCAGTTCCTCTGCCCAGGACAGAAAGTTTGCATAGGAACGGAATTCTTGCCAGTACTCACGGCTTGGTTCTCTTCCTTGCAGATGCAATTCAAGGTAAGTCGGCCGTCGCCCTAATTCATGTTTCAAATTAAAGTATGCTGTGCGCAGTTTGTCTTTTCGCGGTTGTTTTTTACGAGATAGTTCCTCTAATAAATTGATTACATTTAAATCGATATGGAGTTCGCAACCTATTGGAACCTCAGGGATTATTTTGGGTTGCTTGCCCTTTTCAGCTTCAGCACTATCCATGGCAAAAAGATTGAGTTTAATGTCCGCATTCCGATAATTGCCTATAAGGTCAATTATTGTGCAATACGCCTTCCCCATATGCAATCGCAGACCACGACCGATTTGCTGTGTAAATATAGTAAGAGATTCAGTCGGACGAACAAACAGAAGCGTGTCTACCGCAGGAATGTCTACACCTTCGTTAAAGAGGTCTACTGTGAAGATAACTTCCATGCTTCCCCTTGTGAGCTTATTAATAGCCTCGCTTCGGCTCATTTCTGTGGTGCGGGAATGCAGACTTAAACACGGTATTCCTTGCTGTATAAAGTAGCTCGTTAAAAAGTTGGCCTGTCTAATGGATGAACAGAACGCAATCGTTCGCGTCTGCTTATGTTGTTTCCACGCATTGAAAATAGTTTCAGCCATCTCGTCACGCAGCTGAGCTGCAAGAAGTTCCTCCTCATCATAACGTGAACCAATCCATGAGATAGCGGTATAATCTGTTTCATCATAAACCCCATAGTAGCGAAATGGACATAACCACTGTCGCTTAATCGCTTCTAGAAAATGCAGCTGGAATGCCACGTTTCCACCGCATAAAGCAAAGACATCCTTGCCATCCATCCGGTCCGGGGTAGCTGTAATTCCAAGCAAAAATAGAGGTCGGAAATAATTTAAAATGGATTGATATGTTTTGGCCGCAGCATGGTGAAACTCATCAACAACAATGAGGTCAAAGGCATCTGGAGCAAACTGTTCCCGATGGTTTTTCATCCCAAGCGTGTAGATGGACGCAAAAACGTTATCCGCTGATACGTCTTTTTCGATTCCGTTGTATAGCCCGACATTCCGCTCAGGCATAACCGTTTGGAAACTACGCTGTGCTTGATGGAGAATCTCCTCACGATGAGCAACAAACAAAACACGTCTATACCTTTGAGCGAAAAACGCAGCTAAATATGTTTTACCAAGTCCAGTTGCCATGACGACCATTGCTTTGTCGTATTGTTCTTCTACCGTTTTATCCAATGCGTCTAAGGCTTGCTTTTGAGCAGGCCGTGGTTCAACTATATGTGCAATAGGCTGAATCTCACCATGATCATTAGCCTCTGTTTCTTTATGTGGTAACATGAGCTCTGACTCTTCTATTTCAGTAATAGTACGCACTAATACAGGACTTTTCTGTCGCTGAATCAGATATTCTTTTTCATATAGTAGGATAGTCTCCTGATGCAGGGTAACTGTACATTCATCATAGAAATTGTTCATAAATTTGTCCAATGCGACCTGGAATGTATAAGGCTCGGCTTCAGCATTCATAGCCAAGTTCCATTCGACACCCAGTCGAAAAGCAGATCGAGATAAATTGGAAGAACCAACGATGAGAAGACCCGCTCCATGATCGTAATCCATTAAATAGGCTTTGGGATGAAATGAAGCACCCCTACTATGCCAAAGCCTGGCCTCTATTCGAGTATCAATGTTAACCAACTCACGAAGTCCATCAGGTTGAGTGATAAATAAATAGTCCCCGCAAAGTATTTTGATATCAGCTCCACGTTCTGCGGCAGCTTTCAAATAGGGAGAGAGAATTTGAACGCCCGACTTCATCACAAACGACGTCATGATGTATATACCAGATGCCCGCTCAATCCCTGGGATTAATTCATCTACTAAATTTTCTGTGATAAGCTTAATATCAGGCATCTTGAACATCAATAAGGAATATTCTTTCCTTAAACCCTCCGCGTTTCTCTTCTTTATCTGCTCGAATCGATTCGAGTTGTTCCACGGTTGAGCCATGAATGGTTGTCAATGTTTGAATCAGCTCAAGGATATCGGATAATTCCTCCATAGCATCATTGTCATTGGCTGCTTCTAGGTATTCATTTAGTTCCTCGGCTAACTTTGTACGAAGTTCAGTCTTGTACTCTGTTTCATCGAGGATTCGGGTGCTGTGGTTTTTTCCACCCTGTGCAATAATTTCTGGGATTCGATCCCTGACAAGTTTGTTGTATATGGGCATGGTTTTGTGTCACCTTTCATTATCAACTATTAATTGAAGTACCCCTGATTTCATCAAGCCAACCCAATTATTCAGTTAAGATACATATTAATGAACACCTAAAATTTCCTTTAAATCCTGCTTTGTGGCCGAGTAACTCCCCAATCTTACAAATACCATCTCAATTGTTTTCTCCGTATCAATGACATTCCAAACAGGTGCAACGACCTCTTCTTGATAAGGATATACCAGTACGCATCGTATTACCTCTTTATAAGCTGTTACATATGCATACATTTGATACAGATCCGATTGTTGGTAAGCATAACGCCCATTCCAAACTGCACTCTTCCATTTCGTATCTAGAATGATTCCATCCGATGTAACAAAGTCTGGCTTCAACTGAATGTTCATACGATTTGTATTTTTATTAAGCAATAATTTCTTCTCAGTATCTTGACTACGTACTCGCCCAGCCCCCAGAACCTCCGTTAGAGCCTCCCCAACATACGCTTCAAAGAGTTTATTCATTTCGAACAGAAAAGAAAAAGAAATGTGATTATCTCCGACATGGTGAATAGATGCCTTTTCGATGATTAGCTTCGCAAACAGCGCAACATCCTGAAACCTTTCATTCTGCCGGTTCCATTCCAACTCGTTTAATACTTCTTTAGCAATAACTACATCTTCTACTTCATCCAACAACCCAATGCATCGTTCAATTTGTAGATGCATCCGATATGCGATCCGTCTCTGTGCCACCCGAAGCGCGTATTTAAGGATCCTATTTAACCGATTGTCTACGGAATGCTCATCAAATTGGCACATCACTCTGGTCGGTGCGTATGCATTCTTCCGTAAATGCTCTGTAACTAGAATCTTCCCGCGCAACACTGATCTATTCTCGACCTGCTCCATATAATTCTTGAATACCCCTCGTTGCAGTTCCTCTTGAAGACGATGCACATAAGCGGCCAACAATGCATCTAACAAATGATCGTATCCCCAACCATTTGATACCTGCTCGTAGAAAGGAACGTTTATATATCGGGCATGATGGAGCATGGAAATAAGTGCTTTCCGATCATCATTAATGGAAACTGAAATTTTCGGCAAAATTTCTATTGTCCATTCATCCAGACAGATAATCCCGACAAAGTTGATGAACCGAAGTCTATCAGAGGCACCATACTCTACCACACCGTCGTGCGGGTATTTTTCATGTATATAGTTACATAGCTTTTTATAGTAGCCCTGAGGAAGAGCATCCGCCGATATCCAGTCATACGCTTCTCTTACTGTAATGAAATTAGATTTCATAAATAGCAGCGATCTCTTGGCTTGTTATTTTGCTTTTCACTCGATATTGCTTTCTTGTTGGATAAGAGGCGTTGTGCTTGAACAGCTGCGAATAATCGAAATGTTCCTCATAGATAATAAAGGGATCGTCTTTGCTCTTTCCAATACCACCCAAGATCATTCCAATCTTCTCCCAATCATCATAGAAATACTCTTGAAGCAGAGGGATGATCTTATGCTGAACAACTTCAATGACTGATTCTTCCGTATTTGCATTCATAAGATAGGCGTGACCTATCGTATGATTCCGGTCATACAACACCTCAATCCGCTTGTTAATGACCGTAAGCAGTTCTTCTAGATCAAGGCTTCCAACGGTATCTAGGAGTTCCGGGTTTGGCATAATCTCCTCGAAGAGAAAGCGTCTGCGTAACGCTGTATCCATTAAAGCTATCGAACGATCCGCTGTATTCATCGTTCCGATAAGATGAAGATTCGGCGGTAATGTGAATCGCTCTTTCGTGTACGGAAGTTCAACAATAAGTTGATTCCTCTTAGTCAGCCTCTTGTCCTCCTCAATAAGCGTCAACATCTCTCCGAAGATTTTGGATATATTACCGCGGTTAATCTCATCGACGATGAGGACGTAAGAATCTGCATTAGAAAAATCAAATGACTCCCCTTGTTCTAACGCTTTTAGTACAATATCCTTCTTCTCCTGATACGATTGTTTCATAGCTGGATCGTCGGAAACAATCGGATCCCGTTCCTCGTTCAAATTGTCCATAATCCATTTAAATACAGACCAATAACGGGTTTCATTACTACCGCCAATAGCTTTGTTGATGAAATGAACATCATCCTGCCACTGCACTTGATGTTCGTTCACATACCTGAATATCCGAAGAAGTCGGTCTTTGGATATGGTACTTTCAGTTTGAGCCCCTTCATTCATAACTATCAGATTACCCACCGGAGAAACATTCGAGATATAACTTGTAGCTCCTGTTTTGGAAGTGAATTGAATTTGCAATTCTTTCCCTCTTCCAACCAAATAATCATAAGTTCGTTCGAAATGAACTTCATCAGAAAGCTCGCGAACGTTATTATTCAATCCAGCATACAAAGCTTCCATTGCTGCCCGTTTGAATAGTCCATCCTCTGGTACAAAGTTACCTTTGCCATCCGAGCGAAGTCCCTCAATAAAATCTTCATACGAATAGGATTGGTGGAAAGTCACAAATCTCACATTTCCAGTTCGAACGAGACGTGTATATTCATTCTGAATCGCTTCCCTCCCTTGGTTGCAGATCTCTTCGTATATCTGTGTATTCGTCGTTAACTCAAGTGCTTTACGGGAAACTTCGTATGTCTTCCCTGTTCCTGGTGGCCCATAAAGAATTAGATTACGCGTTGTTTTCACTTCAATTTGTAATAATGGTCTTAATTCTTGAAGAGGAAATGGTTTGCCTAGAAACACATAGTTAATCGTTTTGCGGTTGTCCGTTTTCGCAATTGTTTTACGATAACCTCCATACCCTATAAATTCCTTCTCTTTCAGGTCAATCCACTCTACCGGAAGTAGATGACCCCTCTGCGAATCGAACTTATAACCATCAACGGCATCCGCTGTTGCACGACCGATTGCACTGATCTTTAGAACAGATTTCGTTACTCCTCCATCCTTGCGTGTAAACGTGGATTTAAGGGCAATATAATCTCCGGTTTTGATTTGAAAGAATCCTTTAAGTGCTTGTCTCCCCTTCTGCTCCGGCTCCTTTGCTTCAATGATATCCATTAAATTATCATCCCAAAGGAATGCGGATAAATCCTCCTCACTTAGAAAATTAGTCCCCACACATTTATTTTGAATAAAATAATCCTTCTGTGATCCGATCGTTTCGTATGTATGACCTATCAGCCAATAATTGCAGCCGACGTCTAATTTATCAGTTGAATCCGTACTAGAATATGTATCCCATACAAAGCGTCCCAACTTACTGGTCGACCAATCCGAGAGCCCTTCCTGATTCTTTAGCGCTTTCAGCACCTCATGATTGAGTTCAACAAGACGATTCAGTTCAAACAAGATAGGATCAACCTTAAGAGATTCACCTAGTTTCTTTAGAATTGGGGCTGAGAATACGTTAAGAAACTTTTCTGGATTATAAATGTGCAATACTTTCAACAGCACAGTGTTAAAGATAGGCAATTTAAGTTGTTGAATTTCATCGTAGCGATCTTCGTCTGCTAAATGCAGCGCTTTTAGATAACCTTCTTTGAGCTTTTGAAACTCCTCTTGTAGAGCTTCATCAAACAACTTAACACGATTTTTGCCGAATCCTCGACTGTAATCTCCATTAGCAGAACGGAATATTCCAAACTTTGATGCATTCCCACCACCAATCCCACCAAACATGTTCTTCTGTTCTAACCAGTAAATGAAACAGTCTTTCGTTTTGGTATCGGCATATTGCTCAACCGTCATCTCTTTCAACGATTCTTTCGGAAAACGCTGCATGAAGGATACTCGTTCCGCTTCACTGCTCTTTAAGTCATTCTCATCCGTGATAAATACATGAGCCTTTTGTAACATTTCCTCTATTGTCATAACGATCATTCTCCTATACCTTTTTCTAATATTAACTCAACTACGAGTTATCACCATTCACCTCTACAAGTAGCGCCTGAAATTGTTCGTTTTTCTTCATACCAAGCTCTAGGTATAACTGCCACTTTAATTGATAGTGATCGGTAAGATGAATTGCTGCTTCACGCCCCGAAGTTGTACCATTGGATGCTCCTTCTTTCCAAGAGCATATGCCTGTAACCTTACGGCCATTGTATATATGGAAATCCCCGTCCACCGAGTTGGTTTTCTTTGGATGCTGCCAATATAGGTGATCATTCGTAATAAGCAAAGCATACCCTTTCACGCTAGGTCTACTTGAAACGACTCGCTCGACTTTCTCCAAATCTTTAAGAAAATCGTATCTCGAAACGTCCTGTGCCGCTTGATTCTTTAAATCAACCTGCTTCCCTAGGTATACCGTTTGGAGAAGTGCTGTCTTGTATCGAACCTCTATAATAATCGTTTTACTTCCCTTCTCCGCCCAGATGTCGATCTTCTCTGTCCCTAGTTCGCGATTCGTTTTTGTAATATAGCCGACTTGCCGCAAATGGCTTACAATTCTATCTCTTAGGTCCATCTGTGATATGGGAATATCTTTTTTCATGGCGAATGATTGAAACCAATCTCCAAGCTCTTCAGTTTCCGAAGATTCTAACTTTACTGCCATATCGGTATTTGCTGCTGGAGTTATGAATGATTCAGAATTATGTTGAGAATGCTTTTCGTCCTTAGAAAAGTTATCCACTGGAAGGAGAAGATAATTAAATTCACCTGGCCTCAAATCAACTCGAGTATATGAATCCCACTTTATTTTGTAATGCCCTTGTAGCGATATCGGTTCCTCTCGTCCTCGCATTGTGCCTATCCCTGTATTCTCGCTCCATGAGAGATGTCCCTCAATACTTCTGCCTTCGTGGAGTCGAAAATCCCGGTCCACTGTTTGCTGACCTTGCCGCTGTTCTGAATAGTAAGCTGGGTCATTAGTGATAAATATCAGAAAACCTTGATCAACAACTCCAGCTGTAACCATTTGTTCTAAACGTTGCAGATCCTTCAACACATCATATCGGCCGATGTCATGTGCCCCGTGATTATTTAATGAGAAGTGCTCATCTTCTATGTTGCAATTAAAAGATCGTGTCTTGTACTTTAATTCAATTGCATATTTACAATCTGCATGTTGGACCCAAATATCCAGGTATGTTTTAGTATTGGCGCCATGTACTTTCATCTCTAAACGAATTTTAGAATTTGGATACCATTCACGAATTTCCCAAGCCAGGGCATGTTGAAAATCCGCTTCATTGTGGAAAACTGGTCGCTTTTGAGATAAATTAGATATTAACATTCGAATATCCATATCCTATCCTCCTCGGAGATCATGAACGAGCAACACGGCAGTATCCATTTCTCTCCACCCGTAAACACTAGTGAAATTTATTCTATCTTCTAAGACTGCATACCTATTATTGCTTTCTTTATTCCCTTTCTTCGTAAGCTAGTCGTACTAATGGAATCAGATCATCTAACGAATGAATATTCGTTAATTGAATATCGATTTGATTCTTATCTCTATAATCGATAGGCAAGTATATACTGATATTAGATTTGAACTGATCATAAATCTCATCTCGCCTATTCACAGGTACGTGAAACAATAACCGATTACGTACGGTAGAAATAGATAGAAATTTATATCTTCTACCTGATCGCTTAAACATTATTCCGTCTGAAATGTAGTAGTAAGTGTCTTTAATTTCAGATACATAGTCAAAGATCACCCTCACTACCGACTGTAATATTAAATTTTCAAATGACACTATCACGTCTTCTGGCGTGCAGTATTTGGACTCTCCTTTTGTGAGTATGGGTTTGATAATCACTGATTTATTAGTGATTTTCGAGTCTCTATTTAATAATTCAATTTCCTTATATTCATAACCATGCTTCCCAAGTCCTTCTTTCAAGCCATGAACAAATGTTAATCCCGCTAACATGAACCGTGCTTCTGAATCATTTACTAAACCATCATATCTAAGTAACTGACCCACTGCTTTATCCTCAACTTTTAATTTTACTTCCACATACAACTTTTTGTTGTTCCGATCAAGATAGAGTAAATCACATCGATAAGAGCCAATTGGTACTTCTCTTGAGAGAAATGTAAGTCCTTCTTCAATTATATCTGAGTTCGAAATTAAAATATCGTGTAGTTGCAGTTCGTTCATAATTGTAGCCCTTTCATTCACTTATTATTTATAGATCTGGAAAAATGTTAGATTCAATGCATTCATCTAATATAAAATTAAATAATGCCCTCCCTCACATGTGTTCTGCTGTTCCATACATCCCCCGCCAACGCACCAGCTTCTCCCGCATCTCATCACGATACTTAAGCGGCTCCAGAATTTCCGCTTCTGGCCCATACGAGCTCACCCACATAAGAAATTCACGATCATCGTTAAGGGTCACCTCGAACAGCAAGCTGCCGTCCGGCTGCGGCTTCATGCGCGGCTCGACAAACCATTCTTCCTCTTGGATATATCTCGCCACAACTGAAGAAAATCGCACTTTGAATCGGATCTGTTCATGTCCCCGTTCAATAGAGAAAGTGTTCTTCATATACTGGCGAATATTGAAATTCCCTCTATCGAAGTGTTGTTCCGATTGGTCAATGCTAAGAAAGCGGCTAACCCGAAATGTACGAATATCCCCAGCTTGATGACAATATCCAATCAAGTAATACCGCCGCTCTCTTGGCACCAGAAAGTATGGATCAATGATACGCTCCGATTGCTTATTCCGACCTTGCGAATGATAGACGGCCTTAAGCGATGTTTGCGACAATATAGCTTGAATAATCGGAAATAGATAATTCGGCCCTTGATCACGGCCTACCGGTGTTCCCATCTGAATGATGTCCGCCACCTGCTGGACAACATCAGTATGACGAGCTTTCTCCTTGTGATAGGTCGCCATGATTTTCTCGTAAGCAGAGTCAAAACCAGGCGGCAGCAGTGGCTTCACCTGATCGATTACAGAAGGCAGCATCGAGAACACAAGCGCCTCCTGCTCGGTGAAATTAAGCGGATACATGGAGAAGCTCCCGACGAACGAGTACCCCTTCCCATGCCCCAAATTTGTGAAAGGGACAAATGAGCTTAACAGCTCTAAGTCCCGGTATATGGTCCTCTCCGTCGTCTCGCAGCGTTCTGCAAGCTCCCGGCCGATAATGCCCGGCTTCCCTTGAATGAGCATAATAATGCGCAATAATCGAATTAATCTCTCCGTCATATCAGCACCCCGCAGTTTGTAGTCCTTACTTACTCTTTCTAGGTCTGGGAGACTATTTCCTGCGACTGGATGAAAATGAAAAAGTTACCGTTCCGTGAATAAAAACTCAATTATTCTTCCTCTTCATCGTCCTGTATTTCTGACTGTGCAAGGCTTTACGATCCTGCGGTGTAATCGAATCCTGCCCGAAGCTTTCAAGCCGCTCATACAGCATTAGCGACTCTGCCCTGAGCTGTGCGTCATCCGTCACGACAGCCATCCTCAGTAACTCATCCGCTTGTGCCCGAAGCATCATCTTTCCCGCGTCTGTGCTGCCATTATCGAAGGCTTCTATCGCTTTCTCGATTGCAAGAGCAGTCTCTGTGATCTTCACCTGCTTCTCAACAACAGCGTCCATCGGCAAATCCAGAAGTTCCAGATGATTCGTAAACTCTGCAGAGAGTGCCATTACCACCGAATACGGTTTAATGCCGTCTGTCACATCCACATAGTCCAATTCAAGCTGAAGAATATGATGAATGCCGACTGTAAGCGGATTGATGGTCAATTCGATCAAGATTGATTTCACTTCCTGATCGTAAATATCGCCAAGATTGAATGATCGGCTCCCGTCCATGACGGTCGGCTGGTAACCGAATAGATTCGTTATAGCTACCGATTCCGAGGGCGTTAGCCTCATTCGCATGTTTTGCGCCAGAACGGACAAAACCCCTTGGAGCTCCTTCGCGAAAATATCCGGGATATCGACTGGCTTCTCGATATAATAGAAATTTCCGCCTCCGCCCTCCGCGATCGCTTCCATCAGCTCTTCGTCAAACCCGCTGCCAACGCCAAGCGTAGAGATGCCTACCCCCATGCTCCGGTATTCTTTAGCGATTCGCGCGAGCTTCCCCCTGTTTGTGATGCCCTCATTGGCATGACCGTCCGACAAGAGAAGCACACGATTAACCATTCCTTCCTGTATAGAACTCACTACAAGCTGTGCCCCTTGAACCAGCCCGCCGCTCAAGTTCGTGGTCCCACCGGCTTCAATTGCCGCGATCTTATGCTTCATCAAATCTTTATGCGTAACCTTCTCGGGCGCAAAAACCGTCTCTATCTCATCATCAAACACCACCATGCTGAGCAGGTCATTCTGTCCCATTTGTTCGGTAACATACTGGCATGCTTTCCGACTGTAGTCCAAAGGCTTCCCGGACATGGACCCGCTCCGATCCAGCACGAGTCCGATATTAACAGGAGCTCGATCCGACCTGATATCTGCTGTTCCCCTTACCTCCACCAGCAGGTATACCTTTTCCGCTCCTCCACTAGGAAAATAACGCCGACTCCAACGATGAGCGATCGTAACCGTTTCCGCCATCATTAACCACCCCTTCACATTTGTAGGGTCAGCATATCAAAGCGCTTTGACATGAGAATGTCACCAAACGTTTGTTCCTTGCTCCAAAGGCTCCAGATAATATAACTCCGTTATTTGACTCGATGCAGCAGAACAACAAAAGAACACAACAAACCCAGTACCGCTGCGCCGCTGCGGTACTGGGTAACTTTCGCGTAAATTGTATTGTTTGTTCTTGCTTTAAATCCCATCCATCTTATAGCTTCACATATTTCTGATGCTGCGTAAAAAATAAACCCGTTTCCTTCACCGTGTAACCAAATGAGCGGCTCCACTCGTTCGCATACACCTGCACTTGAGGTTTATAGAATCGCACAAAATCCGCTTCCTTTTCCAGTTCAAATACGTCTGTCTTAAAGTCAACAATGACCCAGCCGTCCTCTTCTTCAAACAGAAAGTCAATTACGCCTTTCACGTAAACACTCTCCAAAGTGAGATCCCCGGCGGCCGCAACCTCAGTGTTCCCAAGAACGGAATGAGCATCATTCGTATCATCTATTCCATCAGTTCGCTTCGTCAGATAGAGAGATACTTCATGCAGCCGTCTCTTGGCCCGCAAGCTTCTCTGCCACAGCTCACTCCCCAGAACGTTAAGTACCGTCTCTGCAGCTGCCGGCACAAATTCCGATGCTAATTCCTCCTGTCCAGCTAAGAACTGCACATAGGCTGTAAGCTCCGGCAGTTCAATTCGCCCAATTCCGAGCGCCTCCAAGCACCTATGCACGACGCTGCCGAACGCCTGCCCACGGCCTTTAGACGACCATTCAGGGGCATCGCCTACACTCTTAGTTAGCTCAGTCACAGAGACTTGTTTGTAGGACGCTCTGCTTACTTCTTCTAGCTGACTGGATAGCTCCATATGAAACTCATGAAGTCTTGGTTCGCCTGTATACGCCTGTCTTGGCGTAGGTTTCTGCTCAAGTACGCTTAGCTCCGGAACATGCTCCATACCTTCCATTAGCGAGCTCCAAGGACATTTGGCAGGCTGCTCAGGATAAAGACTCACTACCAGCAGTTGTTTGGCTCTTGTAGCCGCAACATACAGAAGACGGTCTTTCTCTGCATTCATAAACAGCCGCTCTTTCTCGCTCATGTCCGTCCATCCCGGCGGCTGTGCGATGACTTCATCGACATGCTCATACAACTTCCGTGTAATCGTGAAATATCCCTCTCCCGGCACCTTTCCCCTGTCGATGAATTGATCGGCATCGTGATCCGACTCCCCACATGGACAGGCAAGAAAGACTACCGGTGCTTCTAAGCCTTTAGCCTTATGCAGGTTCATAATACGAACCGCTCCGCTGCCTCCGGCGTATAAACTCATCGATTCAAGCCCTCTCCCTTGAGTGGCTTGGCTCAAGAACATGGTTAATGCCGGCCAACTGCTCACCGCTTCCGGTTCGCCTTGGAGGATATGAAGAAGCTTAATCATCGATCCGGCCCGGATAGCGCCTGCTTCCTGAACAGCGATATAAGAAAGAAGTCCGCAATCCTCTATAATCCGCATCAGCGCTGCCAACGCCGGTAATCGCCTCACCCAATCCGAATAAAGTCTAAGTTGTGCTAAAGCCTCCGCAATCGGTCGTGAAGTTTCCGAGCAATCTGCCACCGTAGGGCCAAGATAATAAGAGAAGCTGTGCCCTTCCCGTTTATAAGCCATCAGTGCACGGTCGCTAATCCCGAACAGCATTCCTCTAAGCACGGCCAGCAGCGCGGCATGGTCCGTGGAATCGTTCAACAGTTTGGCCAGCTCGGCCACAGCGAGCATTTCTTCATATAGAACGGCACTGCCGCTTGTATCCGCTGCTATACCGTAACGATCAAGATACTCGGCATAGAGATGAAGGAACTCTTTCGTTTTTAACAAAATAAGAAAATCACCCGGTACTGCATCACGCAGCAGCCATTCCCCATTTGCCTCAGCCTTCTCTTGTATCTGTAAGTTCCCCTTGCTGCATGCCCATGCGATATAGCTGGCGATCCGCTTCGCGTCGGTTTCAGCTATCTGGTGCTTGCCCCCAATCAGCTTGGGATACGATATCGCTTTAATGCCATGATCGACTTTGTGCTCTTTGTCCCCAGGGTTAGCCATCTGAGTCTCCATGCGAACGAATGCCGCCTGTTCCTCGGAAGCTATAGCAGGGAAACGATTGATAAACTGATAATTAACAAAGTCTCCGATGGATGGAACGGAACGAAAATTACTGGAGAGCGTGAGCACATCCCCGCAAGCAGCCACTCTTTCTTTCACTTCGTTATAAATGGAAATGTCGGCTCGTCGGAATCGGTAGATCGATTGTTTGGGATCTCCCACGATAAAGAGAGATCCTGGACGCGGATTCAATTTTCTCCAGTCTATGGAATCCGTTCCCGCCCCGCCTCCAGCCAATAAGAACATCATCTCCGCCTGGATCGGATCTGTATCCTGGAACTCATCAACGAGCAGCCGCTCGAATCTCTCCGCATAATAGGCTCGAACCTCTCCGTGTTCCCGAAGCAATCCTGTCGCTCTTTCCAGTAAATCCTGAAAGCTGATCATCCCGCTTGACCTTCGCCGCTGCTCGCAATAGCGGACAATCGGAACTACGAAGCCGATAAGCTTGGGATACAAATACACCTGCCAATCCTCCAGAAAAGGAAATAGCACTTTAATCTGCCATTCATGAAATCGGTCCAGAAATGCTTTCGCTTGTTTCTTATCGTGCCAATATTTTTGTGTAACTTTAAGCTTTCGATTAAAGCGTTTAGCAAGACGAAGGAAGGCAATTTCATCCGTATGATCTATATATTGTTCCTGCCGCTTCACTTCTCGAAGAAGCTTCTGCAGGGTATCCCATCCCTTCTCGGGCTCGTTCGATGGAATAAACGGGTAAGCTTCCTCCATAAGTGGGAACAAGGACAACCGGATGCGATCGATGTCTGGCTTTAACGCTCTAGGATCCGTGGGAATTTGAACGTCAGAAAAGATGGAAACTCGCTCATACACCCTGCGCAAGGTTACAATATCGACCTCCAATCGCAGCAGTTCGTTGAGTTCAGTCTCCGATCCGTTCTCCCGAAGCATCGCTAAATAGTCATCCCAACATTGAGACTGAAAAGCCTTTTCCCCGTCTTCATCGATCTCCACGAACAACGGATCCAACCCCGCTTCGATTGGACGCTCACGCAGCAGCATGCCGCAGAAGGAATGAATAGTACCGATAAAACACTGATCGATATGTCGAAGTGCCGCTTGCAGCCTTTCTTGTTCCACGCCATGCGTACGATTGCTCTCCCGTTCAAGCGCAAGCCGGAATCGCTCCCAAAGCTCTTCAGAAGCTTTATTCGTAAATGTAATGGCAGCTATCGCTTGAACCGACGATGCTCCTGTTCGAACCAAAGAGAGCATACGGCCGACCAGGCTGGTTGTTTTGCCCGAACCTGCACCCGCTTCCACCATGAGGGTCGTATTTAAATCGGACAAAATTCTTGATCGTGCCTCGTCATCCATTCTCTTAATCAACGCTCTCCACCTCCAACAGTGCGCCAAGAGTCTGCTGATTGGCCGCCCAGGTTCGTTTGGTTTCCATCCATTCCGCATGATGTCCGCAAACGCTGCTATAGTCACACCATTTACATACGTTTGCATCTTTGGTTGGAACATAAACGCCGTTCTTCATGGATTCCAGTAAACGACCTACGACACGCGCTAGGCGTGATCGTCTATCTTGTGGACGAATCACTTGCCCACCACGACCTCTAACCGTCGGAAAGATGTATGCCGCTTCTATAACCGAAGCCTCTTCATCGAAGCCTGTCTTCCGCATCCACTCCTCCGCGGCCACAGCATATAACGCATGCTGCAGCTGAGTGGCGGAGCTAAAATATTCGTTATCCCGATACTTATTCGGGTTGCCTGTTTTATAATCTAGAATTCGGTAGAGATGAGGGCCCACTTGGTCGATACGGTCGACGAAGCCTTTTATCCGGATTTGAAGGCCCTGTTCCAGGTAAACGAGAAGAGGTTCGCCGCCAATTGAAAGCTCCTGCTCGAACAAGATCGGCCGGTCCCTGCAGCCAAGCTCCCTTCGATAGAAAACCTCAATGTCCTCTCTAAGCTCTCGAAGCTCCTTCTCAAATACATGTGGAGTCGGTGACGGAATCATCCGCGCATATTCTGCAATGGTTTGTTCTGTCACTTCGTGAAGCTGCTCCCTGTCATGAACAACACGGCCCTCGCTGTCCCGTACCGTACCCTGCATATAACGATAAAAAACCTGATGCAGCAGATTCCCCTTCTGATCGGGCCTAAGCCATACGGAGCGGTCGAATGCTGCTCGTTCTTTTGGCCATAAGCCAAGCTCATAGCTGAAATAATACCGCATCGGACACCTGGCGTAATGCTCCAAGCGGCTTGCACTAATGATCGGCGCATGCTCTATGGGTTCAGAATCTTGAGTGGCAGATACCCATCCGTCGTACTCGCTCAAATCCAGCCTATAGCGCGCTTGTGCCGCTTGACGTCCTCCCAGCAGATTCGATTGCAATTTCTCAATGGCCGCTAGGCCATCCTTCCATGCAGCCCCGTTCACATCCGCCAATTCCCGATGCCATAGATCCGCTTGATCCAGCGGCTGATTATTGACTCCGCTCCAATACCCGACTTGCTGCCCCAATGCTTCGCGGAGTGCAGAATAGTCCGCATCCAATTTATTAGATTGCGCCCGGAACACGCGAAGCAGTTCAAACGCGGGGCTGACGGATTCTTTTTCCGCTGCGTTATAGGAAGAGAAACTGAGTGTTACGCTACTACCCCGGATCATCCCAAGCCGGCCATCACGGTCATGACGGACTTGCTGAAGACGAGCAGCCGAAGTCGATAATGCATGGCTGATTCTCACTCGCTCTTTATCCAAAAGGATAGGATCCTGTCTGCTTCCGGATGACCAGCTTCGTTCATCCATGCCGACTAAGAAGGTGTTTTCTCTTCCCGACCATCCGCCGCTGGAAAGAGAGGATATATGAAGCTTTCCGGGCTCTGGAGAAGTCGAAACCAATGTACGAATGCCTTGAATCATTTCACTGGCGTAACGGATTGCCAGCTCACGGGAAACTATAACGGGAGGTATGTCCCTCATAGATTCCGCCTCTTGTGAAATCTGCTGTAAAATCATTGCCTCCTCCGGACTGTCAGCCACCCCATAATGCTCTAAAAAAGAAGCGACAGCTTTTACAACGCCGCTTGGCGACCACTCGCTGGAAGAACGCTCGGGCACAAGTTTCCAGATAAGCTGAAATGCATCTCTTAGACCGGTTATGATTCGCTGTTGTTCATCATTAACGGTGGTTTCAGGCTTCAAAAGTGCTGTATAGCGTGATTGTCCCCAGCCAATCCCCAAATTTTCAAGTATCCTAGCCCATCCGTTTCCGGTCCCTTCAGCACCGTGTCGCTTGAAGGTGATGGAACCCTCACGAAGCAATCCGATCATGAGGTCGACGGGGAAGTCATTCTCCAGCCATTTGAGAAAACTCAACGCGGTGCGTCCCACCGCAGTCGTCTCCAGCTGCAGCCCCTCCGCAAACGTGCACGGAATCCCATGAGCTTTTCCCAAGGTATAGAAGATGCTCGCATACTTCTCATAATCGGATGCAATGATTTCCACTCGGTCCAGCCGCGTTCGATGTTTCAGAAGCCTCCTTAGCACCTCACGGACTTCCGATATGGAACCTGAAGCATGAAACATCTCGGTACTTTCAAGCGGAAACCCGGATTGCTTCGAGTAAAATGGCTCCCCGCTATCACTCGCCACTAAAATTTCGCCGGATAGCTTCTGCAGCATTTCTCGTGATATACGATTAGGCAGCGATTCTGGCAGGGCAAGGTAAAAGACATCCTCTTGTGAAGGTTTGATATAGTCGATTAAACCTGCAAAATCGACAAGTTGGTATTGAGCTAGAAAACTTTCATAACACCCAAGAAGCTGCTTGAGATAGCGGCCTTTACCTGACGCAACGAAGAACCCCACCTGAAGATCAGCTGATGAGACCATGGCCGTTCGCAGCTCTGTTATCGCAAGGTGAATATGAGCTGCTACTCCCGGTTGAATTAGCTCTAACGGGATATAGGCATCCGCTTCCTTAGACAATTCATGCATAAGAGCATGAACAATCCAGAGCGTCCTACTGCTGTTGATATACTTAATGGCTGCAAGAGATAACGAGAACTGAGTTCGTCCTAGGACAAGCGATTCCACGGTTTGCACTTCCAAGTTGGCCAGCGGTCGTTCATATTGAGTAAGCCTCTTTATCAATTGATGACCTTGCGCAAATGAACGCGCCAGCAGCACCTTCTTTTGCAGCGGCCGATCTTGAATGTTGTTCTGAATCCAATCAAGAAGATTAGTCCCCATTATCTTCGCCATCCTCCGCTCTATACTGCCTCTCCAATTCTGAATAAACCTTCAGAACATCCGGGTGGCTAAGACCTAGCTGCTCGACCACATTCCCAGCATCCAGCTGTATCGTATGAATTCCATCACAAACCATGGGATTCCTCCATCGCCGTTTCCAAATTTACCCCTATCTTAACGGATGATTCTGACAACCGGATGTCATGGAACGTACGTTTGCGAAAAGGAATAAATAAAGCTTCCCCTCAAGGAAGCTTTGAATGGCTATTTTGGATTTTCACACCCGCCCAGTAACGCTTCTTTTAAGCGTTCTACTGCTTGTTGTCGGTAAGCGGGGTTTAATCTCCAGCAGAAAGGATGCACCAATTGATTACGCCGATCCAGTGCATACACCAGCTTATGTTCATATCGTGTAGACCAGTCCCTGATCCGATTAACTTCTTCCGCGAAGACCCCGTTTAAGAAACCTATCATTATAAATGATGAAGCTTCGCATTGCTGTTGGAACGCTTCCTGGTCATATACTTCCCTTTCAAACAGGACAGATCGATCAATATCTCGCGCCTGAAGATGATCCATCACTTCTTGATGATAACCGCCAATCTTCTCGCCATCCGGTTCTACTAGAGCTGTAATATTAAAGACGGAGAGATATCCTTTCGGATATTCAGGTTCATATGCTTTCCGAACGACTTTAATCAAATTCTGCATGGTTGTGTCAGGTGGACCTATGCCTTGGATAACATCTCTATCTCCTTCTCCCGTCGAAAAGGTCTGCCATTCTGGGTGATTCCGCATTTTATACGAACCCGGGTTGGTCATAATAACAGTCCCTAGCAGTCGATCACTCGTGCTGAGCCTAATCTGGGTTTGTGTACGGAGCAGCATCACTTTATCGCCATGATTTATTCTTGTCATTTGCGCGGTAACCTGTTCGGTGTAGATCCTCTTCTTTGGCATATTCTAGCCTCCCTTATGATAGTCCAAGGAACTCTATTTGCTCATCAAGCAGCTTCGGATACTGAATGTCGATTACTCCATCCTGTTTCACCATTTAGGGACATTAGAAGATATAACGTTTACGGTTTTTTTCTGATTCAGTCGAATTAATTATTGGAGGAGACAGTACATCGTCAATCTGATCGGTTAGTTCAACGACTACAGTATCTTTCACAATGAATCGAACAATACCATATATCATATCTTCAAATGTATCGTAAATACGTCCCGCGCTTTTGCAGCCTCTTGGAACTGTATGAGGACTGTTGGCCACGTATCCGATTTTGCCCAGCGGGGTCATTTCAACTCGAATCGCTTCTTGATCATGCCGATTATCCGGGTCTTTCACGAGTCGAATAGGATAACCGATTTTGATGAAATCTGTGCCGAAATAGTGATTGGTTCCCGTTACTGCAACAAAAATGTGTTCGTTCATACGGTTTTCACCTCCGTAAAGAATTCAATTGGGATCCTTGGTGCCACGTTCTAATAGGAGGAATTGGCTTGTCTTATTGAAGAAAAAACTATTTTAAGCGTGCGTAAAACCAGATAGGCAGCCAGAATAACATTCCACCAATATAGAGGATGGTGTAAATGCCCCTTCGACCCACTATTTTATCTAAATTGTGCAGAGCATCGTATAACTCATCTCTTACCCGAACAAGCTCCTTGTCATCCTCCTGATCCAATTCTTCATCAAATATTTCAGCCATTTCCTTAGTTATAAAGCGGTATGTCAAAAAGAGACCAATACCCAGATAAACGCTTAAATTAATGACCATGATATTCGGCACGTTCATCGAAATGACCTTCCCCCTAAATATCCTTTTAAATTAAGTATTGCATATCTAAATGACAGTTCATTGTCAGCGAACATACGTTCATTTAGCTAAAGTATTCTTCGAAAAATATAAGGAGATAATCGTTAGCGTCTGGAGAGATGCAATGCCACGGGAATACAGTTCCTTAAACTACAACCGAGCAGAAGGGGGTTGGGTGCACAAAAAAAGAGCCCACGGATGTTCACAGGGCTCTTACTCTTGCTGACATTAATTATGGCCTTACGAAAACGTCTACTCCACCGTCAATATTAATCCCTGCAAAAAAGTGAGTAACCTTATATCCACCAGCAACAGGCGTAATCTCCGATGGATCAAAGGCACTTGGATAGGTGTTGAACGTAAATTCGAAGTAAATGCCCATTGATATCTTCTTATCTGGAAAATGCGAGTAAATGGCATCGCCAATACTTTTAGCCCAATAATACACTTGGTTTTGAATGGTAGGATAGTAATCAAGATAAGTTTTGTAGTCATAAGTTCCCATTTGATTAAAAATGGCTATTACTCCGTCGTTAGTGACGAAGGATTCCCACTCGCCTAATTGAAGATTTACCACGGATGTAGGTATTTGAGTAACCGTTTCATTTAAAGCCTGTGTAACAATGACTCTTGTCTGTTCCGTTGAATCACTAGGAGCAGGATGCGTAACTGGCTGTACCGCTGGCTGCGTTGGAATCAAAGAAGCTAAAGGTGTTACAGCAATATCATTGAACATCCTGCCATTGATTTTACCCAATAAAACTTGAGCATCTTTAATCGAAATTGCAAAATTCAAATCCGCATTGCTATCATCAATTCCAGCGCTGGTAATCCCAACAAGCTCGCCTTTCATATTGAACAGCCCTCCACCAGAGCTTCCATGATCTATAGGGACACTGATTTGAATGTAGTTAACTCCATCCTGTTTAGTGAAGTTGCTGACCACACCTTCGGATACCGTATTCTGTACGCCTCTGGGACTCCCAATTGCAACAACCCTGTCACCTTTTTCTAATTCATCTGGATTTCCTATTTGTACGGCTTCCCAAGCTTTTGTATAATTTTGAACCTTAACTATTGCTAAGTCTAAGGATTCATTATATGCGGCAACCCCGCCAATAAGATATGAAGTGCCATTGGTTTCAATAACATTGCCGCTTGTTTGACCATCAATGACATGATAATTCGTCAAAAATAAACCTTGACCTAAACTTACTGCACTCCCTTGCGAATCAACCATTTCAAGCATGACAACCTTTTTGTCATTAATCACAGTTACTTGCTTTGTCGTCAATTCTGTAGATGAACTGTTCGATGCAGTAGGCAAAGGCTCTGTTGTTGGTATAGGTGTCAGCTCTGCTGCTGGCACAGGCGTTGGTTCAGGTGCTGCAGTTGTTTCGCTTACTACTGGTAAATCAATGTAGATTGCATGACCAGGAGTATCAACTTCAATAATGCAGCCCATCGATTCCCCAACGAATCTAAGCGGTATATAGGTAGTGTTATTAATAGCTTCAGGAGCCACAGGTAGAGTTTTCATCTTGCCATTAAGGAATCCTCTCTTAACGCCAACGGTTAGCGTAATCGTTGTGCCTGCTTTTTTTGCTCTGACTGTTCTTGTTTTTGCGTCATACTGTATCATGAATCCCATAGCTAAAAAAACGTTCTTAAATGGAACGATCGTAGAACCGTTTTTGATAATTGCGTTTGAAGATGCTAATGCTCCATCAACATAAACTTTATACATCGTTTGTGGTGGTGCTGCTGCTGCACTAACGTTTACCCCTCCCATAAGTAAAAGGGCCAATGAAATTATAGAAATTATAAATTTACGCACTGTTAATCCTCTCCATCCATCAGTGTGTTTTTTCCAATAAGTAAAATCTAAATTCATTCAGGGTCAATGCTGAAGGTTCCTCTTACCTCCATTAACAAATTGATTTTCTCCCTTCCGTCGCAAGGAGAATAAAGACGATTCCAACTATGTGCAAAAGTAACAGGATCCTGCATGCTCGACCACTCCTTCATGATTAGTACAGTCAGCATACCAATACTCTTCGACATGAGTGTGTCACCAAATGTGTGTTCTTATAGCCGGAGCACCTGTCACATCTAATTCATCTGTACGCATCAACGAGAATTTGTTCAACCCTAATCCCACTCCGAGCAGAACGATTAACGACACGGATGCCAGCAAATTTATGCACATCTACGCTTTCCAAAGCTTATAGTTAAAGAGGCTGGGGAGGAACGGTCTAATGCTCTTCCCCTTTTTAAATGAAGAAAAGTCTGCTCGACACTTGTGTTTAACAAGCTGAGCAGACTTTTCTTCCATCAAGTCATATATCGGATATTTAATCCTTTAAGCCAAGTCGGAATACCTTGTGCTCTTCACCCGAGGGGGGCTATTTACGCCCATTCCATCAAAACTAAGCACTCCACATGCACCGTTTGCGGGTCAAAAATCGAGTATTATAGAGACTGTTACAGTTGGCTGAAGCCTTTATTTTACTGGTTTTTTGGCGTTCGCGTTATGTTCATTTAGGCTCGTTTGGTTGGTATAGGGGAGGGTTTTTCACCGATTTTACACCAACTCTGTCAGCGTTTTATCCCCAATTTCTCACCAGTTTTCAGCCATTTTTGTTTGACGTAAATACATGCACCCAATTGAATTTATCTGGGTTCATGTTAGTTAGAAGCACATGCACCCGGTAGAATAAAAAAAGGGTACATGTAATAGGGATGTACCGAATGAGAACCATATAAACTGACCCGGTAAAGCATGCGGTTCCTCATCCGTCGGCAAAGGCCGACGACAAGTTAGTCAGGAAGTTCGTCCTGACTTCTTCCTTGGAATAACGTTCCAAGTCGATTAGGAACATATCTTTGTATCCAATTAAACGTTTGTCATATAAGAGGCATATCAGCATCGCCATTGACGTCTTTTATTCGATCTTGGCCCCAAAAAGTCAAAAGATACTCGTTCACTTTAAAACGCCAATTACTTTTTCCAGGCATACCTGCTTTGGTTATTCGGTAAATGAAGAAGTATATCAGGTTCCATGATCTCCGGCATACTTCAGCTACGATTCTGATTAACCAAGGCGTTCATGCTATCTGCGAATATTTTGACCAATGAGCTAAGACATCTCGTTTCTTAGCGTCTCTGACATAAGCTCTTCTTATTTCGATTCATTTTTCAAATATTCAATTTAAATTCATTCTCGCCCGCTTCAAGCTTTTTCACGACCTCGCCGCCCGGCAGTCTTACTGCAAATGTGGCTTTCACCGTTGCGGGAATTCGCGCTCGAATTACGATGCCGCTGGGGCCGCTCCGCTCCCAGCCGGCATAGATCTCGCCGTGTATCGTCGGCACCGCCGCTTCTGCAAATGCGAGCCCATCTGGCATATACGGACGGACGAGCGTTTCCGAAAATCCCGGAGCAGTTGCGCGGATTCCGACAACATACTCCTGCAGCAGCCGGGCCGGATAGCCGTTCCACGCGTGGCAATGGCTCTCGATATCGTCCCAGCCTTCCCACATCGTTCGTGCGCCCTGCCCGATCATATGCCCCCAGCCGGGATAATCCTCTTTGCTGAGCAACGCATAAGCTTCCGCTTCCCGGCCGTTCTCGAACAGCATGCGGAGCAGTGGCAGCGACAGCACGGTTTTGCTCTCCCATTTCTTCACAGCCGCGTTAGCTATCGCATCCGCCCGATCCTCTTCCGGCACAAGACCGGCATACAGCGCGATGCCATTGACACCTTGATGCGTTTCCGCCGAATCCGAGCTGTCGCGAAACCTTTTGTTGACCGGATCGTACAGATGGCGGAGTGCCGCTGCCGTCAACCGCTCGGCAAATCCGCAGTATGCCCGGCTGTCATCAACTTCGCCGATGATCGCTGCTGCCTCGCTGACGATCCGTAAAGTCTGCACCATTTTCACTTGTTGGACAGTCAGAAATTCGCCTTTGTGCTCAACAGTCGGATAAGGCCAGTCGCTGATATGCCAGCCCTTATCCAGCGAAACCAGCCCCTTGTTGGGATCGATCAGGCTCAAGTAATAATCGGTCATCCGGCGCAATGGCCGGTAATAGCGCTGAAGCAGCCCCGCGTCGCCGGAGTGCCAATAAAGCTTCCAAAGCAGCGTCGAATAATGCAAATCCCACTCAGGAATCTGGATCTTGAATTCGGGATTGTCATAATTGGACGGCGCGTTAAAAGGAAATGTACCGTCCTCCAGCTGCGAATCCGCAAAATCGCTCAACGTTTTTTCAATCATGGACAAGCTTTCGAAATTATACAGCAGCGTTTCCGCCTGCAAATCCGTATCGGAGATATATTGCGCCTGCTCCCGGTGCGGACAATCGACGAATTGCCCCAGCGCATTGTTCTTCTGAGTCTGAATGCTAACGTCATATAGGGCATTCAGGAGCCCGTCGGAGGAGCGGAAGCTCCCCTTATAAGGAAGATCTGTATGCGCCGAACAAATGACGATTCCGCTTCCTGGCTCGATTCGTCGAGGATAACCCGTAATCTCCACATAACGGAAAGCCTTATAGGAAAAGTCCGGCTGCCACTCTTCAAGCCCGTCTCCGCGCATCGTATATTGATCGTAATAACGATCGGAGAACTCATTGGCGACGTTATGCTTCACCCGAACTTGCCCGTCCCGTTCCTCCACATCCTCCGAGTACCGCAACCGAAGAACGGCTCCTGGAATTCCCTCCAGACTGATTTGGGGCCAACCGGACACGATTTTCCCAGCATCGAATACTTGGGCATCCACTGAAGAACCCATCATGCCGGCGTTGGAACCAATACGCAAAGGGACAACCACCTCTTCAACCGCGCCTTCCGGTATAGGCTGAAGCGCCATTGGCCATTGCCGCTTGCCGATCTTGGCAAGCTTCGCTTTAATTGAGGGCATTTCCGTCCATCCCGCGCAACGCCAGCGCTCGTCCCATTTTCCGGCGTCATAGTCCTCGATTGCGCTGATCCTCCGATTCTGCTGATAAGGAGTTCCGGACCGCAGCGGCATCTCCTTCAGCACATCCCAAGTGGTGTCGGACTTAACGATTTTTTCCGATCCGTCCGCATACTCAATGTGCAGCTGCAGCCGGAATCCAGGCAGGCCATCGACATAGTTCTGCCCGCCTCCACCCAAGTAATGTGCATCTGCAGTCAAGCAGTTCATTCCAACGGCCAAAAAATCGCTCACTTCATAGGACAAATAATATTTCCGTTTCCATGGCGTTGTCGGCGCGGGCGATCCATAACCGCCGATTCTGTGCCCGTTCAAGTACACCTTCGCCGAATGGTTGGCCGACATGAACAGCTTGGCCGAAGCCGCTGGAGCTTTAACCAGCCATTCCTTACGAAAAAAAGCAAAATCGTTCACCCGGACACGCCGGGAACGCCAAATCCAATCCGCCTGCCAATGCTCCACGCTTATCCCTCCTGCCCTAATTCGCACACGGGCCCCTTACTCGACCTCTTTTCTCCAGTCCAGCACGATTCCAAGAAAAAATTCACTTTTGTCCATGATAATTTGCCAGGCCTCGGAAGCTTGATTTGCCGGCAGGATGTGCGTAATGAGCGAGGAAGTGTCGAGCCAGCCTTCATGGATGCCCGTCAGCGTCTCATCCATCCGCTTCTTCGTCCAACCGGACGGACAGTGAAGGGTAATCTCCTGCTCACGCAGGTCTTGGATATCGACCAAACCCGTCGTCCCAAGGAAACCTGCCGATACCAGGTGGCTGTTATGCTTCATTGCCGGCTTCAGCTGCCGGAACGTATCCATCGCGCCTACCGTATCCACAACGACGGCGATGTTATTCCGGCTGCCTAGCCAGATTTCCAGCGCTTGCTCTTTCAGATTGACAGTCTCTATGGATGAGGGCAGCAATTCCATTCTCCGGTTATGGCGTCCGAGCACCGTCACGTTCGCTCCGCGGTGGGCCAACGTTTGGGCGGCCCATTGGCCGACCATTCCGTCTCCGATGACAACGGCAACATCACCCTTGCCGACTGTCGGACGGAGTCCGCAATTATAGCCGACTTGTACCAATACAAGCGAACTATAGTCCAGCGAATCCACGCCATCCGGGAGTTTCCAAACCTGGCTGTAATGCGTAATAGCGGGATTCACATGGCCTCCCGTGTCGAATTTCATGCCCTCTACCCGGCTGACGGATGCGAATACCCGGTCTCCCGGCTGCAAATCCCTGACAAGCTCGCCCACGCTGCGGACGATCCCGACCTTCTGATACCCGGCAACCTGGGGATAAGGAAGCGCGACTCCCGGTCTGGTCACCTGCTCGCCGCTGATTCTCTCGCCGTACAGGAATGAAGATTCCGTTCCATTACTGATCCATGAATATTCAACATCGACGCAGACATCCTCCGGACCCGGCTCGGGCACGGAAACCTCCATGAATCGAACTTGTCTGACATCGGTAAATACGACCGCTTCTGCTCTCATGGTTACCTCCAATAATTAAGATTTGAAGTCCGTTCCCGGATACGCATACGCCTTGATGGCTTACTGGTTTCTCAGCACCGCCACGGTGTCTGCCTAGCAGAAGTCCCGACACGACGAGCCCAGAAGTCTAAGACGTAACAGGAAGCTCCCGCCTCATTCGCGCTATGATATCCGCCTCAATCGATCCCTCGAGCGGCAGATCGACCCGCGCATGATCCATTGCGCTCGAGCAGATCGCATACAAAATCTCATACCCATGCTCGCTGACATCGAAGTTACACGGATGCGTCGCGCGCTCGTCATCCAGCCAGTCGGCCAGATCGCGGGTATACGCAGACTGAATGAGATCCTGGGCAAGCGGGGCCCAGAACAAATCCTGACCTTGCAGCAGCTCTCCGTTGGAACTGCGGGTAAAAGCCGCCCAACGGCCATCGGTCTCGGCCCAGGCATATCCGTGCGTGCCATAGACGGTCAATCGGTTGTCGGGCCAGAACTTGTCGTCCGTCAAATAAGCGGGACTCAAATAGCCGCATTCGATCGTGCCCCGGACGCCGCCGGCGAAAAGCATTTCCGCCAAGGCATACTCCGGTGAAGGATGGCTGTCGTCCAGCTTTTCCTTGCCGTGTACATGGCCGACGACCCAATCAGCTCTGGCGCCTCCGTTGATCCACAGCATGTAATCGACGAAATGCGTCCCCGAGTTGTACAGCCATCCCCGCGTTTTCGCGTGAATGTGGACGATATCGCCGATATCTCCTGAACGGACGACAGCCTGCAACTTGTCGAACGAAGACAAATACTTCTGCTGGTGGCACACGATAGCGCGAATGCCGCGTTCCCGGCACAGCTGTCCGATCGCCCGCGCCTCCTGTAAGGAATTGGCGATCGGCTTCTCCATCGCGATTGCTCTGACTCCGTGCTTGGCAGCCAGCTCGATAAGCGGCAGCCGAACGGTCGGCGGAGTCGCGAAGCAGAACACATCCGGTTTGACCTCCGCCAGCATCGTCTCCGCGTCGGTATAGACGCGCGGCACGCCGTACCGCCCCTTCAAATCTTGCAGTTTCTGTTCGCTGGAGCTGCATACAGCGCTTATCTCAAACCGGTCCGCATTCGCCAGAAACCCCTTCAGGTGGATCATGCCCCGATTTCCTAATCCTAGCAGCGCTACTTTATATTTAGGCATCTCCGTTCGTTCCTCCTCCCAATGTCGCAAACCAAGAGTCCGCATCTTCGGCAATCAGCGAGGCTGCGGCTTCATAATCGAGATAGACGTCGGCTGCAAGCAGACTGTCCAACAAGTGCTCTTTCTTCTTGCAGCCGACAATCGGGAATACCGGGAACGGGTGCGCGATCAAGTAGGCAAGGGCAATCTGCGTAGAGGTGACGCCCATCTCACGAGCCATACGCTCGGCCCGCTCCAGCCGGTCGAAGTTCATATCGCTGTAATAAATTCGAGAGACGTCGATGCCGGAAGACGGCTGCTGCTCCGCCGCCCTGCGATGTCGCCCGCTGAAAAATCCGTTCGCCTGGGAGCTGTAAGGAACCGCCGTCATCCCTGTACGCCGGTGCCAGTCGACGATGCCGTGATCGCTGATCACCATCGTCGGATCCTGGATCGCCCCCGGGTTCACCTCGCCCAGGTTCCACAGATTCTGGACGGCGACGAACCCATTATAACCCTTGCTCCGGGCATATCGATTCGCTTCCTCGATACGGGGGATCGTCCAGTTCGAACAGGCGTAGTAGCGGATATATCCCTTGCGCACGTAATATTCCAACGTCTCGATAATCAATTCGACAGACTTTTCCGGATCGTCCCTGTGCAGATAGTACAGATCGATGTAGTCCGTATGCAGTCTTCTCAGACTTCCTTCCAAATCGATGCCGATGTCTTCGGGAGTTACTCGCCGAATATCGGGAGTATCCAGTCGGGGATGGCCTCCTTTGGTAGCCAGAATGAGCCGGTCCCGGTTGCCGCGCGACTTGATCCACTGGCCCAGAAACCGTTCGCTGCTGCTCGGCTCGATCGGCAGCCAATTCGCGTACACTTCTGCGGAGTCTATGAAATTGCCGCCGCGTTCCGCATAGACGTCCATCAGCTCATTGGATTGCTCCACCGCGATGGAGCCTCCGAGATCGGAAGTTCCCATGCAGATGACGGATGCGACAAGATCGGTTCGGGCGATCGTATTGTACTTCAACCTTATTCAGCTCCTTTTCAACGACCCTGAATCAATGGACCGTCTTGTTTGTTTTGAATTCCCTCGGAGAAAGTTCTTCTTGAAGAGGACGCTGAACGATTGCGGACTCGGGTACCCGACACGCCGCCCCGTTCGTACGTCTTCAGATCATCTCCCGCAGCAGCTCCATCGCCTTCTTCATCCGCGTCTCCAGCAGGAAATCGCTGAAATTCATCTGACGTTCCTGCTTGAACAACACGCTGAAGTATAGTTCAGGTAGATATTAGTTGTGCCTAGCTTGCTAGGCACGCTATGTTATAAAGATGACTCCGGCAAAACCAGAGTCATCGTTGAATACCTATTTGTTATTTACTCAACTTTCGCAGAGCGAAAATCAGCATTACGCCACGTGGAGCAATAGTTTGTTTGCTCCTAATAAGGGCTGCTCGAAGAAGAACGAGTGGCTAGCCATTCTCTCGACCGACCTAACGTTCTCCGTACAGGACATCTTCCGGATTTACCGGATGCGCTGGGACATTGAGGTGTTTTTCAAGTGCGCCAATGCTGCGAAAGTTGAGTTATTCAGCTCAACGCCACGCGGCCGCCGATGCCCCATTTGACGAAGTGCCAATGGGCTCCCAGCGTCCGTTCCGGAGCGTCGGGCCGGTCGGCGAAATTCTTAGTTCCCGCATATTGAGCCGGACTCGTTAAGTACCGGTCGCCGTCGACGTGGCGATGCGGACCGAATTTATTGTAAGTGCTCGGATACAATTCTACGGTCAATTCAAACTCGCCGGCTTCGATGCCTACGGGCAATTCCACTCGCCAGTCAGGTCCCCAGCACCAGCCGAGCTCGCTGCCGTTAAACCGGACGAAAGCTGCATCGGCATATACGTCGGTAAGCAACAATGCCTGAAGTCCCGTTTCATCGTCCGACAGGCGGATGCGCTTGGACGCCGTCATAGGCCGATCGGAGAACGGATAGCCGGACGCGATCAGATCCGCGGCATCGGGTTGGCCGTGACGGCTCGGCGACATGAGCACGAACGCGCCTTCGGTACGCCATTGATGCGCGTCCTTCTCCGTTAACAGCGAATCGCTCTTTACGACGAACGGGCCGCGCAGGAAAGCGAACGGGTTCGACTCGCCGCCCGGCAGCGGAATCGCTTCGATGCGAAGGCTTGAGCTTTCGGCGACAATCGCAGCCGGTATGCGAGCGACGGTCAAATCACCCTCAGCGACTAGCGGCAAGACCGTGCCGTTCGCTCGCAATTCGGCAATCGGATCATGCAGAACGAATGTCCACTCACCATGCCCTTTTTCGATCGGTTTCTCCAAACGCCATTCGACCGCGAGGTTACCGTTTGCTTGCGGGTCGAACTCGGCAAAGAGCAAGTTAATGTCCGGTGCTCGTAATACGGTCCATTCCGTTTGCCAAGGAATGACCGGACTATCGGCTACTCCCGCTGAAATTTCAACTCGGGCGTTCCTAAGAGCCGCTCCAGCGATCTCTTCCGCATCGCTCGCCGGAGAAATCTCCACACCGAACGCTTGCCTCCAGTCCCCTTCGCCAAGCACGCGAACGCCCGCTTCCCGAAGCCGGTTGACGATGCCATCGTCTCTCCAAACGCAACCCTCCGCGATCAGGATGGCCGCATATTCCCTCCGCCCAATTCGCAGTTTGCCGTTTGCGGCGACGCCGTCTTCTTCGATTACGCGTTCCTCGGACAGCTCGTAGTGCAACTTTGCTTTATGGAAATGGTCCACTAGAGCGAGAAACTTCTTGCTAATGAGTCCCGCTTTATTATTCGGAACGTTCGAGCCATCATGCTCGTTCATCTGCATGGCTTCCTGCGGTAAGAACGCCGCCATGACGCCGCGGGTCGGCGTCACAAGTAGAACGTCTGGCTCGCCCTTCAAATCGGGAATCTTCCGGGACTGTTCCTTAAGCGATGCCAGAAGCGCCGGGAAACCGTCCCTCCAGGAAACATGGCTTGGCATTGAAGGAGGCCAATCGCGTATCGCTTGCGACTTCAGCTTCATTTGGTTCAAATGAAGCGTGAACGTCCTAATCCCATGGCCCACAAGCCACAGGACGTAATTCGTGAACGACTCCGGTGACACTCCCCAGCCGCTTCCTCCCATCGCTTCCACGAGACAACCTTCGCGGCCCTGCTGCATCGCGACGGAGTGAGCGATTCGCGGATAGAAGTGGTTACTCGGGTAACGCTCCAGCGCATCCACCGCCGGCGTTTCGATGCCCTTCAGCACCTGGAACGCAGAGCCGCTGTAGGAAAGCTGGAAGAACGGGTTCTCCTCTGCCTTCAGATGCCCGGTGAACTTCTTGCCGTTAGCCGCGCACCAATCCTGCACCGGATTATAGAAGCCAGCGACCAACAAGTCCGTCGCCAACTCCCAATAGCGGACCCGCACGCATTCACTACCGTCACCGTCCTTGAACAGCAGCGGAAGTAACAGCTCCAGCTTCTCGCCGTAACGCTCCTCATACATGGCCGGCATTCGAGAATCCCAAGGGAGTCCTCCTTTGTTGACCGTGATGCCGTGCCCATCGAGAAAAGCCACTTCGTCGGTGAAGAATCCGGTCACGTAGTCGAATGCTTCCGGCGCAAGCCCCTTGCGGTAGCCTTCATGCGTAATGTCGATAAACAGCCTCGTCGCTTCATCATCGAACGACGAGACCGCATGATGATAATGATAAGCGATTCCGTTCTGTCCGTTCGCTCCGCGTTCCCAAGCGATCCATTCACAGCGCAAGTCAGGGCGGCGCGCCATCACTTGCCCTCCCGCAGTTCCGGAAGGCCAGCCGTCCTCGTCGTAAATCCAAAACGACATGCCGATGCTTTTCGAATATAGAATGATTTCGGAAACAATAGCCAAATAATCTTCACTCATATAAACCGGCTCATTCGGGTAGAACCGCGGATGGAAAATAACGCCGTCCAGCCCTGCAGCCTTCAAGTCCTCCAACTGCGAGCGCAACCGCGCCGGCTCCAGAGCATCATTAATCGCCCAAAAGCCGAGAAAAGTCAATTCATCGCCCATCATGCATCCATCCTTCTTTTTCTTAATGCCGATCCGACTAGGCTTTCCCGGGTCCGATAGCTTTAACCTTTCACCGCGCCAGCGGTAATGCCGCTGATGATGAATCGCTGTGCGAACAGGTATATGACGAGCATCGGGACGACGATCATGCACACCCCGGCGAAAATAAGCGACCAATCGTTGTTGTACATCCCTTGAAACGAAGACAACTGCACAGTTATCGTCGTCTTGCGATTATCGGACAGATAGAGCATCGGCATCAGGAAGTCATTCCACACGTTAAACAAGTTCAACACCGTTACCGTCGTGACGGCAGGCTTCAGGAGCGGCAGCACGATTCGGAAGAAGGTTTTGTACGTGCCGGATCCGTCTACCAGAGCAGCTTCCTCCAATTCCTTCGGCACGCCTTTGACGAATCCGCTCAAGATGAAGACTGAGAACGGCGCCAGCATGCCCAGATAGATGAAAATGACGCCTGGATACGTGTTGATCAAATTGAAGGTTTGCAGCACTTTGTATAATGGGATCATCGCCATCTGGAACGGTACGATCATGCCGGCCAGAAAGACAATGTAAATGACACGGTAGAACCTGTTGTCCCGACGAGAGATCACGTACGCGGCCATGGCGGCCATCAGTACGACGCCCGCCACCGAAATGGCAGCGATACCGATCGTATTAATCAACGATCGGACGTAATTCATCGTTTCGAAAGCCTTCGTGAACGAATCAAAGGTCCATTTCTCCGGCCAACCGAACGGATGAAGCGCCAGATCGCTCTTGGTCTTGACGGCTGTTAGCAGCACGAGCAAGATCGGATAGACGTACAGCAAGATGACGACCCATAATAGTCCCATGCCAACAGGCTTGCCGATTCGAGAGAATGTTCGGCTCATTACATCTCCACCTCCCTCTTGCGCAAGAATGTAACCAAGACAGAGGTAATCAACAGAATGCAGACGAATAGCGTCACCGAGAGCGCCGACCCGTATCCCCAGCGTATACTGCTTCCGAAGCCGAGCTGGTAGATCATCGTGGCGACCGATTCAGTCGCGTAGCCCGGACCTCCACCCGTCAGAGCGTAGATTTGGTTAAACAGCTGCAGATTCCCGATCAAGCAAAGCACGATATTGATCGTGAACGCCGGCGCGACGAGCGGGAACGTAATATGAACGAACCTGCGCCAGCCGATCGCCCCGTCAAGATCTCCGCTCTCGTATAGGTCCTTCGGGATACCTTGCAATCCCGCTATATAGATAACCATCGAATAACCCATACATTGCCAGATCGTGACGAGCACGATCATCCAGCGTGCCGATCCGGGATCGCTAAGCCAACCCATCTTCCAGGCGTCTAGTCCGATGGCATCCAATACATTGTTAACGACGCCGATGTTCGGTTCGAGGATAAACCCCCACACATAACCGATCAGCAGCGTGGAAAAAATATAAGGCATGAAAAGCAACGTCCGCATAGCGTTCACGCCCCGAAACTTGCGAACGAGCAGCATCGCGAAGAGCAGTCCGATGAGGTTCTGCAGCACTGTAATACAAACCGTGTACATGACTGTATTCCGAAAGGAAGTGATGATCATACGATCGTGTAACATTTCCTTGTAATTTGCCAAACCGATGAACTTGCTTGTAATACCATCCCATTCAGTGAACGAATAATACGCGGAGCCTAAGGTAGGCACCAAATAGAATCCTAAGTAAAACACGAGGGCCGGCAGCAGGAACGTCAGCCATTTCAACTCCGTTGTCCATCTCGATCTCGATATCATTCAACTACCTCCTTTACGCAAAACGGGAATCGGCCGGCATCCGCTAAAGGCAAACGCCGACCGACCCTCCTTCTTTGTTGCGTTACCTTTTTCGACAGCGGTGCTGGTTTAAACCGTTGCCATCCGATTGCCTTTTTATTTATTCAGCACTTTGGCGTTAGCGGCGTCATAGTCGGCGATAAATTGATCCGGCGTCGTTCCCTTTGCGACGAGGTTTTGTTGTGATTTCTCCATGAGGAACGACGTGCCGGACGGTTGATAGAGGCCGTCCGTTCCCCACCAAGTCGCAATGACAGAGGTTTGACCCATCACTTGCTGCACTTCTTTGGTGAAAGGATTGTCCACTTGCACTTTCGTGTTGGTCGGGATGCCGTTCAAATCTTTCATGATGCGAGCCTGATTCTCCGGGCTCAAGTAGAAGTCCATCGCTTGTTTCGCGGCATCTAGATTTTCGGTCTTGGCATTGATCAGAAGACCTTCGTTCGCGTTGGTCGGAAGCGCCGTCTTCTCGCCCGGGGCATTCAGCGGAAGGGCAAAGAAGCCGATCTCCGCGTCCGGGTTCGCGCTCTGAATCGCGCTGAGCTGCCACGTCCCCGTTACCATCATAGCCGCTTTGCCGGTAGCGACCAATTGACTGGCGACGCTCGCGTCTGTTCCTAGGAAATTGTCCGTGAAGTACCCCTTGTCGGCCCAATCCAACTGAACGTTCAGCACCTTTGTCATGTCATCCTTGATGTCGGCGTATTTGAGCTCGCCTGTCGCGAGCTTTTCTTTGATCGTAGGGTCTTTCGCGTCGATGTATTGACCGAACGCGATGAAAGGAATGATCTGCGTCGTCCAAGGATCCTTGAAGCCAGCGGCCATCGGCGCGATTCCCCCCGCCTTCAGCTTTTCGAAAGAAGCCGCGAGTTCGTCGATGTTCGTCGGTATAGTGATGCCGTTATCCGCGAACACTTTCTTGTTGTAGAGAACGCCGAGCGCGTTGGTCGAGACCGGCAAATAGAACAGCTTGCCTTCCTTGTTCGCCTTGCGGCTCTCGATGACGGAAGGAATGAAATCCTGAACGGACTTCAGGCCGGATAAATCGACTAATTGTCCCGGCTGGATTTTAAACTTTTCTACGGTGTTCATTTCGTTATCAATGCCATGGGTCAAGAACAGATCGGGCAAATCGTCCGACGCGAGCTTCGTCTTCAACAACGTCGCGTATTGATCGGGAGGCACGTTCTGCATGTCGATCGTAATATTGTACTTGTCCTTCATATCTTGGATCCAGGCGTCGGTCGATGCCGTACGGTCGGAATACGTCCAAGTCATGTAACTCAGCGTCGCCGAAGCGGAACTTGGTGAGCTGGAGGAACCGCTATCCGTTGCACCTGCATTTCCGCTACTGTTATTGCCGTTCGAACCGCAAGCCGCTAGCATCAATGTTGTTAACGCGAGCGTGACCCCTAGCGTGGCAGCCTTTTTCTTAATTTTCATGCCGATCCCTCCCATTTGTCTTTGCCTCTTTATTATAGGAAATGGCCAAGCCGGGCACACTCCACTCATTCTACCGTTTATCCTATATTTTTTTGACTTTTGGCTTGTTTTAAACGGTAAAAAAAAACCGATCCCTCGCCGCATTTGACGACGAAGATCGGATCGGCCGGATCGGTTAGTTGAGATGAGTATGATTCTTGCGGTATTCGGACGGAGTACAGCCGTAGAAGTCTTTGAATTTCTTCAGAAAATAGTTCGGGTTCTCATATCCGACTAGCGGCGCGATGTCCACGACCTTCAGTTGCTCATTCTTAAGAAGCCTAACGGCCGCCTCTAGCCGGATCCGGCTCAAACGATCGTTGAACGTCTCCCCGGTCTCGGTTTTGAACAATCTGGACAAGTACGCGGGATTGAGATGGAACCGCTCGGACACCGCATGAAGCGATATTTCTTCGCCGTAATGCAGGCTCAGGTATTGAACGATTTCCTCTACCGCTTTCTTTGCCCCGACTTTACGGCCGGATGCCAGGAAAGCAACCGCGCCATCGACGGCTCGTTCGAGCCAGCGGCGCATGTCTTCGAACGAACGGTATTCCGAGCCGTCCTTCTCCGCAAGTCCAAGTTCAGCCAAAACCGTTTCCGCAATGCCGTGCTTCCTCAGAAGCTTGCGGATGCCGACTCTCATCTCGTCGAGCGTACCGCGCATGCTGTCGGGTCGAATCGTCTCGCTCTCCTTCCATACGCGGAACAACTCGTCGATCATTCCTACGGCCTGCTGCCCGTATCCGTTCTCCATGTAATGGAGCAAGGCCTTCTCGTTATTGTCCGGGTAGACATAGTATTCGTTACGTCCCTTGACTTCATCCGCGTGCACGATGGTTCCATGGTGCACGACTCCCGCATTGCGGACCGCTTCCGAGGCTTCGGTGTAAGAATGGGCCGCATCCAACAACGAATCGAATTCGCCTCCTACACCGACGTGGAGACGGAAACCTGTCAACTCCTCCAGCCTAGCCACCGCCCGCTCCAAGCTTCCGTAAAAATCGTCGAAAGGCCGTTCCTTGCCCGTCTCATCCTCCGCGAACGGAAAATCCTTTAGCCAGATGAATTCGTTCTGCTGCCCGTACTTCCGGAACAGAACGCCGTCGGCGAGTGGTTGAGTCAATTCTTCCAACACGTTCAGGAGAACAAAGCTCGCTAGACCAACATCGTTGCCATATTTGTTCGCTGCGACTTTCTCGAAATTGTCCGATTCGAAAACGAGAACGACTCTTCTGCTGTCTTTCATCCGCTCATCAGGATAACCAGCCTTCCTTAACGCCTGTCGAAGCATAGCGATGCCGACGATAGGGTCCGTAACGAGCCGCGTCAATGCCCGTTCCTTCGTAAGCGGACCGCTCTCGTTGAGCTGGATGTTCATCCGAATCAGCTTGTCCGTCCGGGAGTCCTCGTCGTTGAGGCGGATCGCCGCTCTTCTAAGCGTCTGATCGAGTTGATCTTCGTCGATCGGCTTCAGGATGTAATCGATCACGCCGTAAACGATTGCCTTCTTCGCGTATTCGAACTCCGAATAACCGCTGAGCACGATAGAAATGATTTCGGGATACTCTCGATGAACGAGTTCCAGTAGCGCCATGCCGTCCATGACGGGCATACGGATGTCGGTAATCAGAATGTCGGGAGGATCGCTGCGGATCAAGTCCAACGCCGCTCGCCCGTTCCGTGCTTCTCCCGCGATTGTCAATCCGAGTGAAGCCCAGTCTATCTGCTCCCGGATGCTGATCCGCGCCCATTCCTCGTCGTCCACGATCAATACTTTTCTCATCGTTGCGTTCCCTCGCTCTCTCTTATGGGTAATCGAATGATGACGCGAGTCCATTCATTCTTACGGCTATCGAGCTCAAGACCGTACGGCGCTCCGTACATGAGCCGGATCCGCGCGTGGATATTGCGAAGCCCGATCGAATGGCCGCTGCGCGACAGTCTTGCGACTTCCCGGTCGGGATCATAGACCGAGGTCAGAACTCGTTCTATCTCCTCCGGTGTCATGCCGATTCCATTGTCGTAAACTTCCAAACGGAGCTCACCGTTATCGACTCGGCCCGATAGGCGCACCCGTCCCCCGTTCTCCTTCTCTTCCAGTCCATGCGTTATCGAATTTTCGACGATCGGCTGGAGAATCAGCTTCACGACGCTATACGAATAGATTTGCTCGTCGATGTCCAGATCGTAGTCAAAGTAGCCACGGAACCGAAGCTTCTGGATGCCCATGTAACAGACTACGTTCTCGATCTCGTCCCGCACCGGGACGGTGCTTTGCTGCATGTTAATGCCATAGCGAAGCATCTTCGCGAGACTCTTAGTGACGGTCCCGATTTCGGGAACCTTGTGGACGGCAGCCATTCCGCTCACGATCTGCAGCGTGTTATAAATAAAATGCGGGTTTATTTGCGATTGCAAGTATTTGAATTCCGCGTTTTTGCGGGCAAACTGTTCCTCATAATTTTCCGCAATGAGTCTCTTGATCGTATCGACCATCCCGTTGAAGCTGAAGACGAGTTGGCCGAGCTCGTCCTGCGTAGTAGGTTCGAGCATCACATTGAAGTTGCCCTGCTTGACCTGTACGATACCTTTCTTTAAATGTTGGATGGGAAGAAATATTTTCTTGGAGAGCAAATACGCCATCAGTACCGCCAGAGCGAGCGCGGCGACGGCGAGCAGCAAATAAACGGCAAGCATACTTTTGCCTGACTTGTTCAACTCCGAATACGGCGTCAGCGTCACCGACTTCCAACCGGTTACCTCGAGCGTACTATAGGATAATAAGTAGCGATTACCGGCGATTTCGACATCGAACGAACCGTTAGGAGCCCGGCTCATCTGGCGAAGCAGCGACGGCTGGAGCTCGTCTATGTGCGGCGATGCCTTGCCGGCGAACATCATCCGGCCCTCCTCGTTAAGCAACAGCACTCCGGTCGTTTCGCTCAGCTTCGCTTTTTTCACGATATTTTCCAGCGACTCCATAGAAAGATCGATCAGGATGACCCCGTTATCCCGGTCATTGTCGGAGAAGCCTTTGAGAACGCGGGAGAAGGAGATGACGTCTTTGTCGTAAATCAGTTGAAAAGGCTTATGTGGAGCTGAGATGACCGTTCTTCCATCCGCTTCCACCGACTTGCGATACCACTCTTCCCCCGTAGGATCGTATTGCGCTTTCGTCATCCCGTAGATGACGTACGAGTATTGCTTGACAGGTGTCACGTAAATGTAAACACTATTAAAATCGCTTCGCAGATTGATCATCCGCTCGAAAAACGCCTGCAAACTCTGATTTGCCGAATATTGCTCAGTTAATGAACCGTAAGGCTCCGGTGACAGCGCTTCCCGCATACTGGTCTTGGAGTTGTTGCTCTCCGCGTCCGCGTACATCGACATAATGATGCGGTCTACCTGGTCCAGATTATCCTCGAAGCCCGTGTTGATGTTGTCGACTAACCGGGATGCGGCGTCAGCCGCCTGCTGTTCGAAGATGTTGCGCGTATACAAGTAGGAGGTCGCGCTGGAAAACAAAAGAATGGCCATAGCGATCGCAATGATGCCGTAAAAAAACTTGTAGAACAAACTTATCTGGGAAACCGCGCGCCTCCAACCCCCAGACATTCGATACCCGCTCCCCATTAATTTGCGCTCCCTTCCAGCGAAAAATCACATTCGACGAATCACTTTATTGTACCAGACAAGTGTGGTACGAAAGCAAGTAGGACAAGCAGTAGCTGCTTGTCCTAAGCAGCTGTTTTTGTTGTGGCCATTTGCTGGAATTCGATCCTTAATGATTTCGCTGGTCATGGATATATAATCCATAAGTGCTTATTCCTAATATGATGAGTTCTCTACATGTTTAAAAGTGGTAGCCATAAGTTGAACTCATCATCTCCGAATTTGTCTACGTATTCCTGTATGGTATGGCTTATTGGAAATATTAAATGTCAGGCTAGAAATAAGCTAGGGTAATAAGCTGTGGAAGCAACAACTGTTGCTATGACTATTGCTGGTGGAACTGACGAAATGATGCTAAATATTGTAGCAAAATCTAATACATTTTAGGAGAGTGTTAATCATGAATCCTGTTCAATACTCTAACGAAAATAATTTTGATGCACAGAAGTACGATAGTCAAATAGCATATGTTTCAAATTATGGAAAAGCAGTTATTGATGTATTGCAGCATCTGCTGGAGAGCACATAATAGACTTGGGATGCGGTACTGGGGATTTGGCTATTGAGATTCAAAAACATGGGGCTTATGTTATGGGGATCGATAATTCTAATGAGATGCTTGAGCAAGCCAGAAAAAAGTACCCTGAGCTTCAAACTCAACTAGTAGATGCTCTGAAAACTTCAATTATGATAATCGTTTTGATGCAATATTTTCCAATGCAGCTTTACATTGGATGACTCATTGAAAGAAGATGGGCGTTTTGTTGCTGAAATGGGTGGAAAAGGCAATGTACAAACAATCGATGCTATTTACGAAACTTTAGATGAAAAAGGCTTTGATCTAAAAAAAATTAATAATCCTTGGTATTTTCCAAGTATAAGTGAATATTCATATATCTTAGAAAGAAATGGTTTTAAAGTTGACTACATGGTACATTTTGATCGACCTACTCTGCTAGACGATTTGTGAAAACGGAGTCGAGACTTGGATTCAAATGTCTGCAAGTGACTTTTTCTTAACTGTTCCAATTGAAAAAAGGCAGCTGATGATGAAATTGGCAGCTGAAAAAACGAGGTCCAAGTTATATAGAGATGGCAATTGGTATGCCGATTATAAACGATTGCGTTTCAAAGCCACTAAAGTGGGCCATTAAGCCTTTCTCAGATAAGTTGTTCTGGAGTTAGACTAAACATGGCTGCCCTAGTTTAAGCATGACAGCGGCCAAAGACAGATGCTGAACTATTCGTTAATCCAAGATCATCGCTTCAAACTCCGCGTCGCAAAGATGTGCACCGTATTTAATGTCTCCCGAAGTGGCAACTTCGGATGGACTCGAGTGGGGCAGTACCATAGGTGGGGGAAAATTGACATCAAGTACGCGACTTTTTCCATACATTCAAACCAAAATAGTTTTTGACATATCTAAATAAGAGACTTTCAAGTGCTTTTCTTGACAGATGCCCTAATCCTTTCATACTTTAAGGTTCCCCGGCATGCCATATGCCGGGCCTGCCTTACGGCGAGTAACGGGTGCAGGGAGTGTACTCCCTGCGTTTCCCCATTAGCGGACGGAAGGGGAATCATTCTTTTGCTCGGAGGCAAAAACAATTCGCTTTCTGGTTGGCAATCTGATATTCGTGGATTCACATATATTCTACCTACGTCTGAAGAGCATACCGCTAACTATTTTCGGACGTTCGCCACTAAAGCTACAAAAAAGTCCTACGCGGATTTTCTCTTCAGCTAACCTTTTACATCACTTTTACATCAAAAATATTTCTATGGTACTGTATTACAACTTCCAGAACCCTGTATCACTTATCACTTAGAGAAACTCAATAAGGACAAGTGAACTCAGCCACTGTTCTATCCCTCACCATAAGAGCGACGCACTCCACATGTGTCGAGACGCTAAAAGGTGGTCATACCCCTGTCAAGTAGACATTAGAAAAAAGCTATGCTGCCAGCGCGCACCGGTATTCAATC